>JBJENR010000022.1:0-24195 GCA_051880315.1 Acetatifactor sp.
AGACTCAGAATCATATTTCCGCTGGACGTACCGTGCACGGCAGACGAGTATGAACCCATCGCCAGAAAGATAGCTTCTTTTATCGGTATGCAGATTTTTGACCCCACCACGTTTCAGAGCATCCGCCTGATGTACTGGCCAAGCTGCTCCGCGGATTCCGAGTTTGTATTCGTCTATGAGGACAAGCCGTTTCTTTCCAGGGACGGAATGCTCTCCATGTATAAGGACTGGAAGGATGTCAAGGAGTGGCCGGAGGTTCCCGGTGCAGCGAAGCTGAGAGACCGCTCCGCTAAGAAGCAGGGAGACCCACTTGAAAAGACCGGCGTGGTTGGTGCTTTCTGCAGAAGCTACGATATCATTACTGCGATGGAGCTGTTCATCCCGGGTACCTACGACAGCTGCAGCGACGGAAGATTTACCTACACGGAAGGCTCAACCGTGGGAGGAGCCGTTCTGTATGATGACGGGAAGTTCATTTACAGCCACCATGCGACGGATCCGTGCTGTGACCGTCTGTGTAATTCCTTTGATATGGTAAGGCTGCATAAGTTCGGGGATGAGGATGCCGATGCGGATCCGGACACACCTGTGAATAACCTGCCTTCGTTTAAGGCAATGTGCGAGTTTGCCGCAGCCCAGGAGCCTGTGGCACAGCTTCTTATGAAGGAGAGATACGAAAATGCGGTACAGAGCTTTGATGTACCCATGGATACCACGCCGGAAGACTATGACTGGATGACCAGACTGAAAACTCATCCAAAGACGGGTATGCCTCTTCCAACCGTTACGAACGTCCAGCTTATTTTGGAAAATGATCCTCAGCTGAAGGGGAAAATTTATCACGATGATTTTGCGGAGAGACCCATGGTGTGTGACAGAATGCCATGGGAGGCATTCGAATTCGACGGGAGGCACCGTATATGGAAGGACGAGGATGACGCGGGCTTAAGAGGGTACCTGGAGTCTCATTATGCAATTTCAGGAAAGGAGAAAATCATGGACGGGTTCTCCGTATATGCCATGAATCATCGTGTGAACCTGCTGAGGGATTACCTGGTGACCCTGCAGTGGGACGGTGTAAAAAGGATTGACACTCTGCTTACGGATTATTTTGGCGCAGAGGATTCCGTATACACCAGGGAGTCTATCAGAAAGTGTCTGGTGGCGGCAATCGCCAGACTGTTCAATCCGGGTATCAAGTTCGACCAGATGCTGATTCTGGCCGGACCGCAGGGCATAGGAAAGAGCACCTTCTTCCGGCTTCTTGGGATGCGCTGGTACACGGATTCCCTGTATACCTTCGAGGGAAAGGAAGCGGCAGAGCTGCTGCAGGGATACTGGATAGCGGAATGCGGAGAACTGTCGGGAATGACAAAGTCTGAGATGAATGTTGTGAAACAGTTTATCAGTAAATGTGAGGACACCTACAGGGCGGCATACGGACGGCGTACAGGAAGTTATCCGAGAAGGTGTCTGTTGGTAGGTACCACCAACGAAACGGAGTTCTTAAAGGACGAGACGGGCGGAAGAAGATTCTGGCCGGTGGACCTTGGAAAACATCCGCATGCGAAATCCGTGTTCCGGGACCTGGCTGGCGATGTGCCCATGATCTGGGCGGAAGCCATGGAGCTTTACAGAAACGGGGAACCTCTGGTTCTGTCGGCAGATGCGGAAGGCATGGCAAAGCAGGCGCAGGAGGAGCATCGTGAGAGCAGCTATAATGAAGGGCTTATTGAAGACTTCCTGGCAAAGAAGGTACCGAAGGACTGGTACAAGCGGTCTCTGACAGAGCGGAGGATGTGGCTTGACAATGCCTTTGACCAGAGCAGGGAACCGGAAGAAAACCTCATGTACCGCGACAGGATATGCGCCATTGAGATATGGAATGAGTGTTATAAGCAGATGGGATATAACCGTATGAAGAAGTCGGACTCCAGGGAAATAAATGCCATACTTGACCGGATGCCGGGATGGCAGAGGATGAAAAAACCGGCACGGTTCGGAGGGGAATATGGTCCCCAGAGAGGGTATGAAAGGGCGTAACAAAATACCCTTGACAGATGAAACACGAAAGAAAATGTTACAAAATGGACTGTTACATTGTAAACATTCTGTACATTCTTTTGTAACGGCAAAAGCCATTGTAGATACTGGGCTAAAGGCTATTTGTTACATTGTAACATTCTTTCTATATAAGATATATAAACAAGGGAAATATAATATATATAACCCTTGATACCCTTGACGCGTAGAGTATATACGCGCGAGGAAAGTTACACACGGAGACAGAAGATGAGAGAAACAGACATTGAGGGATATTTAACATCACAGGCAAAGGCATTGGGAGGGGTTGCTTTAAAGTTCGTATCTCCCGGGTGCACAGGTGTGCCTGACAGGATAGTAATCCTCCCGGGAGGAAAGATAGGATTTCTGGAATTAAAAGCTCCCGGCGAGGTACCGAGAAAAGACCAGAAGCACAGAATCTGGCAGCTTCACAAACTGGGATGCACCGCAGACTATACGGATTCCAAAGAGGGAGTGGACAGGTTCCTTTCGGAGCTGATATGCCAGGGAGACGGAGACGGGTTGCTGGAAGACATACTTGAGGCAGGAGGACTGATATGAAATTCATACCACACAACTATCAGAGATACTGCATAAACCGCATGATACAGGAACCGGCGCTTGCGCTGTTCCTCGGTATGGGACTCGGGAAGACGGTAACTACGATGACAGTGATTAATGACCTGAAGTATAACAGGTTCCAGATATGCCGTTGTCTGGTAATTGCCCCAAAAAAGGTGGCAGAGGACACCTGGACAAGGGAACAGGCAAAATGGGAGCACCTACACCTGCTTCGGGTTGTCCCGGTACTGGGAATCCTAAAAAAGAGAATCAAGGCACTTGCCACACCGGGAGACATATACGTGATTAACCGGGAAAATGTTCCATGGCTGGTGGATTATTACCGGAATTCCTGGCCCTTCGATGCGGTTGTAATCGACGAGAGCAGCAGCTTTAAGAGCCATCAGGCGAAACGGTTTAAGGCACTGAAAAGCATCCGGAGTCATATCAATCGGATTTATGAGCTGACCGGTACACCGTCCAGCAATGGTTACATGGACCTGTGGGCACAGATGTATCTGCTTGACGGAGGACAGAGACTGGGAAGGACAATTACAGAGTACCGGAATAATTACTTCTGTGCCGCATCCAGGAATGCCACAACAATCTTCCGGTATGACCCGCTTCCCGGGGCGGAGGAAATCATACAGAGACAGATTCAGGATATCTGCATCAGCCTGTCTGCACAGGACTATCTGGAGCTTCCGGACAGGATAGACAATATCAGGTACATAAAGCTGGACAGCAAAGCAAAGAAGGCATACGACGAAATGGAGAAGCAGAGAATCCTTGAATTTGGGGATACGGTACTGGATGCCGGAAGTGCTGCCGTACTGAGCAACAAGCTGCTTCAGATTGGCAACGGTGCGGTCTATGTGCAGGATCCGGATGACCCGGAGAGGAAAATTGTCATGGAGGTGCACGACAACAAGATAGAGGCCTTCATGGAGCTTGTGGAGGAACTGAACGGGGAACATGCACTGGTGTTTTACAATTTCCGGCATGACCTTGACCGTATCAGAAAGGCACTGTCGAAAACAAAGCTGAAGGTCGGGGAGCTGCTTACAAGCTCTGACATTGCAGACTGGAACACAGGGAAGATTGACATCCTGCTTGCACACCCGGCAAGTGCTGCATACGGTCTCAACCTGCAGGACGGCGGGCACCATGCGATATGGTTCGGGCTGAACTGGTCCCTGGAGCTTTACCAGCAGGCTAACGCGAGACTGCACAGGCAGGGACAGAAATACAAAGTATTTATTCACCATCTGGTGGTAGCCGGTTCCGTAGACGAGGATGTCATGACGGCGCTGGAGAAAAAAGGCGACTGCCAGGAAGCGTTGCTTGAGGCACTGAAGGCAAGAATTGAAAAGTACAGGTAAAACAAGGAGGGTAACAGGATGGAGGGACTAACATCTGCAATCAATAAATTATCTCTTGATAAGCTGACAGGTGAGATAAAGAGAACCATGCGAAGATCAGCAAAGGACGCCGTGCAGCTTGGGTACATGCTTCGGCGCATATTGGATGAACGTCTGTATGTTGACGGATATGTGGACTTTGACTCTTATCTGGAACAGGAACTGCAGATGGATTATACCATGGCAAGCAGATTTATCGGGATAAACAAAAAGTATTCCACCATGGGAAAGAGCATGGAAATCTCTGAGAAATATGAGCAGTATTCCCAGGGACTGCTTATAGAGATGCTTAACATGACACCGGAGCAGGAGGCGAAGGTCACACCGAAAATGACCGTGAAGCAGGCAAGGGAAATCAAGAAGCAGGACAGAGCTCCCAAACCGGAACCTGTGCAGCCGGTTCCCGAAAAGAAGGAGATTATTATAGACGGGGAATTCCGGGAAATAAAGGAACCGGAGAAGGTTGCGACGTCGCAACCGGAAGAAAAAGTATCACCTTACGGTTATACAAAGTCCGAATATCCACCGGACAGCCTGATTGCAACTGAAGGATGCGGACGAAAGCACGAATGTTTTTGCTGCGCGCAGGACTGTGTAATCAGGCAAAAGGAGAGGTATTGCGTCGAAGCACCTATGGGTAATCCTTTTTCATGTACCACAATGAATGTGCTGGAAAATCTGAAAAATGAATTCAGGGAAGAGTGTCAGTTTGTTAATCAGGGACTTGCGTATGTAAGATCTGGCGACGGAGCAGCTGTCCCGTGTTGTAAAAAATGTCAGGTGAGCGATTGTGGGTACCGGTGCAGAAGAGCCGTAAACGGTGCAATAAAGACGCAGGATGCACAAACGGAGAAAGAACAGCTTCCCTTTCAGGAAGAGAAACAGGATAACGATTTGTCCAGACTGAAGAGATTACTGGACGAAAAGAAGCGGGAATTGGAAGAATGCGTGAAAGTGGATGCGGTGGAACGCCTCCCGGAGGAATACCTGTATGAGAAAAAGACGATTGTCGGCGCCCTGGCCAATATGCTGTGTGAGTTGGAGGGGCTTCAAGAGATGGAGCCGGAGACTAATCCGGAGCCGGAACCACAGATACAGCCGGAGCTTCCGGTCCTTAAGAACAATGACCAGAGAAAGGAATGGCTGTCGAAGTATAAAGACTGGGGCTTATGGTACCGGGACGAGCATATCGATGTGAATTATTACAAGTACGATTTCACGGATGGCAGCCGGCTGATTGTTGCAGAATATCCTAATAGGCATCTTTACTGGAATGCGAAAAAACTGGATGACGAGCATTATTATCATCTGCTTGAGAAGAAATATAAGGGGCACAACGGGACTTATGACAAGCAGTATACGCACAGTACGGACAGTGAAACCTATCTTGTGGAGTTTCTGAAGGATCTGCAGAAAGGAGGAAGGAAATGAAAAAGACATGCAAAGGATGCTATGCAGCAATTACAGGAGGTCATCCTTTATACGGAGAGCCTCACGGATGCGAACTTGGTTATAAAACGGATGGCGCAGGAAAACCGCTTGTAGAATGCCCCAAGCCGTTATCCTGGGCACAGTTTAAAAGAGCAGGAGGAAGTAAGATTGATGAATGATGGAAATAAACAGGAGAATCCTGTGAATCGCTATATTGCATACCTCAGGAGAATGCAGAGGATACGGGATATAAGTATCCTGCAGCTGCATCAGCTTTCTTTATCCAGAGAGGTTGCAAGGGAATACGGACTGACAGAGGAACAGATAAACGAGCTGGACAAGGAACTATAAACAGGAGGGGTAAACAATGCAGGAAGTAAAGGGCAAAAAAGTACAGACAAACGCAGACCGCATCCGGGCAATGAGTGATGAGGAATTGGCCATGAATATGATGTGTCCGAATGAGAATGGACTTGGCGAAATCGATTGTGATAAAAACGATAGTTGCAATTGCTATGAATGTATATTGAATTGGCTGCGGTCAGAAGTGGAGGAATAGATGGATATCGGAATCAGGAACGCAAACAGGGACATAGATAGAGAGCTAACCAAGAACATTAACATTGTTTATCCCGCAGTTGCATACATTCTGTGGACAAAGTACGGATGGAGAAAGCTTAGGATAACAAGGTTCTTCGAAGTATCCAGGGAAGTATGGCAGGAATGCGCAGAAGCGGGAGTTGAGAAGTCGATGCTTTCCATGCTGGAGGATGAAACAGGAATAGAGATAAAAATGCCCGGAATGAAGTCTTTTCATGAGTACGCGTATCTCGATGCTGACACATGGGACAGAAAACCACCTACACGTCAACAGATTCTGTACATACGTCAGCAGCAGAAGAAATGGATTCCGGCAATGCTGCTTGCAAATATCTGCCTTGCACTTAAGAGAAGGGAGCACTGGGGACCAGATAGGATATCGGCTCTGGTCGGAAGTATTGAGGAACTGAGGGGAAAGTACGGTATGGATGCAAAGAGATATGCGGAGCTTCTGAGAGATCATACGGATTTTGAAGAAAATGAGATTAGGATATTTGCAGTAAATTAACATTTAATCAATAAAGGAGAATATAAAGATGGCATTTGAAAGAATAGCGATACCATTTGATATGTTCGCAGGAAGCTGCAAGTACTTTGATGGTAATTCAGATGTAAATAATGGTTATGGATGTACCCATCAAGAGCAGGAAGAAAAGCAGGATGGAAAAGGATGTTGTTTCTGCTTTAGCTGTCCGCTTGGAGTCCAGGCAGATGAAGAAAGTTTTAAAGAAAATGATATCGACTGGGACGGAACAGAAAAAGAGGATGTAGGAGAAGATGACTATATTATCGTTTCATCAGATTTAGCGAATTAACATTTGACGGAGGAAAAGATAATGGAAAGATTAACAGCAAGAAACGACAATGGCACACCTTATTATCCATATTGTGACAAAGTTAAAGGATGTGGAGGATTTTGTGCAGATTGCAACTTTGAAATGAAATCAATGGAAAAACTTGCAACCTATGAGGATGCAGAGGGAAACGGCTTACTTCTGATGCTGCCATGCAAGGTAGGAGATAAAATCTATCGCTTTTGGTATGCTGATGATAAACCTTACAAAGTACAAGAACAGGAAATAAAGACTCTAAGCAATCTTGTAGCAATTATGGAAAGCGGAGAAATAGGGAAGACCGTATTCTTAACTAGGGAAGAAGCTGAACAGGCACTTGCAGAAATGCAGGGAAAATAACGATTTATAGGAGGAATGAGCAATGAAATTATATCAAGGAAATGCAAAAGAACTTGTTGGCAAGAAGATCGACCGTCACCATCGCATATTTGGTTATTACCCTATGGAAGTTATTGAAATAAAAGGAGAATTATTTGTCAAGGATAACAACGGGGTTTGTATGCCAATACCTGAAAAGGAGACAGATTTTAACTGTCACGATTTCGATTTTGTGATTGACTAAACTGAAATTTACATCCGGGCAGCAGTCGTAAGGAGTTGCACCGGTGCAACAAAATGAATTTGACAGTAATACATCAATGAGATAAAATGAAATCAAGTAACATATGTGTTTGAGCCAACGAGCCGATATTCGGAGAAATCCGTGTACCGGCTCTTTTTTTTATTTTGACGGAGGACGAATGTATAAAGCACAGAGAAACTATGAGAACATACAGAAGGCAGTATATGATGGTGACGGGATCTACCAGATACCGAATATAGCGCCTACACAATACGATGGATGCGACTGGATAGGGTTTAATTATGCGGCATCTGCGAATGAAAGGGAAAAGAAGGGCGTGCATTTCTTCCTGGATGATTATCAGTTCATTAGGCTGTGGACTGATCCTGACAGATATGTTGGAATGCTTAGCAGGTTTGCGTATGTGATGTCGCCGGATTTTTCCCTGTTTACAGATTTTCCAAAGGCATTGCAGATTTATAACCACTATCGAAAACATTGGCTTGCTGCATATTGGCAGGAGCAAGGAATCAGAGTGATACCAACTATTTGCTGGAGTGATAAGAATTCCTTCGAGTGGTGCTTTGACGGAGAACCAACACAAAGTATCGTGGCAATATCTTCCGTTGGCACACAGAACAGCAAGGAAGGAAAGAGGAGATTCCTTGACGGATATTTTGAGATGGTGGACAGGTTACAGCCTACACAGATTATATTTTACGGTAGTGTACCGGAAGAGTGCAAAGGAAACATAGTAAGGGTTCAGGCATTTAGTGAAAAGTTTCATAAAGCGGAGGTAGCACAATGGTAATGAATTTACAGTTTTTTGGTGGCAGAGGTGGGAGCAGCGGAATAGGTGAAAAGGGTTTTTCTTTTAAAAGAGGTAATAGAACAATTGTTATTCAGCGGACTTCAGCGGGTGTTGTCCTTTTCGATGGGAAGCCTATAAAGCTAGACTATAAAACTGCATATAAAAATGCAAAAAATCAGGATGGTTTTAAAGAATTGAGTGCGAAGGAATTGCAAGAGATGCGAGAGAAGAGCTATAAGGACTATAATTCGCATGATTACGAAGTGCTTCCAAACGGAGTAAGAGGAAAAAGAAAATTAATTATTAGGGAAAGGAGGAATCCAGTGGTGTGAGTGATAATGGAAAGCTATGGTTGAAAGAGTAAAAAGGATATGGTATAATCGTTTTAAGCAAAAGTAGTATAGCCTGTGAGTACACCTTGATAGAGGGGGCTCCGGTTGAAATCCGGACAATTGCTTAAAAGATACCATATCCAATGGATGAGGTATCTTTTTTTTGTTGTGCAGAAAGGAAGTGATTAGTTGGCAGCAAAGAAAAATCCATTAAGTGATAAAGCATATGAACTGTATACGAACGGCATGAAGCTGGTAGACATTGCTGCTAAGTTGGATGTACCTCCTGGAACGGTAAGAAGATGGAAGAGTACACATAACTGGGATAGCGAACGTTCGGAATGCGATTCGAACATGAAAAGCGAACGTTCGGATTCTGTATCATGGGTAGCGATAGAACATGAGTATGTGACGGATATCAGAAAAAAACCATGCAGCCATGAAACATTGGCAAAGAAATACGGTATTTCCATTCAGGCGATAAAGGATCACGCTGCAGCCTGTAAATGGTCTGAAAAAAGGACAGAGTACAAACGAAAGATAAGCCAAAAACTTATGGAGAAATCCTCCGATAAGGATGCGAACCGCATTGCCCGCCTTCTGCAGATAGCGGACATAGCCACAGACAAGGCAGAACAGGCACTTGGGGAACTTGAGCAGTATGTTGTGCGCGATAAGAAGAAAGTGCGGACTGTGGAATACAAGGACGATACAGCGATTGGAAAGCCAACAAAGGAAGTTATAGACGAAACGGAGAGCATTAGGAAAGAGAGAGGACCGGTGGACAGGCTTGGCTTGTCGCAGGTCACAAGCGCACTTAAGAATATAAAGGAACTGTACGCACTTCCGGTGGATATGGAAAGCAAGAAATACCAGGCAGAGCTTGACCGAAGAAAAGCCGAGAAAGAAGGAGGCGAGTCGAAGGAGTTTGAATCAGATGGATTCCTGGAGGCATTACAGGGCGATGTAACTGCCACATTCGAGGGGGATGATATAGTTGAAACGTAAGGCTTTATTCAGATTTACCAGATTCAGCCGGAAACAGAAGATGGTCCTGGAATGGTGGATGCCGGGGAGTCCGTATGCGGACAAGGACGGTATCGTATGTGATGGTTCTATTCGTTCCGGCAAGACAACAGTCATGTCATTGTCATTTGTCATGTGGGCGATGGAGACCTTTGAAGGAGAGAATCTGGCATTGTGCGGCAAGACGATCCAGTCACTCCGCCGGAATGTAATCAATCAGCTCAAGAATATGCTCAAGTCACGTGGCTACCAGGTGGAAGAGCACAGAGCCGAAAATTACATAATCGTGCGTAAAGGGAGCGTAGAGAACACATTTTATCTGTTTGGCGGTAAGGATGAGGGCTCTCAGGATCTGATACAGGGAATCACTCTTGCGGGTGTATTTTTTGATGAGGTGGCACTGATGCCGGAGAGCTTCGTAAACCAGGCAACAGGAAGATGCTCCGTGGAGGGTTCAAAGTACTGGTTCAACTGTAACCCTGAGGGTCCTGACCATTACTTCAAGGTGGAATGGATTGACAAGCTGAGAGAAAAGAACCTCATTCGCATCCACTTTACCATGCGGGACAACCCAAGTCTGGCAGCGCATATTATAGAGCGTTACGAGCGGATGTACAAAGGTGTGTTCTATGACAGATTCATACGAGGTCTGTGGGTTCTGGCATCCGGAATAATATTCCGCTACTTTGCGGAGAATGACGAGCCGTATCTGTTCGATGACGATGAGATATTTGATGAAAACGGCAGTCTGAAAGTATCCTTCAGTAAACTCACAATGGGAATAGACTTCGGAGGAAACGGCTCAAAAACCACATTCTTCCTCATGGGATACCTGAGAGGATATAAACACTTCAGGGGACTGGAGGAGGACGGGCTTCCCATCACGGAGGATATCGACGCAAAGGCTATCTGTGACAAGTTCATTGAGTTTTACAGGATGTGCATTAAGAAGTACGGTCGTGTGGACTGGGTATTTCCGGACAGCGCCAGCACAACCATGATAAACAGCTTACGTGCGGCTGCACGTGATGCAGGACTTCCCTGGAGAAATATTAAAGGCTGCAGGAAGAATGAAATATCAGACAGGCCCAAGACGATTGACCTGTTGTTCAACTCCGGCAGACTGAAGATAAATAAGAGGTGTGTCCAGGTGCGGAAGGCGATCGCTTCTCTGAGGTGGGACGAGGATCATCCGGACATACCGGAGGACAAAAACATAGGTAACTGTAACGACTGGTGGGATGCATTCTGCTACTGCCTGTTAGATTTCATAGAATACATTGATTTGGAAAGGTAGGGAACCATGAAGGACTGTGCAAAGGTATATCTGGAAAAGATGGGGTACGAGGTGAATTCCAACGCCCTGAGCGTGATTAAGATGTGCGATGACTGGTATTCAAACCGTATCATCGATGACTTCCACAAACGCAAGAACCTGAACGGTGTGGAGTTTGAGCTTAGGAGGATGAATTTTGCAAAGAGGTGTTGCTCTGATGATGCAAACTTATGTGAAATTGTTTCCGTATCCCCAGAGAAGGAAAGTGCATCAACAGAGTTTATTAATCAGCTCCTTACCGGCAACAGATTTGATGTCCGGTACCGGGAACAGCTGGAGAAGACTTCTGCTACCGGAACTGTAGGGGCATACATCTATCTGTCCGGAGCAGAGTATCTGCAGGGAGCAGATGGGAAGATTGTTGCCAGGGGTGGAAAAATCAAAATTAATTATGTTGATGCTGACTGCGTTATTCCGCTTACGGTAGACAACGGTCTCGTCACGGAATGCGCGTTCTGTGCCACGAATCTGGTCAAAGGAAAAGAAAATACGGTACTTGTAATATTCACGAAAGAAAATGAGAACTACAGAGCCGAAACTGCTGTGTTTGATGAGAGGGGAAATAAGAGGGATGAGGAATCAACGTCAATCCAGCTTGGTGATGTGAAACCATTTGCCATCATGCAGAATGCAGAGGTGAATAACCTGGACAACATGAAGGGGTACGGACTTCCTAAGGTGTACAACTCCATTCCGCTCTTTATGGCCGTTGATATGTGTTATAACCTGCTGTATGGGGACCTGGGAAAAGGTGACAAGCTGGTATTCATTAATGAGCTTCTTGCCTGCATCCAAAAGGACAAGAACGGGAATCCGTATCTTACGAAGCAGCAGAAAGAAATCTTTATTCTGCTCGGACAGGACGGAGGAAAGCTCCCGGAGGAAAAGACACTGGTGCAGGAATATAATCCGGAAATCAGGATTGAGCAGATTACAAAGGCATTTGAGCTGGTGCTGTCTCTGCTGTCCATGTCCTTCGGATATGGTACCAAGAAGTACACCTTCGAAAATGGTAAGATAACCACTGCGACAGAATACATAGGTACGAAACAGGATTCCATGCAGGAGCTGAACAAGCAGCGAAAGCAGGCAGAGGACTATATTACAGACATCATACATGCGGCCATGTGGTTCAGCAACACATTTCTTTCCACTTCTTATGACGTGACAGAGGAGCTGTCCATAGAGTTTGACGATTCCTACATCACGGACAAAGAATCCGATCTGGAAAGAAAGAGAAATGACGCTCTGTCCTTTGACATTCCGCAGCTGACAATCTGGTATCTGATGGATGCCTATAATATCTCCGAGCAGGAAGCGGCAGCCATGCTGCAGATGAAGCAGGAGGAAGAGGAGCAGGATACGGACGGAGAAGAAACGGACTGATAGAAGAAAGGTGAAGGCATGGCACTTACAGATGAACAGCTGGAATATATTTCTGACGCATTGATTCCGCTCTTTCAGTATCTGGAGGAGCAGGTTATTATCGATGTAGCGAACAGAATAAAGGAATCAATGGCATATACCAGGACGGCAGAGCTTGAGGCGGTCAACATGCGGAAACTGGGGTACAGTCCGGCAAGAATCAGAAAAGAAGCCATGAAGCTTCTGAAATCGGATCCTGAGTATCGGAAACTGGTGGCAAAAAATACACTGGAGCATAAGAAGAAGGTCAGGAAGCTTCTGCAGAGTATTATGAAGTCAGCACAGGCGGCGAAGGATAAGATTCTGCCCAGGGCAGCAGACCTGTCATTCCTGGATGATTTACGGGTATGGAAGCAGGCAGGGAAGGAACTGACAGACAGATCCTTCCTTCCACAGCTGGTGGATGCGGCGAGGCAGCAGACATCAGAGACCCTTAAGAATATGACAAGGACCACAGGATTCAAAACCATGTCCGGGTTTGAAGCGGTGGAGAACCTGTACCAGAGAGAGCTTGACAAGGCAATGATAAAAATATGCTCCGGAACCTTCAGCCAGGAGCAGGTGGTTTATGACGTGGTACACAGCCTGGCAGAAAGCGGGTTGAGAACAATTGATTTTTCCTCCGGCTACAGCATGCAGCTGGATACGGCTGTTAAGCTCGCCATCCGTACCGGCGCCCATCAGCTGTCCGGGAAAATCATGGATGCAGACATACTGCAGACAGGAGTGAATCTGGTATATGTATCCAGGCACTGGGGAGCCAGAAATACCGATACGGGACATGCGAACCATGAGCAGTGGCAGGGGAAGGTATATTTTATCAAAGATGGTACTGATTATTCAGAAGAGGCAAAGCGCATCGGCCAGGACAGAATTATGTCCCTGTGGTATGCCACCGGGTACAGTGTGGACGGGAGTAAAGAAAATGACCCACTGGGGCTGTATGGATTCAACTGCCGGCACAAGCATCATCCCTGGTTCCTCGGCGTGTCAGAGCTGACCCAGGAGGATCCGGAGCCGGAAGCGGTAACGATTAACGGAAGAACCTATGATTATTATGCCATTGAACAGAAAAAGAGGTCTATGGAGCGGAGAATTCGTGCAATGAAGCGTGAGCGGGAAGCCATGAAGGCTCTGAACATGGACACAAAGCAGATATCCAAGAGCATAAAGCAGAAAATTTATGATTATGAGAATTTCTGTGATACTGCAAAAGTCAAGTCGGATATTAATCGTCTGCGGTATGAGAGTGGAACATCTGATCTGAAGAAGACGGAAGCGTGGAGAAGATACGAGGAATATACTGCAACGGAGAAAAAAGAGGTTGCAGATGGAAATAGACATGATACAATGGATATATCAAAAGAGAAAAAGGGTGTTGAGGTGCATACAGTCGGTAAAATAGATAGGGAAATTTATAAGTGCGTTACGGAGGATATTGTGACGGATGAGGTGATTATCACCGATAATCAAATTCAGCATATTAAGGACAGACATCCAAAAGATTATGAGAGGTTTGCATCATATCTTGGTGAGATTGTAAAAGATCCTGATTATATTATTGAGGCGACGAAACCGAATACCGCACTTATTTTGAAATCAATCAAAAAAGAGGATGAAGTATTTAAAACAGTGTTGAGATTGGTAACTTCCACGGATAGCCAGGACTATAAGAATTCAATTATAACATTTATGAAAATAGATGAAAAGGAGTGGAACAGGCTATTGAGAAACAAGAAAATTCTTTACAAAAAAGAATAATTTGGATATAATGTGTTTAGGATTAAGAGAGGAACTCTTTGAGGTGGAGGATTTCGTGCGGTCCACACGCCGATGGTACTGACAGGGGTAACCCGAGAGATGCAGGAGAAGCGCACGCCTGCCAAAGAGTTCCTTGCTTATTCTGAGAAGCTGTTACTTGTTTGTAATGGCATTTTTTTATTGGAGAATAACAATGGATAACTTCAAAGCCATTTACAAAATTCTCTCCACTCTGGAGAAGTCAATGGATCTTCCTGAAGCAGATCTGGAGTCCATTGACCATAAAGCTCTGGATATATCAAAAGAGCGATGGTGCCGCTATATTGAGATGATGCTTGATGTAGGATACATTAAAGGCGCCAGCGTGAAGCGGGATATATCCGGCAGTATGAGAGTGGATTGTAACGATTTGCGCATCACACTCAAAGGTCTGGAATATCTGCAGGAGAACTCAATTATGCAGAGAATGTATAACGCAGACAGAGGGATAAAGGAATTTGTTCCGGGATTGTAAAGATTTTTATTGCATAAAACATTGCTACTTGTTATAATACAAACAGAACACAAGTTTTACCGATAAATGTGGTGATGGAATGGAGAAAAAAACATACTGGATTGCATGTCCAAAGTGCAGCGGGAAGATGCTGATGGTGAGAGAAGACACCAAGCTGATAAACTTTCCGGGATACTGCAAGCATTGTAAAAAAAAATCAGTCATATCGATAGAGCCATTGAGCCGAGTAGTTAAATATATTTAACACTTGGCTCTTTTTGTTTGCCATCTTTCTAACCTCCACCGGGCTTCGGCCCGGAATATAGCAGAGTGGAGCAGTGGAAGCTCGTCTGACTCATAATCAGAAGGTCGCAGGTTCAAATCCTGCCTCTGCAATTTCCCATATCGCAGAAAGTGCGATTCAATAATCATTTTAGGAGGACAATATGAAGAATATTTTTGAAATCATGAAAGAGTACGGACTTGAAGCGCCGGAAGACAAGAAGAAAGACTTTGAAAAGGCGGTACTTGAGAATTACAAGACCGTCACAGACTACGACAACCAGATTAAGAAGCTGGAGACTGCCGATGCAACAATCAGGGCGAATGATACCGCTATCGGTGAGTTGAAGAAGCAACTGGAAGGCTTCAAGGATGTGGATGTCACGGCATTGAATCAGCGTATTTCTGATTTGGAAGCCGAAAAGGCAACAATAAAGAAGGAATATGATGACAAAATTGCTGACCGCGATTTCAATGACATTCTGAAGGAAAGCATTGCCACTGCCAAGGGAAAGAATGCGAAGGCAATTACTGCTCTTCTGGATATTGATGCACTGAAAGCATCCAAGAACCAGAAGGAGGATATTGCTGCAGCATTGAAGAAGCTGACAGAGGCAGAGGACAGCAAGATGCTGTTCGGAGAACCGGAACCCAATGTTGTTGGGAATGGGAATCCGATTGGTGTAGTAACGAAAGAAGGTAACCAGGACAGCGACGCAGCCATGCGCGCAGTTATGGGATTACCACCTGTAACAGAGAAAAAATAGGAGGAACAAGTAAATGCCAAACACAATCGCTTTAGCAAAGAACTTCACCGGTTTACTGGACGAGGTATACAGAGCCGCTTCCGTTACTTCGGATTTGACATCCGATGCGGCCATGTCCAGAGCAGGTGCAAACGCAAACGAAATCGTCTATCCCCAGATCAGTGTAACCGGTCTTGGAGAATACGACAGAAACAGTGGATACACCACTGGGGCAGTGGACCTGAAGTGGAAAACTGCTACATTCAACTATGACAGAGGAACCAAGATTTCCGTTGATGTCATGGACAATGAGGAATCCAGAAATCTGGCATTTGGAATGGCAGGAGCAACACTCATGCGTGATAAGGTTGCGCCTGAGGCGGATGCTTTCACATTTGCCACACTTGCCGCACTGGACAATATTTCCAAGGCAACAGGAACCATTGAAAATGCAATGCAGTTTCTGGATGCGCTTCTTACAGCATGGTCAAAGATGGACGAGGATGAGGTGCCCCAGGAGAATCGTATGCTCTACGCAACAGCTACTCTGCTTAACAGCGTAATGTCTCTCGATACGAACAAGTCCAGAGAAATCCTTGACAAGTTTGCTGTGAAAAAAGTGGTACCTCAGGTAAGGTTCTACACAGCAATTGATCTGTTGGACGGAAAGACTCCCGGAGAGGAAGCCGGCCATTATAAGAAATCCGAAACGGGTGCGGATATTAACTTCATGATTGTACATAAGCCCGCAATCATCAAGTTTGATAAGCATACGGCAAGCAATATCATTCTTGCTTCCGGCAATCCCGATGCGGATGCAGATATCGTTAAGTATCGTAAATACGGAATTGTGGACGGCTATGCAAACAAGCGTGCCGGTATCTACATGAACAGTAAGGCGTAGGAGGTAGACCATGAGAACTGTAGGGGTAGGGGCTGAAAAGCCCGACAAGAAAAACGCGGCTGATGCAAAGCTGAAAAAGGAATTGAAGGAGCTCAAGGCAGAGATCGAACAGCTGAAGGCTGAAAATGCCGAGCTCAAGGCAGAAAATGAACAGCTGAAGGCTGAAGTTGCACCGGTGCAACAGAATCAGTAAAAAGGAGGGAGCCGTAAATGTCACAGATAGTAAACTGGGAGTATTACAGCTCCCTTCATAGCAGTGTAATCGAAGATAGCTTCGATAAAGCAGAAGCTGCAGCAGAAAGAGAGGTGTGTCAGGTAATCGGACCAATACGCTGGGCAACGATTACCGCGGATACATTCGGATACACACAGCTCAAGGACTGCATCTGCAATGTCATTGACAAGATGGCGGCCAATAAGAAGTCCGGTAAAGGAAAGGGTGTTTCATCCGTCAGTAATGACGGGTATTCCGAAAGCTATGTGATTCAGACGGAAGAACAGCTCAGGAATGAATTGCAGTCCTCCATCAGGGCATGGCTGTCCGGGACGGGATTGGTAGGTGCGTACTGATGGCTTTATTCACGGATACAGTAACAATCTACAACAAAATATCTGATACAGAGTGGAAAAGGACGGTTGTGGAAGGCGTACAGTGGGCTGACAAGACCGAAAAGAAGAACTCTGACGGTATACTCAGTGTGGTACGGTATGCTTCTGTGACGTTCCCTGAGGGCACTTATGACGGGCTTACGCTAAATTCATACAGCGAGGAGGATGCCATCGTCTATGGAGCTGTAAACGATGTTGTGAGCGGTGACAGGGGAAACCGTATCTCTGATTTGCTTGAGAAGTATCAGAGGAGCGGATGCATAAAGTCTGTAAACGACAACACAAACCGTGACTTCCTGAAGAATATAAAGGTGGTGATAGACTGATGGCATACAATTATCAAACTTCCTTCAATCTGCAGGACTGCATCAGAACCCTTGGACTTGAGGAACGCGGGAGAGTGCAGCAGGTAGTCACGAATGAGGTGCTACGTTTGTCAGAGCCTTATGTTCCGCTTGACCAGGGGGATCTTATAGCAAGCGGACACATAGAAAACGGTACGGATGTTGTATGGGAC
Source organism: Acetatifactor sp. (assembly GCA_051880315.1). GTDB lineage: Bacteria > Bacillota > Clostridia > Lachnospirales > Lachnospiraceae > Acetatifactor. The sequence continues at coordinate 17,736 of JBJENR010000022.1, forward strand.
ATGCCATATGCGAGATATATGTGGAACGGAATTGTGTATGAGGATCCTGATTTACACTGTGCCGGATTTAAGACAGATAATGGTTGGCGATCCAGAAAGGGAGTACAGAAGGTGCCGACAGACAGGAGCATGGAATACCGTAATGGTAATCTTAGGGGACCACGCTGGGTAGAGCGGATGATGCAGAACGGCGGACGTGAAAAAATTGAAAAAGCGGCAAGGGAGGAAGTAAGAAAGTGACGGTATCAGAGGCAATCATTCAGTGGCTGAAGGAATTCAATCCTGCAGATTATTGGAGAATGAAAAAGATAGACACTGACCAGCAGAGTGCCGGTGTAGAATCCTATTCGCTTTTCAAGGAGCCAATTCAGAATGTAAAGACATTCTTATCCGGAAGAAAGGTGATTACAGGTCATTACACAATTCGCGCCAGGTTGTCATCCGGAAGCAATGAGGATCGTATCGACAACAGTGGTTTCGGTGAAGCTCTGGAGGATTGGGTCAGGGAAAAGAATGCGGCAGGGGAATTCCCGGCATTAAGTGGCGCCGTTGTGAAAAGCATTGAAGTAACCACACCCTTTTGTGTAGGAAGAGTAGATGACAACACATTTGTCTATCAGATGACAATAGCAATCAAATACGAAAAGGAGAAATAAGAAATGAGAGAGAAACTGCAGCATTTTTTCAACATAGGTACCGGCTCTGCTGATAACTATGTGTTACTCGGAGACGGTATCACTTCCCTGACGGAAGAGTTTAACCCCGAGTCGGAATCCAAGCATTACATTCACATGGCATCCGCGTCCAACAAGGTGAAATCCTATGCTCCGTCCATATCTGTGGAGAAGGAGTACATCCAGGATGAGGACCTGCAGGATTGGATTAATGAGAAAATCAAGGTGCTTCCCACGGGTTATGAAGCACAAGCTGATTATATCAGAATCAACATTCTGGAGGGTGCGGATGACTCCGGCAATTATCCCGCTGTCAAGAGACCCTGTACGTACCAGTTCGATTCCATTGGCGGTGATGCAGGTGATGTCATCATGAACAAGATGACACTTGCCGGGAATGGTGATCCGATTCAGGGAACCTTCAATGTGAAGACCAGGACATTCACACCGGCAACAACGCCTACGACAACACAGACACAGGCACAGTAATCGTAACATTGGTGTTAATTCAGATTAACATAGGTGGTGGATGGAACTCTCTGCCATCTGCCACCTTTAGAGAGGATGGTAATTATGAATCAGATTAGAGTAAACAGCGGTATAGTAATCGAGGTAAATGACAACGGCGACACAATCTCAGTGAACGTGGAAGACCAGGGATTCATCGACAAGTTTTATGGATTCTATGACAGGATAGAAGCTGCGTCAAAGGAAATGGATTCACCCGAGATTAAGGCAAAGGGAGAGCGTGAACAGCTGGATATCATGATTTCCAAAACAAAAGAAATCATGTCTGATATTGACAATATGTTCGGAGAGAATGCGTGTAAGAAGGTGTTTGGTGACATCATCCCCAATCCCTATCTTATTGCCGACTTCCTGGACCAGCTCACACCGATTGCAGAGCAGTATATGGATGCCAGACAGAAGAAGATATCCGAGAGATACAGCCGGAACAGAAAAGGCGGCGGCAAGCACCGCACGAAGGAAGAGCTGATACAGGATGCGATGAGGAAATAATATGTGGAACGTATTGCTGGATCCATTGCCTGTTGAATGGCATGGGTACCCGATTGATTCTGACTTTCAAACAGGAATACAGATATCACAGTGCCTTGCGGATGAGGAACTGTCAGAAAAAGAGAGATTCTTTACTGCAGTATACCTGTTATTTCCGGAGGACGGGAACAGACCGGATATAAAGGAGGCTGCGGAAGGAATCACATGGTTTTTGAATGAATATCATCATGATAATGATTCCGGGAAGCAATCCAAAGTAAAGGTGATGGATTTCGATATAGACCAGTGGAGAATCTATGCTGCATTTCTGAGTCAGTATAATATCAATCTGAATACCGTTCACATGCACTGGTTTACCTTCATGGGGCTCCTGGCAAACCTTGATGACTGCGCCTTTACCAATGTGATGAACATTCGCAACAAGAAGCTGACCGGCAAGATGTCACCGGAGGAGAGAAAGTCCATCATGGAGGCAAAGAAGATATTTGAAATCAAGGCTCCAAAAGAGGAGACACTGTCTGAACAGGAGAAACAGAGAGTCGAAGAGTTTATGAAATATATCAACGTAAGCAAATAGCCGTCCAGAGCCATTGAGCCGATTGATACCGTTATGGTATGGATTGGCTATTTTTTTTGGAGGTACCGGAATGGCTGATTATGATGCAAGTGTCAGAGTACATACGGAAGTAGATTCATCACAGATGCAGAAGATGCAGATTCAGATTGATAAGGCTACAGCGAAAGTATCTGATCTGTCCAATAAACTGGGAGAATTAAAGAATAAGAAAGTTGCAACGAAAGAATATCAGGAGATATCTGACCAGATTACCAGGGCGGAAGCACGGCTTATCAGCTTGACGAGCAGACAGCAGAAAATGATTGAGCTCGGAAAGAATAGCGGAGCTGCTTGGGATAGTCTGAAATACGATATCGAAGAGGTTAAGAATGAAATAGAATGCGCCAAGTACGATATGGAAGACCTTGTGGAAAAGGGCAAGGCATTCAAAATAGGTGGCGATGAGAATGAGATAGCTGGATTAGAAGGTAAGCTCAAGATTGCAGAAGCAGAGTTGTCCGCTTTGAATACGAAACAGCAGGAGATGGTTGATAAGCAGAGTGGAGGGACAGCCGGCTTTCATAAACTGGCTTCCAGCGCAAACAGGTGCTTCAAAACGATTCAGAGCGGCGCAAAGAAGTCAAACGGTCTGCTTTCGACCATGAAATCCAGGCTGAAGGGAATCGCCCTCAGTCTGCTTGTGTTCAGCTGGATTACCAAGGGCTTTAATGCAATGGTAGCCGCCATGAAAGAAGGGTTCCGCAATCTGGCACAGTACTCTTCAGACTATAACAATTCCATGTCTGCACTGAAGAGCCAGACGGCGCAGCTGAAGAATAATCTGGCAGCAGCCTTTGAACCGATTGCAAATATCGTGATTCCATATCTGTCACAGCTGGTAGCGTGGCTGAACAGGGCGGTGGAATCAGTAGCACAGTTTCTGGCGGCGCTTCAGGGAAAATCAACCTACACAAAAGCAAAGAAGCAGGTGATTGACTATGCGAAGTCCCTGGATACTGCCAGTAAGTCAGCCAAGGGAGCCCTGGCCAGCTTTGATAAGCTGAATGTACTGAACAAGAACACACCTTCTGCAGGTGCCGGAGGAGAACTCACCGGTGCTTACGCTTTTGAAACCGGAGAAGTGAGCTCGGAAATATCCGGATTTGCTTCTGATATTCTTAAGGCGATTAAGCCGTTCAAGGAGGCTTTGAGCGGATGGTGGAACAAGGTGGATTTTGAGCCCCTTCTGAAGTCATTCGGGAGACTGAAGGAAGCATGTGAACCGTTTATGGGGTATCTGTATGACGGTCTCCTCTGGTTTCTGGAGAACATATTACTGCCACTCGGGTCCTGGGTGATTGAGGACGCAGTTCCGGCATTTTTTGATCTGCTCAGTGCAGCTCTTGAGGTACTCAGCACGATAATTGACGAGCTTAGACCTTATGGTGAATGGCTGTGGAACAATCTATTGCAGCCCCTTGCAGAATGGACCGGTGACACGGTAATAGAGGGCATGCAGTTCCTTACACAGAAGCTTCAGGACTTTTCTAACTGGTGTAAGTCGGACAAAGAAAACGTGGAAACGATGTCAGACGTGGTTCTGGGACTGCTTGCTGGAATCGTCACTTATTATACGATTAAGAAGATTCCGACAGCCATTGAAACAATCAGCAATGCCTTAAAGAACTTCGGAGGAATTGCCAAAGCACTGATTTCTCCCGTCGGTCTCGCTGCTATGGCAATCGGAGTGCTCGTAACGAGTATACTGTTGATTTCCAGAAACTGGAACAAGCTGGATATCATACAAAAAGGAATTGCCATATTCAGCGGATTGGTAGCAGCGGCTATTGCAGCAGCGGCAGCTATGGCAATCTTTCATACCTGTTGGTCTGTTGGCGTGGCGGCAGCTGCAATTATAACCGGTCTCGCTGCAATAGGTTTTACCTCTGCGATTCTGGCAAAACAGAACGTAACCTCGACTGACGGATCTGCAGGTACATCTTTCTATAATTCGCATATTTTTTCTGCGTCTCCTCTGCCTCAGCTGGCGGATGGAGCGGTTATCCAGGGCGGAAGACCCTTTGCGGCCATCCTTGGTGATCAGAAGTTCGGTCAGACCAACATTGAGACACCTCTGAAAACAATGATTGAGGCTTTCGAGATTGCTTTGGATAAACGCGGCGGCGCCGGCGGTGGAGAATATACTTTTGTGGCACAGCTTGAGGGGGAAACAATATTCCGTGAGACTGTGAGACAGGATCAACTGTACCAGAACAGAACCGGACACAGTGCCTTTGATCAGTAAAGGAGATATTATGGCGACTTCATTTCAGGGATGGTTAATCAAGTTCGGGGAAGTACAACTTCCCAATTCCTTTCTGCTAGCGGACGGATGGGAGGATACACCGAACCAGAGAATTGACATAGATGCGTACAGGGATACGAATTCACTGTTACACCGTGAAACCTCAGCGAATCACAAGACAAAAATAAAACTGAACATACGGGAGCTGAATCTTGCCGAGATGGAGGCATTCAAGAATGTTATCGGTCTGGCTACACTTCCTGATGAGGAAAAGAGGCAGAGAAAGGTCTCTGTGACCTATTGGAACGATGAGGAGCTGGAGTATAAACCGGGAGTATTCTACATCCCGGACATTACCTATGTGGCTCATACAATAGACGATGTACACATGAACATTGAATACAATCCTTTTTCAATGGAGCTTGTGGAATATTAGGCTGGGAGGTTTCCGCATGGTTGATTACAAATACGCTGAATTGTTCATGCGGGATAGCATAGACAAACAGCTGCAGATTAGGTTTGATTCCGGAACATTGACAAATACAGACATTAATTCCGAGAGCTTTGAACTGGAAGAAAGCTTATGCTCCGGGAAACAGCTCAAGTTCGGTTCCTGTGAATCCGCTTCAGTCAAGTTTAAAACATCAAGGGCTGATGTATCATTTAAGGGGAAGTGGCTGGAGATTACAGAGATACTGGAGGGGAAGGAAGACGCTCCTTTTTGCTACGGCAAATATAAGGTGAAATCTGACAAGCTGACTTCAGACAGAAAGAGCAGGGATATCATTGCTTATGATAAACTGTATGACATTAACACGGCTGATATCACAGAGTGGTACAACGGCATTGTATTTCCGGTCACAGTTAAGCAATTGAGGGATCTGTTTTTTGAGCATTTCGAAACAGTGCAGATGGATGCAGACCTGCCGAACGATAACATACTGATACAGAAATCTGATTATTATTCCTCGGTAAAAGGAGAGGATGTACTCTGTGATATCTGCGAGGTCAATGGCTGCTTCGGAAGGATGGGACGTACAGGACAGTTTGAATATGTTTTCCTTAGCCAGGAAGAAAATAATATCAGCAAGTACAAGGATGTAAAGTATGAGGATTTTGCTACCAAAAAGATAGACCAGCTTCTGGTATCACAGGGATCCAGCGGAACCGATTTTTATTATGGTGAGGGAAATAACACCTATGTATTCCGCCCGAGGATACTGCAGTTTGGTAAGGACGCTACGGTGCAGCTGGCAACTACATTGTTTGACATAATCAGTGTAATAAGCTATATTCCGGCGACGATACGTGCAAGCGGTAATCCGTGCCTGGAATGTGGGGACAGGGTCACTGTCAGCACCAAGGACGGGGATGTATGTACCTATATACTGCAGAGAAGCATGAAGGGAACGCAGTCACACAGTGATGAATATGTGGCTGAAGGCGATGAATATTACAGTAATTCATCCAAAAATAACCGTGAGGTTATGACCTATGTTAACGGTAAGATTGCCAAGGTCTACAGGGACAGCTTCTATGCCTATACCTATACAAACTCTATGGGATTCCAAATAACGGAAAAGGACAGGCAGGTAATTGTATATAACATAACAGCCACATCAGATACTTATGCGATATTGATTGCAACGGTACCTATAGTGTCAGACCGGGACGGCAATCTGGTGGTGAATTACTATCAGGACGGCGTGCTCTCTGAGAGCAAGCAGATGGTCCATTACATTAACAAGGGATACAATCTGGTGACGTTCTGCAATTATTTTGCGGTAAGCGAGAACAAGCGGTTATCCATAGGAGTCGCTGTTCATCTGGAGGGATGTGAAAGCATACTCAGGCAGCACTCCGCAAAAATATCCTCCATCCTGGACTATATCAGCACAGGAACTT
>JBJENR010000023.1:0-24119 GCA_051880315.1 Acetatifactor sp.
ATCTTTTTGAACTTAAGGGAAATCAGTTGGCTGTTTTTCGAAGAAAAAAGATTGGATTTATCTTTCAAGACTTTAATCTGATTCCGTCCTTAAATGTTTGGGAAAATATTGTTCTGCCCATGGGACTGGATGGAAGAAAGGTAAATAGAGATGATGTCATGAGAATACTGGAACAGATTGGACTGGAGGAAAAGGTGGAGGCTATGCCGAATACCTTATCCGGTGGACAGAAGCAGAGAGTTGCCATAGCCAGAGCTTTGGTAAGTTCGCCTGCAATTATTTTAGCGGATGAACCGACGGGAAATCTTGATTCCAAAACGGAACTGGAAGTGATGGCTTTGCTAAAAAAATGTGTTAAAGATTTTCATCAGACCTTAGTTATGATTACTCATGATGAGACCATAGCACAAATGGCAGATATTGTAGTAGTTATCGAAGATGGTAAGGTGGTGAGAAAATCATGAGTATGGTAGCCAGAATTGCCTTATCAAATATGAGATATCATAAGAGTAAGAATATCTTAACGGGGATTGCAATTTTTCTTACTACCTTATTACTGTTTCTCGTCCCAACGATGGGAATGGATCTAATCAATAGTCAAAAGGCAGCGGTTAATGAGCTGTATCCAACATGGCATGCCCTATTTCGATATGTGCAGGAAGATACCGTAACGAAACTTACTTCGCACCATTTAGTAGAAAGATATGGGTTGCGAAGTGATCTTGGATACATAGCCGCTGATGATACGAAGATTGCTATGATGTATCTGGATGCACAGGCAATCGAAATGTATAAGCTGGAACTTTCAGAAGGAAGATTACCGGAGGCGGAAAATGAGCTTGTCGTCTCGAGAGGAATTTTAGAGGCGCTCTCTCTGTCAGGAGAAATCGGTGATACCGTCACCCTTTCCTATCAGGTGTATCGAAACGGGGGTCTGGATTTCCTGCAAAAAAAGACTTTGTGATTTGTGGATTTCTCCCGGATACGGAAATCAATGTGGAACAGAAGTCGTTTACAGCGCTGGTTTCAAAAGCATTTTTGAAGGAAGAGATTCCGTCAGACCAGATTGGTTACCGTTTTTTGTTTCAGATAGATACAGCGTATGCAAATGATACGGAGAAGATGGAAACGAGTATCCGGCAGTTAGCAGAACAGTTTGGCGTGACGGAACAGGATTATAATATCAATGAGGACTATTTGTGGGCCAATTATGTGGATCCTTCTTTTATATCGGTTTTGGTTGTTATTATGTTGATTATTATTCTGGCAGGGATTATCACGATTTATAGTATTTACTATATTTCCATGGGGGAGCGGATTCAGGAATTTGGAAAGATAAAAGCAATCGGTGCAACGACAGGTCAGCTAAGAAGAATTGTTTTGCTGGAAGGCTTTCTGGTTGCAGGAATTGCAATACCTCTCGGACTGCTGGCAGGTACTTTGTTAGCGAAATATGTATTTTTATGTATTTTCAAGTTATACCAGAATGAAAATATGATGATGTCTACCCTTCAGGGAGTGATTGGGAGAGGAGAAGTACAGTTGATTGTTCCGTGGATTTATCTGCTGGCAATTGGTATTGCAATGATGACGGTATTCCTGTCCTTACTTCGACCAATGAGAATCGCGGCAAAGGTTTCCGAAATAGAAGCTATGCGATACTCGGGGGAGCAAACCACGAAAAGGCACAGAAAAGGCTATTGCAATATCACAGTCTCCCGGCTTGCCATGATACATCTTGCAGGTAATCAGAAAAAGAGTATGATGACAATCTGTTCCATGGCGATTACTGGCTTATTCTTTATGGTAGTTGCGACGATATTGTCATGTGCCAATCCAAATGAAGCCGCTGACAATTCCATGATGGGAGAATATCAGATTTCTCCAATTATAGAATTTGGCAATAAAGAGCATTCGGAATTGGAGTGGAGTCAGGTGCAGCGCAACAATCCGCTGACAGAGGAGCTGAAGGAACAGATTGTACAGATTGATGGAATTAATTCTGTGGAATGTTATCTGGGAAACTATGTGAAAGCGGATGCTTTTGACGGCGATAGAGAGGGCATGCTGGGGGTTCCCGAAAGTGGGAAAGAATTGCTGGAAAATGGAATTATAGAAGGAAATGTCACCTATGAAGATTTAAAGAGTGGAGATAAAGTCGTCATCGATAAGAATCTGCTTCACTGGTATCCGGATTTGAAAATAGGTGATGTTCTGGATGTAGTTACAGAGAATGGAGACGAAACATGCCGGAAGCAATTGGAGATTGTGGCGATTGGGGATTATGATTTGGGATTTACAGGCTATCATAATCTGATTATGGCGGATGAGGGACTTCGTTCCTTCAGCGATTATAATTTGAATATGTACTATCGCATATTTGCTGATAAAAAATATGACACAGAGGCAGAAGCCGCACTAAAAGCAATTGTCGAAGAAAATGGAAGGGTTGAACTGAAAACCTGGAAATCTTACTATGATGAGTGGAATTCGGCTATGACGCTGACAAGAGGTGCCTGCTATGCATTTCTTGGAATACTGGGTACAATCTGTATTATGAATATGATTAATACCATGATTCACAGTGTTCATGTCAGAAAAAAGGAAATTGGCATGCTGCAGGCGGTTGGAATGTCGGACCTGCAGCTACAGATTATGTTGCAACTGGAAGGCTTATTCTATACGGCCGGAACGCTGATTGTAGCGGTAGGAGGCGGAAGTGTGGCAGGATATCCCGTATTCTTATGGGCGAGAAATAACGGAATGTTCAATATCAGATATTATCATTATCCTCTGGCAGCAACCCTGATTATGATAGCCGTGCTTGTAGTTGTTCAGATCGTCATGAACGTTGCGGTTGGAAAATCTGTTAAGAAGGATTCTCTGATTGACAGAATACGATTTGATAATTAAGGAGTTCTTTGGCATGTCGTGCCCAAAGGATGCGTTGTAAAAAGAAAACGAAAAGCATTTAAAGAATATGAATAGTAATTGGAGAGGAAAAGGATGCAAAATATTATTGAGATTAGTCATTTATTTAAATCATTTGGGGATGTGGAAGCGGTGCAGGATTTGAGCTTCCGAGTAAAGGAGGGCGAGCTGTTTGCGTTTTTGGGCGTCAACGGAGCGGGCAAATCCACTACCATCAACATCATATGCGGGCAGTTGCCGAAGGACAGTGGCAGTGTGTCTGTCTGCGGTGTCAGCATGGACACAAGTCCCGACCATATCAAAAGAAATGTCGGCGTGGTATTCCAGAACTCGGTACTGGACAAAGACCTCTCCGTCAGGGACAATCTTGCCAGCAGAGCAGCACTCTATGGTATCAGAGGGAAAGATTTTGAACAAAGGCTGGTTCAGCTGGCGCAGCTTTTGTCTTTTGAGGAGCTGCTGAAACGTCCTGTCGGTAAGCTTTCCGGAGGACAGCGTCGCAGGATTGATATTGCCCGGGCCCTGCTACATAAACCGAGAATCCTAATTCTGGATGAGCCAACTACCGGACTTGATCCTCAGACGAGAAATATTTTGTGGCAGGTTATTAGTGATTTGCGAAAACGGGAAAATATGACGGTGTTCCTTACCACTCATTATATGGAGGAGGCAGCGGATGCCGATTATGTGGTAATTCTGGACAGTGGGAGGATTGCTGCCGAGGGTACGCCACTTACGTTGAAAAACACTTATACCGGCGATTTCATCACCATCTATGGTAGGTCAGAAACGGAAATCCTGAAGCTGGAAGCTCCTTATGAAGCCATACGGGATGCTTATCGGGTATCGGTTTCCAATACTGCAGCAGCTACAGAACTGATTCTGAAATACCCGGAGATTTTTCAGGACTACGAGATTACCAAGGGCAAGATGGACGATGTATTTCTTGCGGTAACAGGGAAAAATTTAGCAGGAGGTGTGGAAAAATGACAGGACTTGGCGCGCTGGTTTGGCGCAATACAAAAATATATTTCAAGGATAAGGGAATGTTTTTTACTTCCTTCATTACACCGCTGATTCTGCTGGTGTTGTACATCACTTTTCTTGCAAACGTATACGAGAAAAGCTTCCGCTCTGCATTGGAAGCGGCGGGAGCCGCTGTATCTGACAAAGTAATCTGGGGCTGTGTCGGAGGTCAGCTGGTAGCATCATTGCTGGCGGTGATTTGTGTAACAGTGGCTTTCTGCTCCAATCTGCTGATGGTGCAGGACAAGATTACAGGTGCAAGATGTGACTTGACGATTTCACCGGTAAAGCCGGGAACTTTGGCACTTGGTTATTATTTAGCCACTATGCTGTCAACCCTGTTGGTTTGTCTGACAGCAACAGGGGGTTGTCTTGGTTATCTTGCTTATGTGGGATGGTTCTTGACTGTGGGGGATGTGGCAGCCTTATTGTTGGATGTGGTATTGCTGGTATTGTTCGGCACGGCTCTTTCCTCCTGCGTGAATTTCTCACTCTCTACCAACGGGCAGGGCAGTGCTGTGGGAACCATCATCAGTGCGGGTTATGGTTTTATCTGTGGGGCTTATATGCCTATTTCCAGCTTTTCCGAGAGCCTGCAGAAGATACTTTCTTTTCTGCCCGGCACTTATGGTACTTCTTTGCTACGAAATCATGCAATGCGTGGAGTGTTTGAAGAAATGGAAAGCCAGTACTTTCCGTCTGAGGTAGTGGAAGCAATTAAGGACAGTGTGGACTGTAATCTTTATTTCTTTGACAACAAGGTAGGTCAGGGAACGATGTATCTCATTTTGATAGCAGCTATTGTGATTACTATGGGAGGCTATATTCTGTTGAATCTACTTTCCATGAAGAAACAGCGTAGTCACTGTCGTCGGTGAAATGTGGCAGATTAATAACTGATTCTGATGGGACAGCCATGAACGTGAAATTTACAGTGATGGAAAAGGACGGCTGGCTTTGTTGAACGGTTATGTTCCATATGATTCCGGACAGCAGAATCAGAAGGGAAAATAGCTTTTTACACTCTGCCGGCATATCTACAATCAAAACTATAGGAGTGCGAATAGTATAAGGTACAGATGGAGAAGGGCGGAAAGAAATACAAATCTCCTTTTTGAAAAAAAGAGTGATTTAATTGCAATTTTTTCTTACATGAAGAAAAAATATTTGGTATAATTCTTTTGAATCAAATAAAGAACATAAACGACACATGTGGTGCTCTGCACGTAAATCTGATCACGGTACATATGTAATCTTTTAGGAATGAAATGTGGTCTGATTTGAAAAAACGGTAGAGATGCATGTGTTTTTTATGGAAAAAAGGAGAAGAGAATATGCCAAGAAATCAATTTCAGAGGATGGTTTTTGCCTTCCTCACAGTATTAGTCACAGTGCACGGATATGTATTCTATAGCCTGTATGTTGTGAATGGAAACATTTTGATGCAAGTAACAGGTGCGGACAGTGTTCTAAATGCCATAGGTGCTCAGGGTGGTGTTTATATGTTTGGAAGAATGTTTCCAATTTGGGCAGTAGTTATTATTGAATTTGTCTGTGCATATACGTTAGAGTGTTTGCTCGGAAGTCCGAAGTCGTTTAAACTGGCCTGTAAAATGTTTAACCCGAGGGAGAGTCATCCAATGATATTTGAAACGGTGATTATATGCTGCACAGTACTTATCATGTGTCCTGCGATGAGTTTTCTTGCTGCATGGATGTACTACCCATATTATGCGGGATTTCATATGTTTACCTTGTTTGCTAATTGGATGAAGCTGATATGCTTTAATTTTCCCTTCGCAATTTTTTCGCAGATTTTCTTTATACAGCCCCTGGTAAGATGGGTATTTAGAAAAATCTTCGCAGGAGATCTTGCTGCTCAAAATTCTTGAAATAAAACTAAATTGTGAAAAATGTCCTTGAAATTATTTATGTAATTATGATATAGTTAATCAAAACGAGTAGCAGCAATTGCGTAAATCCAGTTGCGGTTACTCGTTTGTTTTTTTGAGAGGAGGAGGCCAAGTAGCATGTTTTGATTCTATTCTGAAAAAGCAGACAAATAAAAAAGAAAAAATAAGTGTGTAGCCTTTTGGCGTAAATCCAGCTTGCGACAGGCACACACTTTTTTGGTGCAAAAAAGAGAAATGGAGCAAAAAGATGAAAGAATTGGATTTAGGAACCGGGAAAATTGGAAGTCTGATAAGGAGATTTTCCATACCATGTGTAATAAGCATGGTTGTTGCGGCGCTTTATAATATCGTCGATCAGATATTTATAGGTTGGAGCGAGGCGGGGGCATACGGCAATGCCGCTACGAATATTGTTTATCCTTTTGTGGTATTGGCACTTGGAATTGCACTTTTGGTAGGGGATGGTGCTGCTGCGGGATTTAGTATCGCACTTGGACAGGGGAATAAAAAGCAGGCAAATAAAAATGTTGGAAATGGACTTATCATTTTGATATTTTCATCAATTATTTTATGTGTTGTAGGTTTACTGTTGAGAACACAAATCTTGGGACTGTTTGGTGGAAACCCGGATGAAGCAGAATGTTATGAATATGCTACTGATTATTATAAAATTATATGTGCCGGAATTCCATTTTATATGATTGGACAAGGGCTTAATGGTTCGATAAGAGCAGATGGGGTTCCCAAATATGCAATGGGCTGCACTTTGGCCGGGGCTGTTACTAATCTGATTCTGGATCCCATATTTATCTTCGGATTTGGCATGGGAGTGAAGGGGGCGGCGATAGCTACTGTTATCGGGCAGATTTTGACATTCGTGATGAGTGTATTTTATCTGACAAAATCAAGAAATTTTCATATCGATAGAGAAGCAATCACAATAGATGGATGTACCGTAGGTCATATTATTTCCATTGGTATGGCTTCCTTAATTGTACAACTGTCGATTGTTGTAATTATTGCCGTGAACAATAATCTTTTAACAAAATATGGATATGAAACCTATGCGAGTACCGGAGAGGCATTTGGAGCTGTTATCCCACTTGCTGTTGTAGGTATTGTTATGAAGGTATTTGGCATTGTTGTATCAATCGTAATTGGAATCAGTCTTGGAGGTCAGCCGATAATCGGATTTAATATGGGGGCCGGAAATATGGACAGAGTAAAAGATACAATACAGCTTATTACGAAACTGGTACTTCTTGTTGGAACTGTAGCATTTCTGATTTTTGAGTTTGTACCTGACGCAGTAATCTCTCTATTTGGCAGTCACAACACCGCAGAGTATATGGAATATGCAAGATTATGTATAAGGATTTTCCTGGGAGGAATTATATTAACCTGCTATATAAAGTCAGCTGCCATTATCCTTCAATCCATGGGGAATAGTGTGAAGTCCACAGTGCTGGCTCTGTTAAGAGATGTGATAGTATTTGTTCCTGCATCGATTATCTTAGCTATGATTTCAAAGAGCATTGTGACGATGCTTTGGGCGGCAGTTATATCGGATGTGATTTCTGCTGTTGTTGGCTTCCTGTTTGTATCGACAGAGATTCATAAGTTTGAAAAGATGATGGAAAAGAAATGACGGATATTATTGAGATAGCTGGTAAAATCCTTATAAAAGTGTTATTATAAACATGACATACAGTTGACGTGTTTGGTGTGCTATTATGGGTTGAGGTGTCCAGAAGAACAATCAACAGAGACCTAGAGGATTTATGCAGGGCAGGTATCCCAATCAGTACATCACAGGGCATTGGTGGGGGCTTAGCACCACGGATGGCTATAAGATGGATAGGATTATTATGACATCCAGAGATATGCAGATGATTATGGCAGGTCTGCGCAGTCTTGACAGTGTGAGCGGCAGTCATTATTACAGCCGGCTGATGGAGAAAATCAAGGCCGGATCATCCGAGTTTAGAGGTAACCTGCAGAGAGAGCCCCATGCCGGATTTGTCTATGGAAACTATATTTCCCGGTGGAATAACCGTGAAAGCAGTATTTGATCCTTCCATGAAAAGGCATCTCATAGAAGAGTTTGGAGCGGGCTCATTCAGTGTACAGGCAGATGGAACACTTCTTTTTGAGCATGAGTATACGGATAAGGACAATCTGATTGCCTGGATGCTTACCTGTAAAGATAAGGTGACGGTCTTGGAACCTGAGGATATCCGAGATGAGCTTATTCGCATCACAGAAAATATTCTGAAAAAATACAGTTTATAGAAATCAAAGAATACGATTGGGCGATGAAGAAAATAAAGGCACATAAAAAATGAGGAATAGGGGAAGTTTGGGATGAAGAAATGGTATGACGAAGAGTATGAGTTTACAATAGAGGTTATCGGGTTCCTCAGAGGTGACCATACCGAACGTTATTGCAGGAACGGAGAAGAGGTTGGAGACAAGTATTCCTGTACATACGGTTGCCCGGTGAATAAGGATGGACAGGGCATCTGCTCGAAGACCATGATGATGCTTTATTCGCTCATGGAGGCGGTCAGAAGCGGTGGGGACCTGGAAAATCTGGGAGGCAGTGGCAAATATGTGAAGGATATTGTATGTCCGGATGGTTGTGTGATATTCAGGCTTACAGCTACACCTCTTGGAAATGAGAATTTCCATAAGGGTGGCTTCTGGAAGGAGCAGTAGGCATGGCGATTGAATAAAAGTTGGACAAATGATGGCAAGAATAATCGGGAAGAGAGTCCTTCGCTTTGATAGTATATGGTCATAGCGAAAGAGCGCAGGTTTTCAGGTGAACCTTGGTTTGGCACGGATTGGAATAGAATGGAGAAGATGTGACATGGGTTGGATGGAGGCAATTGGAGGGGCTATACAGTATATTGAAAATCATATTACTGATGAGCTCACAGTGGATGAGATTTCTGAACATGTGAATATTTCATCATTCTATTTTCAGAAGGGTTTTTCGATGCTCTGTGGTTTTACGATTTCAGAGTATATCCGAAACAGACGTCTGGCACTTGCCGGAAATGATTTGGCAACCGGTGATGAGAGAATTATTGATATTGCAATGAAGTATGGATATGATTCACCGGATAGTTTTACAAAGGCTTTCTCCAGATTTCACGGGGTGACGCCAACGGCAGCACGCAAGGACAGGGTGATGCTGAAATCCTTTGCTCCGCTAAAGGTAAAGCTATCATTAGAAGGAGGTTATCTCATGGATTACAAAATTGAGAAGAAAGAGGCTTTTACAGTTATTGCAAACGCAAGGAGCTTCACTTATGAGGGGGCAAAGGAAACGATTCCGCAGTTTTGGCAGGAGCATTTTCAGGCTGGCAAGGGAAAGCAGGTTTGTGGGGTTTATGGCATCAATATTGATGAAAAGATGGGGAATGATACCTTTGAGTATCTGATTGCAGACCCGTATGAAGCAGGCAGGATAGTGCCTGAGGGATTTGTTGTCAGGACAATACCTGCGTTTACATGGGCAATATTTCCTTGTGTTGGCGCAATGCCGAACGCATTGCAGGATGTAAATACAAAGATTTTTACAGAGTGGCTTCCGGCACTGAAGGAATATGAATTTGCTGCCGGATACTGTGTGGAGATGTATGATGATCCGAAAAAATATTCTAATGGAACACAGGATGAGAAGTATTATTGTGAGATTTGGATTCCGGTAAAGCAGAAAAAATAGCGGCTATAGATCCATGTTTTACGCCGATTTGCTTTAATATCAGATAGTCTAAACTTATAGAGAAGGTGCAACAGCAACTGTATTACAGTAAGGCTGGTGTACCTTCTTTTTTAGGAAAGGAGAAGCCATAAAGGATAGAAAAGGGATTGACAAGCCAGCCTTAAATGTATATATTGAATATATACAATATTCGATTGATGGGCGAAAAGGACAATGCAAGGGTTCTTTCGCCAGAGCGCAAAGGAAACAGATATGGATATAATTATCAGCAATAGCTCCGGCGTGCCGATTTATGAGCAGATTGAGGAGCAGATAAAAAGCCAGATTATGACCGGAGAACTGACAGAAGGAGACGTCCTGCCTTCCATGAGAGTGCTGGCAAAGGAATTAAAAATCAGTATTATCACAACCAAAAGAGCCTATGAGGAGCTCGAACGAGACGGTTTTATTGAATCGGTTACGGGAAAGGGTAGCTTTGTAAAGGGAATCAATAGTGATATGGTAAAAGAAAACATGAGGTTTGCCATTGAGGAATTGTTGGAATCTGCCGTAGACAAAGCTCTTCTTGGAAAGGTAACCTATGAAGAATTAAGTGAAATGCTGAAGCTTCTGTATGATGAGAAGAAAATGTAGTGTGAAATTGCTCCCTTGGAGTGAGAAAGAGCGAGTTGACAAGAAAATAATAATGTGGGTGAGAATATGGAAGAGGTTAAGAATGTAATAGAGATAAAAAATGTAACAAAGGATTATGGTGACTTCAAATTAGATAGCATCAGTTTTGCAGTACCGGAAGGGTCCGTATGTGGTTTTATCGGACAAAACGGTGCCGGCAAAACCACAACCATTAAACTGCTGCTGGATGTCATAGGGGCTGACGCAGGTGAGATATTTTTGTTTGGTAAAAATATAGAAAATGACAGTGCAAGGCTTCGCGAGGATATTGGTGTTGTGTTTGATGAAATGGGATTTCATGAATTCATGACCGGAAAAGACATCAATATAATGATGAAAAATATTTATAAGCATTGGGATGAAAAAGGATTCTATGATTACATGAGGAGGTTTTCTCTTCCAATCAGGAAAAGGTGTGGGGATTTTTCCCGCGGTATGCGAATGAAGCTGCAAATAGCAGTGGCACTTTCCCATCATGCCAGACTGCTGATTATGGACGAGCCTACCTCCGGTCTGGACCCGATTGTGAGAAACGAGATGCTTCAGATTTTCCGCGAATTTGTAGTTGAAGAGGATCATACCATTTTGTTGTCCTCCCACATAACAGGGGATTTGGAAAAGTTAGCCGATGAAGTGGTATTTATCAATGGCGGTAAAATTATTCTCTCAGGGAATAAGGACGACATTCTTGAAAAACATGGACTTTTGAAATGCAGAAAAGACGAAATGAATAGAATCAGTGAGTCGTTTATTGTGAATGTGCAGCCCGGTACCTTTGGTATGGAAGTCTTGGTAAATGACAGAAAGGCGTGTGAAAGGTTTTATCCGGAGATGGTGATTGAGCCGGCGTCGTTAGAGGATATTATGCTTTTCTATGTGAATAAAAATGCTGCAGGTATAGTGAAAACCGGGAACACTGCAGACATGAAGAAATCAGAAAACTCTTCCGATGAAAAGAGGTGAATGCATGAAAGGACTTGTGATAAAAGACCTTATGTGTCTTCGAAAACAATTCATTATTTTTTCCTATGTTGTAATCGCTGTTCTGGTCATGTCTATAATGTTCGTATTAAGTGCCCGCTTTGGTAATATCGCATTAGCAAATGAGTCAATGATGGCGAAAGAGGGGATGTCCTCCATAGATATCAAAAATCTCTCAACCTGGACACTTATTTTGTTTATGCTGCTTCCGGTTGCAATGGTAGGAGATGTGGCAGCGCTTTTTACTGAGGACGGAAAAGCCGGATTTGCCAATGTTTCTGCGGTGATGCCCCTGCCAATTTCCAAAAGGGTCATGGCAAAATATCTGACGGTTCACGTGATGTTTGGAATTGGCGTATGTGTGGACCTTGTCATTTCTTTTGTGCTTTCCCTTCTTACAGATATTATTTCTTTTACGGAATTCTTCGGGATCATTATTTCTGCAGCCAGTCTGATGAGTATTTACGGTGCTTTGGTAATCGTATTTTGCTTTTTATATGGATATGGAAAAGAAAATTATGCGATCCTGTGTTCCTGCGTTTTAGTCATCACAACTGCTATTCTTGTGAATCTGGACAGGATAAAAAGTTTATTTGTTCCTATGGAAGCTGAGGTAGGGGAAGAAGCATCTATTTCCCTTGATTATTTTATGAATTTTTTCAAACATAGATTTTATATTCTGTTGATGATTGCAATAATCACCATGGTGATTTCGTATTTTGCTTCGTTATGGATTGCGAAAAGAAAGAGGGGTGTGGTGTAATGGCCGGGTTATTGTACAAGGATTTTGTTTCCATAGGCGGTAAAAAACTGACGTGGCTCATCCTCTGTCTTACCATTGCATTTATAGCTCTCCGTATGGCGTTTCCGGGGTATGTGGAGAATACTGTGTTTATGACAATGACGGAAGAGGGCGAAAGGGTTAACGTTCTGGATGTTTTTTTTGTTCTGGGGCTTGGTTTTTTTCTGGTATCTGTTGCAGGGCTTATGAACGGATGGACAGGGAAGCTTGTGGAGGGTGATGACAAGAATAAAATCCGGGGATATATAGGTGCACTTCCACTGGACAAGCATGCCTATATTGCGTCAAAATATATCTTTATCGGTATAGCAGCCTATGTTTTTTTATCGGTTGCGTTTATCTGGCAGCTTGCGGCAAGTGCCTTTTGTGGGAAAGGAATATTTGAGGAGTTGATTGGACTGGTTGGAGGATTTATCCCGACTTTTATCTATATGGTGTTGCTTTTGGCAGCCATCGAGCTCCCGCTGTTTATTATACTTGGAAGAGACAAAGCAATGTTGGTTAAAGTAGCGATTATCATGTTACTTGCCTTTGGCGTAATCGGATTCCTTTTTTTTGGTGATCTTACGTGGCTGGAGTCCCATTTTAATGTGATAATATTTATGAAATGGTATGATAAGCATATTTTTGAAGTGGCATTATGGAATGTGATATCTCCGGTAATTGTATTGGCTCTATATGCTTTGTCATATCGTATTGCCTGTCACTTTGCAGGAAAGGAGACTGTATAATATGGATAGGAGATTAGAAACGAAGCGTCTTCTAATTTATCTGGTTTTATCCTTTGGACTTGCGTGGTCGATATTTTTTACATTTATTCTGACAGGTCATGCATGGGACGGTACGAATCCGGGGTTAGAAGCATTTACGGCGCTTGGTATGCTGACCCCTTTCCTGGCGCAGCTACTGACGAGAAGGCTGACAGGGGAGGGTTTTGCCATGACAGGAGATGGTTCCCTGATGTTGGGGATAAATCTGAAAAACAAAAAGTGGATTTATTTTTTGTTTGCCATGTTTGTTCCATGGATTTATTCTGAACTATGGTGTGCACTTGTACTTTTGTTTTATCCCGGATTATATGACCCGGCATACTACCAGGTCTTGGGAATAGAAAAAAATCTCATATGGCTCATGCCGTTGAACGGAATCCTGACCGGCTCAGTAGTATCCTTTGCCGCCTTAGGAGAAGAGGGGGGCTGGCGGGGGTACATGATGCCAAAGCTTATCAGGCTTATGGGGATTCCCAAGGCGGTGATTACAGGCGGTATCATTTGGGGCTTGTGGCATGCACCTCTGACCTGTGTGGGACATAATTTTGGGACAGATTATCCCGGTTTTCCATATTTGGGAATCCTTTTTATGTGTATTGAATGTATCTTTATGGGAATCATGCTTACATACATTACAGTAAAGTCAGGTTCCATCTGGCCCGCCGCCATTATGCATGCTGTGAATAATGCGAATCCCGGCATTTTGGTATTATTTACGAATGTGGAAAGAGCGAATGAGGTTATGCCCAGCTCCATAATTGCCTTTGCCATAGACTTCATTCCCAAGAGTATCCTTGCACTGATATGTTTTGTACTTCTCAGAAAGAAGAATACTTCCGTCGAGTGTATTGAAGCAGGTAAAGAATAATACTACAACCCCTTTATCATCCCTGTCAGTTTCTCTCTATCCTCCAGCTGTGTCTTTTCGAGAATGTGTGTGATATGTTTCTTGACGGTGGTGTCGGAGATATACAGCATCTGCCCGATTTCCTTGTTGGTCATCTCGCAGCTGACCAGCCTTGCCACCTCTGCCTCTCTGTCCGTAAGCCCCAGGGCACGCAGTTTGAAATAAACAGTCTGATTCTTAATAAACTTCATTGCGGTTATAGCTTTTTCCAGTTCCATTCTGGATATCCCATTGCTCTTGCGGGAAAAAGCAATCCGTATTCCATTGCCAATCTGTTTTTCGTTTTCGCTAAATATCAGGATTGCCACAGTGAAAACAGTCATATACAATATCGTCGGAATATTAATATATTCATGGTATCCGTTTATTCCCGCCACAGATAAAACATTCACTACCAAAAACATTAACAGTGCCAATTCCACCAGCAGCATCTTGCCATTCAGATTCATTGAAATTCTTTTCCATATTTTTTTTCATGTGATTCTCCCTCGTTTTTTTATTTTTGGCTTAGCATCCTTTGCGACTATGTTCCATGCCTTTTCAGCCGATTCTGCCGCCTCGATTCCTGCAGGTACAATTTTATCTTAGTATTAAAACGAGTGTTATTTCAATACTCCCCACTTAAAAACGAGGTAGTATTTTTCTACTACCTCGTGAACAATCCTTTGTTCCTGCCTATGCCAGCTTCATAATGCCCAGCCTTTCCAACAGAAGGAGGAAAAGGAAGATGGGGGCAATAAATTTAATCATTACCACATACAGGCGTTTCCGGCCCATGGGGGAGCCGTTTTTTTCCACCTCCTCAATTACGGTGGAGGGCTTCAGTATCCAGCCGATTAGCACACAGGTTGCCAATGCCACAACAGGCATCAGACAGTTGTTGCTGATATAGTCCATGATATCCAGAAGTGTTCCCTTGTCTCCTGTAGGCAGAGGACACTCGAAGTACCACTTATTATTGCCGAGACATACGGCAATTCCTCCAAATAATGCAATCAGACCTTCCACCACACAGGAGGCTGTTCTGCTCAGGTGGAATTGATCCATCAGGCTGGATACCACTGCTTCCATGACGGAGACAGCGCTGGTAATTGCGGCAAACAGTACCATGGCGAAGAAGACACAGCCAATCACATTACCGGCGGTTCCCATTGCCTTAAATACCTTGGGCAGGGATACGAACATTAGGCTGGGACCGCCCTTTGCCATACCTTCTTTGCCCATGAAGGTGTATACGGCGGGAACAATCATGGCACCTGCAAGGAAAGCAACAACTGTGTCAAAAAGCTCAATCTGGTTAATGGATTTTCCCAGGTTGGCATCATCCTTTACATAAGAACCATAGGCAATCATGATACCCATTGCCACGCTCAGACTGAAAAACAGCTGTCCCAATGCATCAATTAAAACAGTAAACAGCTTTCCGATTGTCATGCCGTCAAAGCTGGGAATTACATAAACCTTAAGGCCGTCCAAGCCGGTTCTGACCGTCCCGCTTTCATCCCGGTGAGAAATAGTCAGGGAGAAGATTGCGATGCCCAATACACTCAGAAGAAGGATAGGCATGATAATCTTGGAGGAGGATTCAATGCCCTTGTTTACTCCATTAAATACGATAAAGAACACCACTCCAAGGAAGAGAATCATCATAATAATTGGACAGAGGTCTCCGGCAATAAATTCTTTGAAGTAGGTATCTTCCGCTGTAGCCACTCCGTTTCCGACCAGATATTCCTTAAAATATTGAACAACCCATCCACCGATTACACTGTAATAGGGCATGATAATCACAGGTACAAGGCAGGAGAGCACCCCCAGGAATTTCCAGTTCTTTCTGAGTTTTCCGTAGGCAGTCAGCGGGCTCTGTTTGGTTTTGCGCCCAATGGCGATTTCAGTGGTTAAGAGTGCAAAGCCAAAGGTCAGGGCCAGCAGGATGTACACAACCAGGAACAAGCCGCCACCGTCTTTTGCGGCCAAATAAGGAAATCGCCAGATATTACCCAGTCCAACTGCACTTCCGGCTGCCGCCAACACGAATCCGATGGATCCTCCAAAGGAATTTCTTTTCTTTGCTTCCATATAATCCTCCCTCAAAATAGTTATAACTCGCAAACTCGCGCTATCGCGCTTGGGGTTCGTTGAAACTCGCAAACTCGCGCTATCGCGCTTGGGGTTCGCTGAAACTCGCAAACTCGCGCTATCGCGCTCTATTGCCTGCTTACGCAGGCTGTTTGCTCGTTAATGGCGCAGGAAAAACAAATGGCTGCGTTGCAGCCGCTTGTTTTTCCACTGCGTTCATTACATTATAGCATAAGTCAGGTAAAAATAAATGAAAAAATGCGTATATAGAGGTAACGCAGTCATGATTTTCCAGTTTTCTGTCATGGCTAAGCATCAGAGGACAATTAAGTACAAATATTTGCCACGATAGCACATGGTTAAGCCAGCCAAAGTATAGTATACTTGAAGCATTAAAACGATTGGGAGGCTGCATATGAAGACTATGATGCCAAGAAAAAAAGAGATTACCAGCTACGAGAATTTTAATGTGGCAATTTATTGTACTGTTGGCGATGTGAAGTATATGGCTGACTTGGAAAACTTTGATAAGCAGTTTAGGCTCTTCACCGACAATATCAAGGTAGGACGCGTTTATTTGGAATGCTACCGCGGCATGGAGTGGTGCGACAAAGAGACTCTCCTGAAGGTAAAGTCCTATTTTGAATCAAAAGGTATCGCTACCTCCGGAGGAATTACCACCAATGATGATTCCAGGGGGGAAGGCTTCCTCTCCTTGTGTTATAGTTCCGAGAAGGGACGTAAAATCTTTATGGATGCGGTTCGTCTGAGCGCGGAGGTATTTGACGAACTGATTCTGGATGATTTTTATTTTGCCAACTGTCGTTGCAGGGAATGTGTCAAAATCAAGGGCTCCCGTTCCTGGAAGGAAATGCGTCTGGCACAGAAGCTGGAGATTACGAAGGCTGCCGTGGCACTTGCAAAGGAGGTCAATCCGAAGATTAACTTCATTATAAAATATCCTCAGTGGTATGAGTACTACAATGAGACAGGATACAATCCTGCAGAGGAGCCCGGAATCTTTGATTCGATTTACACCGGAACGGAGACTCGTAATCCGACTTATGCGCAGCAGCATTTACCCAAGTATCTGTCCTATTTTATCATGCGGTATTTAGAGAGCGTTGCGCCTGACAGGAATCTGGGCGGCTGGTTTGATCCGTTTGAATGTACATACAACCTGTCCTCTTATCTGGAGCAGGGATATCTGACCTTGTTTGGCAAGGCTAAGGAGATTACCCTGTTCTGCCTGGGCTCCCTCATGGGAGATCATAATTTCCGACTCTTTGTTCCGGCCTTGGGACAGATGCTGAAGGAGCTGGACAAGCCTCTTGGTCTCTTGGGAAATCCGGTGGGAGCAGTTGCCTATCGGCCTCTTTACGGAAGAGGAGAAGACTATATTCACAACTATCTGGGTATGTGTGGTATTCCTTTTGAGGCAAGCTGTACTTATCCGGAGCATGCGGACACCGTTTTTCTGGCAGAGAGTGCAGGGGATGATCCTGAACTTGTCCGGAAGATGCATGATAGCCTGATGGCCGGCAGTGATGTGGTGGTTACCAGCGGACTGGTGCACAAGCTTGGAAAAGCCTTCAGTGATACCTTTGTAAATGTGAATTTTACTGCAAGGAAAGCACTGGTAAAGGAATATGCCAACACCAAGGACAATGGTCTCACAATCAGTGGATTCTATTCCGGAGACAAAGCCATTCTGATTCCTCAGTTGGATTATGCCACCAATGACATCTGGGAGCTGGCAGCAGCATATGGTCATGACAACAATTTCCCCATTGTATTGCGTTGCCGCTATGGAGAGGGGCGTATCAGCATCATTACAATTCCGGAAGATTTTGGTGATTTGTATTCCTATCCGGCAGAGGTTCTGTACACAATCCGCGAGCTGTTCTGCAGGAGTCTGCCGGTTTGTTTGGATGGCCCTTCCAAAATTATGCTGTTTACATATGATAATAACTGTTTCATTGTTCGTTCTGATTTGGCCTACGATGAAACTGTAACAATTTTGTGCAATAAGAACATTACGTCAATTCGCCTTCTGGATACAGGCCGTATTATTCCGGTACAGAATGGCAGGGCAAGTATCAGATTGACACCCAATGTAAATTATGTGATGGAAGCAGTGGCGGAATAAAAGATTAGGTAATAAAACTCAGGTCCCCGTATATATTAACAATATATACGAGACCTGAGTTCTTTTATTTCAATTTCATGATTCCCAGTCTTTCCTATAGACTAAAAAACAGCTGCCCCAAGGCATTCACTAGAACTGTGAACGGTTTTCCGATGGTCATGCCTTATAATTGGGAATGACATAAACCTTGAGACCGTCCAGTCCGGTTCTGACTGTACCGGTTTCGTCCTGGCGAGAAATGGTCAGGGCGAAGATTGCAGTGCCTGATACACAGGAGATTTGCTCGTTATAAAACTATGGTTAGATAACGCTTTTTTAGAAAAGGTTGCCATTCTTTTGATTTCAAAGTATAATCTTTATGTATGATGTTATAGAGAAACAGAGTTTAGAAGGTAAAGCAAAATGATATATCAGAATGTTTTGGAAGCAATCGGACACACGCCAATGATTCAACTGCAGCACATGACTGACGGGGATTCTGCCCGTATTCTTGTAAAATTCGAAGGATTGAATGTTGGCGGCTCCATAAAGACAAGAACGGCATACAATATGATTACGGCTGCAGAAGCTGCTGGAAAACTCAAACCGGATTCCATTATTGTAGAGCCTACCAGCGGTAATCAAGGCATTGGTCTGGCTCTGGTAGGAGCAGTAAAGGGATACAAGACAATTATTATTATGCCGGATTCTGTCAGCAAGGAGCGAAAGCTTTTGGTTGAGCACTATGGTGCAACAGTGAAATTGATTCATGACGAGGGGAACATTGGAAAGTGCATCGAGGAATGTATGGATACGGCGCTTCGTATGGCGAAGGAGGATCCCAGGGTATTTGTTCCCCAGCAGTTTGAGAATCTTGCGAATCCCATGGCACATCGTCATCACACAGGTCTGGAAATATTGGAGCAGGTAGCCGGTCCCATCGACGGCTTTTGTTCCGGAATTGGTACCGGCGGAACCATTACCGGTATTGGTGAGACCTTAAAGGCTCAGAATCCCAATATTACGATATGGGCGGTTGAACCTGAGAATGCTGCCGTATTGGCAGGTGGCACAGTAAGTAATCACATTCAGATGGGTATCGGTGACGGTGTAATACCGCCGGTATTGAATCAGAGTATTTATGAGGAGATTGCTATTATTTCCGATGAAGAAGCCCTTGCTACCGCCAGAGAACTTGCTTCCAGGGAAGGATTGATGTGTGGCATTTCCAGCGGGACGAATGTAGCAGCGGCAAAGCGTCTTGCAAAGAAGCTTGGGAAGGGTAAGACTGTAGTAACCGTTCTCCCTGACACCGCAGAGAGATATTTTTCTACACCGCTCTTTAATTAAGTTAGATGCAAAAACTTTCTCCAATGCTAGTCCGATAGAAAAGCCTTTTGATAAAAACCTATTGACATGGTAGGCGAATGGGTATATTTTATATGATAGAGATTGCTTTTATTCTGAAGCAGGCTGGGAGGAAACGAGATGGAAAAATTTATTTATTTAGATAATGCAGCAACTACTGCAACAAAACCGCAGGTGTTTGAGGCGATGAAGCCCTATTTTGAGGAATATTACGGGAATGCGGCGAGCATATATCGTTTTGCAGGGAAGTCTACAGGAGCTATAAATCATGCCAGACAAATCGTAGCGGATTTTCTGGGGGCAAAGCCCGGCGAAATCTATTTTACCGGCGGCGGAAGCGAGTCGGACAACTGGGCAATCAAGGCCACTGCCTATGCAAAGAAGGAGAAGGGAAGGCATATCATCACCTCCAAAATCGAGCATCATGCCGTGCTTCATACCTGTGAATTTCTGGAAAAGAACGGTTTCGAGGTTACATACCTTGATGTGGATGAGAACGGAATGGTGCGCCTGGAGGAGTTGGAGAAGGCGATTCGTCCTGATACGATTTTGATTTCCATCATGTTTGCAAACAATGAAATCGGTACCATAGAGCCGATTCAGGAAATTGGCAGGATTGCACATGAGCACGGCATTGTATTTCATACCGATGCAGTGCAGGCATATGGGCATGTTCCCATTCATGTGGATGAGATGAATATTGATATCCTCAGTGCCAGCGGACATAAGCTTGGCGGTCCCAAGGGGGTAGGAATTATGTACCTGCGGGAATCGGTTAAGATAGGAGCATTCATTCACGGTGGAGCTCAGGAGCGCGGAAAGAGAGCCGGGACCCATAATACTCCGGGCATTGTGGGATTTGGAAAAGCGACAGAGCTTGCGGCAGAAAACATGGCTGCAAATACAAGGAAGGAACAGGAACTGCGGGATTACCTTATCGAGCGAGTGCTTGGGGAGATTCCCTATACGCGCTTAAACGGGCATAGGACAAACCGCTTGTCGAACAATGCAAATTTCAGCTTTCGTTTCATAGAGGGGGAATCTCTTTTGATTATGCTTGATCAAAAAGGAATCTGCGCCTCCAGCGGTTCTGCATGTACCTCCGGGTCTCTGGATCCGTCGCATGTCCTTTTGGCAATTGGTCTGCCCCATGAGATTGCCCACGGGTCGCTCAGACTTACGCTTTCGGCGGAAAACACAAAGGAAGATGTGGATTATGTAGTAGAGGCGCTGAAAGCAATGATTGGAAGGTTACGTAGCATGTCGCCGTTGTATGAGGATTTTGTCAAAAAGAACAAGGAGGAGTAATGGGATGAGTCAGGTCATGGAATATAGCGAAAAGGTAATGGATCATTTTACCAACCCGAGAAATGTGGGAGAGATTGAGGATGCCGCCGGTGTGGGAACCGTGGGAAATGCGAAGTGCGGAGATATCATGAGAATGTATCTTGATATCCGGGACGGCATAGTTAAGGACGCGAAGTTTAAGACCTTTGGCTGCGGAGCTGCCGTGGCTACCAGCAGCATGGCGACAGAGCTTGTAAAAGGTAAGACCATTGAGGAAGCATTGCAGGTAACGAATCGTGCTGTTATGGAAGCGCTGGACGGGCTTCCGCCTGTGAAGGTGCATTGTTCTCTGCTTGCAGAGGAAGCTATACATGCAGCTTTTTGGGATTATGCCGAAAAGAACGGTATTACGATACCGGGCTTAAAGCCGCCGGTAAATGATATTGACGAGACCGAGGAATTCTATAAGACGGAATAAGCAAGACGGAATAAATAAGAAAACGTGCGTTTTTCCCAAAAACCGAATATAGTTAAATGCCTATGGGTAATATAAAACATATGTATTTTACAAATGATATATCCCGTGGTATATTCGTTTCTGCAAGAGCGAAAAAAGAGTGGCTGTAAAACAGGATACGGAAAGGTTTGGTTTTTGGGTGATGAAAAAGGATTATAGTAAGCTTTGGACTTTGTTTAAGTCTATGTTTATGCTTAGTGCGTGTACCTTTGGGGGCGGTTTTGTAATTGTATCCCTGATGAAAAAGAAGTTTGTGGAAGAGCTGAAGTGGCTGGAGGAGGATGAAATGCTGGATGTGACGGCAATCACCCAGTCTGCGCCGGGACCTTTGCCGGTAAATGCGTCGGTGATTATCGGTTATCGTATGGCAGGAGTGGTGGGTTCTCTTACTGCTGTTCTGGGGACGATTCTTCCGCCTATGATGATTATTTCCGTGATATCCTTATTTTATGAGCAGTTTCGAACCAATCCTTACATTGCAGTGGCCCTGCAGGTCATGAGAGCCGGTGTGGCAGCAGTCATATTTGACGTGGTAATTAATCTGGCGAAGAATGTGCTGAAGACAAAAAGAATATTGTATATTGCCATGATGTTAATTGCATTTATTGCTACTTATCTGTTGGGAGTCAGCGCTATGCTGATTATCTTAACCTGTCTAGTCATCGGACTTGCAGACCTGGCAGTAACTCTTTACAGGAAGAAAAAGGAGGTAGCATAAAATGCTGATACTGAAACTGTTTTTTGCTTTTATTCAGGTTGGTTTGTTCAGCGTAGGCGGAGGATATGCGGCTATTCCGTTAATTCAGGAGCAGATTGTAAATATATACGGGCTTATGACTATGGAGGAGTTTTCGGACTTAATTACGGTAGCGGAGATGACCCCGGGGCCAATTTCCATTAATTCTGCCACATTTGTGGGAATGCGTCTGGCTGGCATTCCCGGCGTACTCATCTGTTCCATTGGATGTATCATTCCCTCCTTTTGCATTTGTCTGACACTGGCACATTTTTATTATAAATATCGTACGGTCAGCGGTGTGCAGGTGGTTCTTGGCTCCATGAGACCTGCCGTTGTAGCATTGATTGGTTCTGCCGGAGCTTCCATTCTCATGTTGGGGTTATTTCAGACAGATATAAAGAATGTAGTTTTGAGTGATATGAGACTTGTGGAAGCAGGTATCTTTGTGGTAGCATTATTTATATTGAGAAAGTATAAAGCCAGTGCCATCTCGATTATTTTAGGAAGTGGTGTGGCTGGAACACTGATTTATGCTCTTATGGGTGCTGTACAGTAAGGGAACAGAACGGGAGACAGGGTAGCCAATTCTTCTGATTTTATAACAAATCCTTAATTGTGATATTGGAAAAGTACTCCCGCACCATTTTGTCGTAGCCTCGCCACATAGAGATGGTCTGACAATTCTTTTCCCGTGGGCATCTCTCGGCACCGTCCATCAGGCAGGCAACACTGGACATGGATTCTTCCGTCAGTTTGAGGATTTCCCATATGGTGTATTCCTCTGCTTTTCTTACAAGAGAGTACCCGCCGCCTTTCCCGCTGGAGGCTTTTACGAGTTTTCCGGCTACAAGCGATTTTGCAATGGCTTCCAGATATTTTTTTGAAATATCCTGTCTGGCAGCGATTGCAGCTAAAGGAACGGGTGTCTCTGAGTTTTGCTCTGCCAGATCAATCATTAATCGAATGGCATATCTTCCTTTGGTTGAAATCATATAGTTTCTCCTTTAAGTCCTATTAACATGGCGGGTAAATAGGTATATTTGATGAATACAATATATCAGATTTTTATTTATTTGTAAACAAAAAGAGAGGCATAAAAACTCCCGGAACAGTTATAATTATTGCTTAATCTGCAGGATTTACGTGAACCATGATGTGTTTTACCTTGGGAAAATTCTGCTCAATATCATCGTGCACAGCCTCGGCTATGGTGTGCGCCTCCTGCAAGGTGTAGGAGGCGTCGACCTGAATTTCCACATCTACGTAGATTTTGTTGCCAAAGATACGGGTGTGAAGCAGGTCGATACCCATCACCTTATCGTTTTTCATAACACAATCATAAATCTGCTTTTCTGTTGCTTCATCGCAGGCGTGATCCACCATCTTATCCATGGCATCCCTGAAAATATCATAAGCCGCTTTTACGATAAACAGGAAAATAACCAGACTGGCAATGGAATCCATAATAGGAAAGCCCAGTCTTGCACCTCCGATTCCAATCAAAGCCCCTACGGAAGAGAAGGCGTCTGAGCGGTGATGCCAGGCGTCCGCCATCAGTGCAGAGGAGTCAATTTTCCTGGCATAATGCCTGGTATACCAATACATACCTTCCTTACTGACGATGGATAGGATAGCGGCAATCAATGCCAGAATTCCCGGTACCTGCAGGTCGCCGTAATTACCACGCAAGATGTTTTTCAGTGCATCCACGCCAATTCCCAGGCCGGTGATAAAAAGAACGATTGCAAGAACAATGGCAGCCACACATTCTAAACGCTCATGTCCATAAGGATGCTCCTTATCAGGTTCCTTTGATGCCAGCTTAATACCGATGATTACCACGATGGTACTGAACACATCGGATGCAGAATGGATGGCATCACTGATCATTGCACTGGAATGTGCGATTACACCTGCCAGTAGCTTAACCACAGACAGCACTACGTTTTCCATAATGGTAATAAAGGAAACCTTGTTTGCCACCTTTTGAAAATCAGTTTCCGTGAGTTTGGTGTTTCTTGCTGTTGTTTTGTTTTTTCCCATATCAGTTACCTCCGCGAAATAAAGATAGCTCTATGGCACCAAATATATGTGGGGTTTGGCGAATTGCCTTCAGAAAAAGAAAACACCCACGAATCAGTATTAGCAACTACTGTCCCGTGGATGGAAGATTCCACTGTCACTCCTGTGACCCGACTCCATGATGTTTCATCACGGTCTGCTCAGTTTGTACTGTAGATTTATATGCAGTGCAAAGAGTTCTTGT
>JBJENR010000024.1:0-23520 GCA_051880315.1 Acetatifactor sp.
AGAAGTAAAGTACAAGATTAATGCACTGCATAAGATGATTGGTTCGGATGAAATGGCGGAGATTCCGTTGGAGTTAGAATCAGCAGGTACATTGAAGATGTTTGCTTTATATCCGGAATTGCAGGAAGTACTGGAGAAGGGCAGCGTATTCTTTATTGATGAATTAAATGCCTGTCTGCATCCGTTACTTGTTAGAAATTTCCTGCTTACATTCTTAAATCCGGAAATCAACACCAACCACGCACAGCTTGTGTTTACAACCCATGACAGTTATCGAATCAGTTGTTGCGACGTGATGAAATCTGGTTTGTTGAAAAGAATGAAAGAGGTGTATCTACACTGTACTCATTGGCAGATTTCGTAGACATGGATGGTACTCGAATCCGTAAGGATGAAAGCTATGAGAAAAATTATCTGATAGGAAAGTATGGTGCAATTCCTACCTTAGAGAAAGAATATAAAATGGATTAACTATTCGAATATATTGTGCTAATCTATTCGTAGATACGAGAAATAAATAATTATAATGCTCGTATATACGAGCATGAAAGCGGAGAGATAGTATGATTATCAGTGAAAGAATATTTAAAATTTTAAAAGATAAAAAATATGTCACAGAATACTTTTGCAAAACAGGTAGGATTAGCAAGCAGTACTATTAGTGATTGGAAGACGAAGAAGACCAATCCATCAGCAGATAAGATTATGGATATTTGTATGGTACTGGAAGTGACACCGGAACAGTTGCTAACCGGAAAAGGTATTGATGAGGATTATGTAGAATACAAGCCAAAGAAGGTTAAGGCAGAGCGGGAAATATCCAAAGCTGACATTCGTATCATAGAGGATATTCATGCTATGAAAGATGCACAGCGTAAAAGACTAATGAAATATTTGGAGGCTTTGAAGCAGATAGAGGCATTGGAAGATATGGAGTAGACAAAAGATAGGAGAAGTACTATGGCAGAAGCTACAGAATTGATGACAGTAGATAATATATGTAACCGAGTCTATGTAATAAGAGGGCAGCAGGCCATAATTCCTGCCCCTTATATTTCACTTTTGTGTATCTGAGCAGCATACCGCATCCTCCTTATCTATACAAAATTTCAACGGGCAGAAACTGTTCGATCCGGAGTTTGGACAATGAATGTACAGCTGACCGAAAAGTAATATATAAATATTTATATGGTGTCAGGAGAAATAGCGCATTCTTTCCCGTCATATTTGTTGTAGTTTACATTCATTTGTGTTATACTGTAACCATAAAGTAGTGGAATTTATAGCAGATTTACTATGGCGTACCCAATATTCATAAAGTATATTTAAAGACTTTTTACGGAAAGAAAAGCGCTCTGATAAAGGAGGAAAAGGTTTTATGAAGAACAAAAAGATGAGTACGGTAATCACAGTGACGATTTCTCTGGTGATGGCGGCCTGTCTGTTGGTGTTGTTCCTGGTGTCCAACCGGAATATGCGTACGACAATGCAGGACTCGGTAATGGATAACATGGCGACCTCACTGGCTGCAAAGTCGGAAATTGTGGAACAGTATGTGGGTCAGGCAGAAGAATTGCTTATCTCCTTCGGCAAGGCACCGATTGTGGCAGAATTTCTGAAGAATCCGGGTAATGCGGAACTGGAAAAGAAAGCGCAGGCTTATACGGAAAGCTTTTTTGCCGGGCTTGAGGGTTGGGAAGGAATTTATATTTCGGAATGGAACACCCATGTTATCACCCATTCCAACACGAGTGCGGTGGGAATGGTGATGCGTGAGGGAGAATCCCTTGCTAAGCTGCAGAATTCCATTAAGGCAGCAGGTGATGTGTACAATACGGGTATGCTGATTTCTCCTGCTTCCAAGCAGATGGTACTGTCACTTTATGCCCCGGTTTTTGATAAGGACGGGAAGACAATTCTTGGTTTTGTGGGAGGCGCTCAGCTTGCGGGAACCCTGCAGTCAGTATTGGAAGGTCTGCATGTTGAGGGCATGGAAAATGCAAAGAATTATATGATTAATACAGAGACAGGTGTACATATCTTTAATGCTGATGCGTCACTTATGGCCACACCTATTGAGGACGAAATGCTGCTTTCCGTGATAGATGCCATCAAGAATCAGTCCGGGGAGGGCATCGGAAGTATTGATGAGTATGTGGACGCAGACGGCGTGAAGAGTGTCGCCATGTACAAGGCAATACCGGAGCGAAACTGGGCGGTGGTGATCAGTGACAGCAAGGAGGAGATATTTGCAAAGGCTGATGCCAGCAGAAATGCGTTTGGTTTGATTTGCATCTGTGTTTATGCTATTATTCCTATTCTTTGCTGGCTTGCCGTAAATCTTTGCGTAAAGCCTCTGAAGGTGGTGGAGAAAGCCGTTATCAGGCTCCAGAAACTGGAACTGGAAACACCGGAAGAATTGAAAAAGTATATCGGCACCGGAAGTGAAGCGGGTCAGATTGCCACAGCAATGGATTCCCTGTATGAAACCTTCCGGAAGATTGTTTTCACTTTGCGTGAATGCACCGCAACCTTGAACGCTTCCACGGATAAAATGAACCATGCATCACATATGCTGATTGAAGGAATGGGAGATAACTCTGCGACAACAGAGGAACTTGCTGCCAGCATCACTACCACTAACAGCGCCATTGAACAGGTGGTAAATGAGATTGCGACCATATCCGAACTTGTAGAGAAGGTGGAGGAAAAGGTTAAGGCAGGTGACCAGAAGAGTGAAAATCTGTTAGAGGCGGCGCAGAGTATGCGTGAAATGGCAGATATCACTCTGGCGGGAACGGGAGAGAGAATCGAAAAGAACCGGAAGAATGTGGAAGAGGCCATGATTAATTTGAAATCTCTTACCCGCATCAACGATATGGCAAAGCAAATTCTTGACATTGCAAATCAGACCAACCTGCTTTCCCTGAATGCTTCCATTGAGGCGGCCAGAGCAGGAGAAAACGGCAGAGGCTTTGCGGTTGTTGCACAGGAAATCGGAACTCTGGCTTCCAACTCTTCTGCTACGGCAAAGGAGATTCAGGATATCTGTAAGGATATCAATGAAAATATCCAGAATGTACAGGGATGCGTCGATGACATCATGGGATTCATGGAGGGAGATGTGTCCGATAAGTTCAAAGAGTTTGCCAATATTGCAAATGAATACAGCACTTCTGTAGTGGAAATCCGGGATGCTATTGGAGAGATAGAGGAGACATCGAATGGTGTTGTAGATTCTGTGACGAGTATCCGTGAGAAAATGGATGTGATACACACCGCTTCCTCGGAAAACGAAATCGGTGTGGGCGAAATTGTCAATAAGATTGAGCAGACCAACCAGACGGCAGAGGAGCTTGAGAGCGTAGGAAAAGCAAATCAAGAAAATGCACAGGCTATCAGTACAATTGTAGAAAAATTTAGCGAGTAGCTCCGGACGGTTACAGAGAAGAATAGAATTTCAGAATATAGGATTATAGTATATGCTGACCACTTATCTTTTCCGGGTAAGTGGTCTTTTTTTATTATCTGAGCCCGGCGATAAGACAGATTACAAAATCCTATTTTAATATTAAAAAGATTAAGGAGGGGGTGTTTGCAATGAGATTGAAGTTAATAAAAGCAACAGAGGAGTATAAAGAGCAGATTTGCAACATGCTGGAGGAATGGTATGGTACCGGGGAAAAAATCGTTCCATATGCAATCAGAAGGCTTGATTACCATGACTTCAAATTCTATTGTGATAATCTTGAAGCGAAAATACCGCCTCGGGAATATGTGGCAGATTCCACCTTTTTCTGCCTTGATGAGGAGAGGAATGTGGTTGTGGGAGCTGTGAATATCAGGCATTATCTAAATGAAGCTTTATTGCTTGATGGCGGACATATCGGTGATGGCGTCAGACCATCGGAGAGAAGAAAAGGCGTGGCGACCCGGATGATTGGTTTAGCGCTGGAAGAGTGCAGAAAGCTTGGCATATATAAAGTGCTTATGGTATGTGACAAGGATAATATAGGTTCCGCAAAAAGCATTAGGAATAATGGGGGTGTCCTTGAGGACGAGCCGGTTGTTGACGGTATTCCCCAGCAAAGATATTGGATTGATTTGACGTCTGATAGTGAGAAAAAATGCTTGCCGGATGTCATCAGACATATGTCAATTGAGGAGATACCGGAATGCGTAAATGTCATCAGAAACGCCTTTAAAACCGTTGCTGACGAGTTTGGATTTACGGAAGAGAATGCCCCCAGGTTTACTGCATTTGCAACAGATGAGAATAGAATTCGTTATCACTTTTGCGTAGAAAAGAGACCTATGTATGTCTATTTACATAAGGGCCGGATTGTGGGTTATTACTCTCTTGCCTTATTAAATGAGGAAGAGACAGAATTAAATAACCTATCGGTACTCTCTGAATTTCGACATAAGGGAATCGGTCACAGACTACTTGAGGATTGCTTTGAGAGGGTATCCCTGCTTGGAGGAAGGAAACTGAAAATTGGTATTGTGGAAGAAAATACTGTTTTGAAAAGATGGTATGAGAGTTATGGATTTAAGCATGTAAATACAGAAAAGTTTGATTTCTTTCCCTTTACATGTGGGTATATGGAAAAGAGTATTTAGCTGAGATGACAGGATGACGCTTATTCATTGTGAGCTGCGAGCATGATACAGTTGATTATTAGAAAGGACGCAAAAATATATGATTATCCGTTATATAACTGTGCAGAGCGCGATGTATGGATAATCGGATATAATATACGGGCTGACAAATGGGAAAACGAATATGTGCCGGAAGCAATACAGGGTTTAATTGATTATGTTGGCAAAATAAGAAAAATCTGATGACAATAGGGCAGACAAAAAGTTTATTACGGATTTCCATTTGAGAATACATATGGTATAATCTTTTTTGTAACCACGATGATATTTTTTTCATCAAAATAGTTGAGGGAAACCTTACAAATCAAATGGAGGAACCTAAATGGAAAAGTTTTTTAAACTGAAACAAAATGGTACCACAGTCCGGACAGAAGTTGTTGCCGGTATCACAACATTCATGACCATGGCTTACATTTTGGCGGTTAATCCGGCTATTCTGTCTGCTTCCGGCATGGATAAGAATGCTATTTTAACTGCCACTGCGCTTGCGTCCTTTATCGGATGTATGGCTATGGCACTTCTTGCCAATTATCCCTTTGCGCTGGCACCGGGTCTTGGACTGAATGCATTTTTTGCCTATACGGTTTGCGGAACCATGGGCTATAGCTGGAAATTTGCATTATTCGCAGTATTTGTTGAGGGTCTCATTTTTATTGTCCTTTCCCTTACAAATGTTCGGGAGGCAATTTTTAATGCAATTCCCTTGCAGCTTAAGAAGGGTGTTTCCGTTGGTATTGGTCTTTTCTGTGCATTTATCGGTCTTCAGAATGCCCAGATAGTTGTGGATGGTGCAACCCTGGTTACCCTTGTAAATTTCCGTGAGAACTTCAATACCGTGGGTATTGGTGCTCTTCTTGCCATCATCGGTCTTATGATTATTTCCATTTTGTATGTAAAGAAGGTAAAGGGTGCCATGCTCATTGGCATTTTTGCAACCTGGATTCTCGGTATTATCTGCCAGCTTACGGGCCTGTATGTAGTGAATCCCGATGCAGGATTTTATTCCCTGATTCCTTCCTGGTCGAGCTTCGATATTACAGCAATCGGAAAGACCGTTGGTCAGTGTTTTGACGGTACTGTTTTTGCAAACTTTAAAATTATGGATTTCATTGTCATTATGCTATCTTTCCTGTTTGTGGACATGTTTGATACGCTGGGGACCCTGATTGGTGTTGCCAACAAAGCAAATATGCTGGACAAGGACGGAAAGCTTCCCCGTATTAAGGAAGCGCTTCTTGCCGATGCTATCGCAACCAGTGCCGGTGCTGTTTTGGGTACCTCTACCACTACCACTTTTGTAGAAAGCTCTTCCGGTGTTGCAGAAGGCGGCAGAACCGGTCTTGCCAGTGTGGTAACAGGTTTCTTATTTCTGATATCTCTGGTACTTGCTCCGGTATTTACCACAATTCCCGGCTTTGCAACTGCTCCGGCCCTTATATTTGTAGGCTTCCTTATGATTAGCGCTGTGGTGGAGATCAACTTCACCGATTTGACGGAATCCATTCCTGCATACCTTTGCCTGCTTATCATGCCTCTTACCTACAGTATTTCCGAAGGTATTGCAATTGGTGTTATTTCCTACGTCGTAATCAATCTGATTTCCGGTAAGGCTAAGAAAATCAAGCCTCTTATGTATATTCTGGCAGTACTTTTTGTGTTGAAATATATCCTGCTATAAGAACAAGGCGTTGGAAAAATGATTACTTGCAGAGATGTTATGAATCTGAAATTGGATGGAATGGAACTTCTGGCAGGAGAAGAAGGATTGGACCGCATGGTCTCCTGGACCTATTTATGCCAGACGAAGCCCTATATTGATCATATGAACAGGGGAAACTTTGCGCTGGTAGTGGTGGATGACATACGATTTGATTTGGAGGAAGCGTATTCCACCATGTTAGAATTAAGTGAGCTTGGAATTTCAGCTTACGCCATATCCATTGTGAACGACAGAGAACCGGTACCACAGAAGTTTCTGGACAAGGCAAATGAGTTAAAACTTCCCTTCTTTTATGTCCGTTGGGAAGGAGCTTCTTTTGTAGATATCGACCAAAGTATCGGTTGTCTTCTGCTGGAAAGTGAGATGCAGGGTAAGAGAACAGGAGATTATTTATATAATCTCCTGTTCGGCTACGATATTAATACAAAATATATCGAAAAAATATCGGGGCAGTTCGGACTGGACTTTTCCACGCCGCACAGAGTAGGTATCATTGTTGTGGACAGGAAGTATGGCATTAATCTGGAACAGGACGAGCACATCTATGAGTATTATGCAAATACCTTGAACAGGGAAGTTCTTTCCATGGAAGGAAAACCCTTATTCATGCGTTTCTTAAATAAGTTTGTACTGCTCTTTGAAGCCACCCCGGAAAAGAAGACAGAACATGAACTGGAGCGGATTCTGAGGGATATTGATGAACGACCCTCCTTTAAGGGCTGTATCAGAAGTACCTGTATCCTGGGAGGAAGCTATACCAATCCCAGGGACTATGGCAAGAGTTATCAGGAGGCAAAGAGTCTGATATCCAAGAAAGATATTCTGCCGAACCCAAAGCATAAAAAGGTGTTAAGTGCCAGTGCAATGGGGATTTACAAATTTATGTTTAACAGCGGAAACCAGGCAGA
Source organism: Acetatifactor sp. (assembly GCA_051880315.1). Classification (GTDB taxonomy): domain Bacteria; phylum Bacillota; class Clostridia; order Lachnospirales; family Lachnospiraceae; genus Acetatifactor. The sequence goes on from JBJENR010000024.1 coordinate 7,291, forward strand.
AATCATGAATTACTGTGAGGATAAACTGAGAAAGCTGGAAGAATACGATCATGCCAACGGTACCTTTCTACAGGAGACTCTGGTGGCATATTACATGAATGGATTTAGTATCAGCAAGGCTGCAGAAGCATTATTTATTCACAGAAATTCCCTGCAGTATCGTCTGGATAAGATTGAAGACCTGCTGAATATAGAGCTGGATGATTATATGGAGTATCTGGATCTGGTAAACTGTATTCTGGTCAAACGCTTCATGTTCACCTGATGACTGTGCAAAATGTAAAATATAAATGTGCACATTGCACATTGTAATCCCTTCGGAAAAAGAATAGAATTACCTCAACAAAGCAAAGGCGCTATGGAAACATAAAGTTTCGGTAGCGCCTTTCTTGTATATAGAATCGGATTAGGAAATCCGACAAAGGAGGGAAACATTATGAAAAAATTATCGCTGAAAAGAAAACTGGCAATGGCTGTACTTTCCGTGACTATGGCAGCAACGGTATTTACCGGATGCGGCAAAGAGGAATCGTCCGACAAAAAGGTTTTAAGGGTCGGTATGGAATGTGCATATGCTCCCTTTAACTGGACCCAGGATGCACCGACTACACCGGATGGAACGGCAGCAGTAAAGATTTATGGTTCTGATTTCTATGCATACGGTTATGATGTGGCAGTAGCACAGAAGATTGCCAATCAGTTAGGCTATGAGTTGGAGATACATAAAGTAGAATGGTCTTCCATCGGTATTTCCATGGATGCCGGAGATTATGACTGTATTATCGCAGGTATGGGCCGTACATCAGAAAGAGAAAAGGCATATTCGTTTACGGAGCCTTATTATTACAGAGACAACTGTATTGTTGTAAAAAAAGGAAGTACCTATGAAAATGTGAAAGGTCTTTCCGAACTGAAGAACACCGGCTGCAGACTGACCACACAGCTTGGAACCGGATGGATTCCGCTTCTTGACCAGGTAGACGGCGCGGTTACCGGAACCAATTACGAGACCACTTCCGAGTGCTTTATGGCAATTATGAATGATGTGGCTGATGTCTGCATCGTGGATCTGCCTACCGCAAAGTCTGCAGCACTTACCAACGAAGGTCTTGTGATTATTGAACTGGATCCTGCAGACACCTTTACCGGAGATGATGAAATGGTAAACGTGTGTATCGCAACGAGAAAAGATGACACCGAACTTAAGGATGCCATTCAGGCCGCTATGGATGAAATTGGTTGGAATGATAAGGCCGCAATGGATGCACTGATGAACAAAGTACTGACACAGCAGCCTGCAGCAAATTAATGGAGAAAAATATTTGTTACACAGGAATTTGAGCAATATGGGGAGAGGATGCATATGGGAATTTTACTGACAGCGGGAGATACCCCGACAAGTTCCCTGGGATGGACGGTATTTCTGGCACGGAAATATTCAAAGATGTTCCTGCAGGGAACCATGATTACACTATATATAGCAATCATCGGTACCATAATAGGCTTTGTGCTGGGCTATATCATCGGTCTGATTCAGGATGGAAAAATTAATGCCGGTGATCACCTGTTTAAGAAGATTCTGATTAGAATCATAAAAGGAATTGCGACTGTCTATGTGGAGATTTTCCGTGACACCCCCATGATTGTTCAGGCCATGATTATTTATTACGGTCTTAAAACAGCCGGAATTACCTTGTCACCCAGTGCAGCCGGTATTTTGTGTACCGTGCTGAACACGGGTGCCTACATGGCAGAGACTGTAAGAGGCGGTATCGGTTCGATTGAGATTGGACAGAGGGAAGGTGCCTGGGCAATGGGGATGTCCCCCTTCAAGACCATGCTTTACATTGTACTTCCCCAGGCCTTTAAGAACATCATTCCAGAGATGGCAAACACCTTCCTTACCAATCTGAAGATGACCTCCGTGTTAAATGTTATTGCCGTACAGGAATTGTTTATGGCAGCAAAAACAGTAGGTGGAAATTATTATAAATATTATGAATCCTATCTGGTCATTGCAGCAATTTACTTTGTTCTTTGTTTTGTTTTCAACCGTATTTTCATCTTCTTGGAGAAGAGGATAAAGGGTAAGAACGATTATGCTCTGGCGGTGGAATTTATGGAAGATAAGCAGTAGGAGGTAGCATATGAGTGAAGCAATTATTTCAATCGAAGACCTTAGTAAATCCTTTGGAGATCATCAGGTATTAAGAAAGATTGATATTGAGGTAAAACCGGGTGAAGTAATCTGCATTGTTGGGTCTTCCGGTTCCGGCAAATCCACTCTTTTGCGCTGTATCAACAAACTGGAAAGACAAACCAGCGGGAAGATTATGTACCACGGAAAGGAAATCCGTGATGCACAGCGTGAGATTAATGAATACCGTTCCAAAGTGGGGATGGTGTTCCAGTCCTTCAATCTGTTTAATAATCTGACTGTATTGGAAAACTGTATGCTTTGTACCAGAAAGGTGCTTCACCTGTCAAAGTCGGAGGCATATGACCGGGCAATACAGCACCTGAAGGAGGTAGGAATGGCGCCCTATATTCACGCAAAGCCTTCCATGCTTTCCGGAGGACAAAAGCAGAGAGTGGCGATTGCCAGAAGCCTCTGCATGAACCCGGAGGTGCTGTTGTTTGACGAACCGACTTCTGCATTGGATCCCGAGATGGTTGGCGAGGTTTTGAAGGTTATGAAGGACCTGGCCACCACGGGACTTACCATGATTATTGTAACCCATGAAATGGCTTTTGCCAGAGATGTGTCCACAAGAACCATTTTTATGGATCAGGGATATGTGGCAGAAGATGCTCCACCCTCAGAGTTATTTACAAATCCTAAGAATCCCCGGACCAGGGAGTTCCTGAAACGATACCTTGCGGGATAAGACGAATGTCAAATGGAAAGGTTTGGTAAACGATATGGATAATTTTGTTGTTACATTTGCCAGGGGGTTTGGTACCGGTGGTAAGGAGATTGCGTCAAAGCTGGCAGCAGATTTGGGCATTCATTGTTATGAAAACCGTATACTCACGCTGGCCAGTCAGATGAGTGGGCTGGATGAAAAAATATTTCAGGAAGTGAATGAAAAGATAAGAATCACCGGCTTTTCCGGTTTTCTCAAGGGACTGCCAAGAGCAAAAAGCTATATTGCACGTAATGAGAAGTTTAAGTCCGATGATAAGCTGTTTGAGTTTCAGAGTCAGATTATCAATAATCTGGCTGACACAGAATCCTGTGTTATCGTGGGAAAGTGTGCCGATTATGTCCTGCGGGGAAGACCCAATGTGGTCAGTGTTTATATTGAGGCACCCAGAAGCTTCTGCGTACAGAGGACAATTGAGCATATGGGAGTAACGGAGGAAGTGGCAAACAAAACCATTGAACAGACCGATAAATTCCGGGCGGATTATTACAAGTATTATACCCATGGTAATTATTGGACCAATCCCGTGAACTACGATATGACCCTGAACAGTGAAAAAGTGGGCATTGAAGAGTGCGTTAAGGTTATCGAGCATTATCTGGTGATTAAGGGGCTCATTACAGCCGACAGGCTGCCAAAATAGAATGATTTTAGAATAAACACAAGGGAACAGTCAGGAGGAAAATCATTATGAAATTAAAGGATACGGGACTTACAAAACAGGACATTAAGGACAAAGTAAATAAATATATGATTGAAACCTATGAGCGTTTTGATTTTCTGGCAGAAACCGCGGAAGGGATGTATCTGTATGACGAGGAGGGAACACCTTATCTGGATTTCTATGCAGGAATTGCGGTCAACAATGCCGGAAACCGAAATCCCAAGGTAGTGGCAGCGGTTCACGATCAGGTAGATGATGTAATGCATACCTTTAACTATCCCTACACCATTCCTCAGGCATTGCTTGCAGAAAAGGTCTGCACAACTCTCGGTATGGACAAAATTTTTTATCAGAATTCGGGTACCGAAGCAAATGAGGCAATGATTAAGATGGCAAGAAAATATGGAATTGAGAAATATGGTCCCAATAAGTATCATATTGTGACTGCCAAAATGGGATTCCATGGAAGAACCTTCGGTGCCATGTCCGCTACCGGCCAGCCGGGCAACGGATGCCAGGTAGGTTTCGGCCCTATGACCTACGGTTTTTCATACGCACCCTACAATGACCTGGAGGCCTTCAAAAATGCCTGCACTGAAAATACCATTGCCATTATGATTGAGCCTGTACAAGGTGAGGGCGGTGTCAATCCCGCAACAGAGGAATTCATGAAGGGACTCCGTGAATACTGTGATGAAATGGGAATGCTGCTTCTTTTGGATGAGGTTCAGACCGGCTGGTGCAGAACCGGTGCGGTTATGTCCTATATGAATTACGGAATTAAGCCCGATATCGTATCCATGGCAAAGGGTCTGGGAGGTGGAATGCCGATAGGAGCTATCTGTGCTACGGAGGAAGTGGCAAAAGCATTTTCTGCCGGTTCCCACGGTACCACTTTTGGAGGCCATCCCGTATCCTGTGCAGCGGCACTGGCTGAGGTGGGAGAATTGTTGGATAGAGACTTGGCCGGAAATGCAAAGAAGATGGGAGATTACTTTAGTGAAAAGCTGAATACCCTGCCTCACATAAAGGAAGTCAGACACCAGGGACTTTTGGTGGGTGTGGAATTTGATGACTCCATTAGCGGTGTGGACGTAAAGCACGGATGTCTGGACAGAAAGCTGTTAATTACGGCAATCGGAGCGCATACCATTCGTATGGTACCTCCTTTGATTGTCTCCCCACAGGAATGTGATAAGGCATTTGAGATTATTAAGGAGACCGTTCTTTCCTTAAGCAAATAAATTCTGACCGGAGGGTAGCCATGAATCAGTATACTTTTTCCATACCACAAAAAATCATGGTGGGTTGTGGTGTTTTTTCTAAGCTTTCCGAGGCGGCACAGGAGCTGGGAGGTAAGCATGCTTTTCTGATTTCCGGTCCCAGTCTGTATCGTTACGGGGTGGTAAACCGCGCAATTTCTATTCTGGAGAATGTCGGTATCGGAGCGGATTACTTTACTGATATTGAGGAAAATCCTTCCGTGGATACTGTAGAAAAGGCAGCCAGGGCATACCGGGAATCCGGAGCTGATTTTCTTGTTGCAGTAGGCGGCGGTTCTCCTATGGATGTAGCGAAAGCCGTGGCTGTAGTGGCGAAATATGGTGGAAGCATAACGGAATATGAAGGAGCACATAAGGTACCGGGAAAAATCATTCCCATGATAGCCATTCCCACCACAGCGGGAACAGGTTCCGAGGTGACTGCGTTTTCCGTGATTACCGACCATGAAAGAAATTACAAACTGACCGTGTTCAGTTACGAGCTTTTGCCGGAATATGCAATTTTGGACCCGGAACTGATTACCACGGTGCCGGCTTCTGTTGCAGCTGCATGTGGTATAGATGCGTTTATTCATGCGGAGGAGGCATACATTTCTCAGGCAGCTACTCCCTTTTCAGAGGCAATGAGTGAAAAGGCCATGGAATTGATTGGCTCTTCTATCCGGCGTTATGTTGCAAACAGGAATGATAGAGAGGCAGCGGAGAATATGCTGACCGGGTCGTTGTTTGCCGGCATTGCATTTTCTCATGCAAGACTGGGAAATGTGCATGCCATGAGTCATCCCGTCAGTGCCTATTTCAATGTAGCCCACGGAGTTGCCAATGCTGCGATTCTTCCCGAAATAGTCCGGTACAATGCTCTGGCGGACCATGGTAAATATCTGAAAATATATAACTATATCAGCCCCGTAAAGAAAACGGCGGATAACTTTGAACCTGCACAGCTGGTGGATGCAGTTCGGGAGCTTCTTGCAGATATCGGGGTGCCCGGAAACATTACAAATGCTGTTCGTACCGTGAAAGGAAGAGAAAACACTACCCGGGAGGAGCTGCTGAAGTTTATAGAACCTATGGCAGAAGATGCCTGCAAGAGCGGAAATATAGCGGTCAATCCCAGAAGCTCTTCCCCGGCAGATATCAAAGAACTGTATAAGAAAGCCATTGTTTCGGAGTAGTAAAAAATCCTTGCTCGATTGGGCAAGGATTTTTTTGGCCAGTATATTTACGTCTTGTCTCAGACAGGATACTGATGATTTTTCAAGGGCATTATGATGAATCATGGACAAATGAAGGAAGCAGTGATAGTATGAAAGAAGAATGACAGTGCCCGGTCCGGCAGAGGCGTTGGTATTTCTTAGGGACTGCGGGAGTGTATTTCATTGACATAGGAGGAAAATTATGAGAAAGAGATTGCTGGCCGTATTGTTGGGGTTTACTATGGCAGCTGCGCTGTTAGCTTCCTGTTCCGGATCGGCTGAGAGTACTGATGAGGATGGAACTGTTAGTGAGGAGAAAGTGGAGTCCCGTAATCCTTCCGGGCAGGAAAGCAAGGACAGTGACAGGAAGGACAATAAAGACGATAAGGAAAATAAAGACGATAAAGACAGTGACCACAAGGAAAGCGGCAGTTTTGACGTGAGTGAGGCTACTGAGGCGAGGGATGCTTACATGGAGTTCCTGAACGGAACCCGCTCACTTGTGACTGCACCCGGGTTCGGGGAGGATGATGGAGAGTATAACTATGATGGTGTTTATTACGGCGAATATACTTATCCGGAATTAAAGGTAGCAATTGAAAAATATGAAGGCTATGACACTTTGACCAAGTATGCCTTTACGGACTTTGGTAAGGACGGGACAGAGGAGCTGGTTGTGCGATTCGAGACCTCGGGACATTCCTTTTTGAACTGGGTAGGAATTATCCATTATGACGGTGAGGGACTGGAACTGGTTTATTCCTATGAGGACGGCTACAGAACTGTATCTGCCCTGTATGAATCCGGTTATCTGGCTATCGGTGGTTCCTGGGGCGCCGGAGCCAACGGCATGGATTATATGAAATTCAACGAAAAGGGTGAAGCGAGCATTTTGTTCTCCTGCAACCATTTCTATAGCTCCTTTGCAACCCAGATTGCTTATGATCTTACGGATGATGATAATGTTATAGAGATATACGGAGAGTATAATTCTCTCCTGAATGAGGATTCTACCGTGGAGGTTACGGAATACATTCCTGTGGAAAGGGATGGAAAGGGTGTCAAAATCTCCGTCAGCAATTACAGCCGGGATTCGGAAATCAGAGCCATTGAGGAGAGAATGATTAACGAGCTGGTGTCCATGGGCGCAGAACTGATTTCCGAAGAGGAAATGGAGAAGCTGTGCAGTGCAGAGGAAATCCAGGGAACTGAGGTACAGTGGATTGACTGGGAAGAGAAATGCACAATCGTTAAGGCAACGAAAAAAGACTATTTCTATGGTGAGCCCAAGGCATATTTATACAGTGTATGCAGTGATGGGGAGTATTCCATGGAAGTGGTAGTTTCCACAAACAAAAGAATTACGGATGTTCATGTTTTGTCGTTGATGGCTGAGGATATCGACGAGGATAATCGGATGGTATATTCCGGAACGGATGTGGATATTTTTGAGGAGCTTACACCGGATACTTCTCTTGTGATTACCCTGGAATTTATGGGAGATATGCCAAATTATGGTATTTCCTATGTGGACGAGAAGGGAGACCGGCAGCTGAAGACGATTCAATTAAGCGGTTATGATGGTTCCATATTCCTTGAGGATGCAAAAATGAGGGATTGAGGGGTGGTTGCAATATGGGAGCTATCAAGGAATTTACGGAAATTTATATAAAAAATTGCGACCTTGGCTGGGAGCTGGACGAAGCCATTATGCAGGAAAAATCGTTCCTTGAGTGGAAGGAGATTCTGCTGGAGCGTTCCCGGAAAGTACGGCAGGTTTTTGCGGAGAATGAAAACCGCTTCAGTGAGGTCAGAAAAATACTGGAAACGCCCATGACGAAGGAGCTGGCAGAGGAAACCTATACGGCCCTGGAGACATTGTATTATGGCGGATATGATGATTTGTATGTGATGGAGACAATGGCAACTCCCCTGCTTGCGTATTATGAAAAAGCCGGAGACATTGAGAAGCAGATTTTTCTGTATCATGTGCTTGCATTTGAAAACTTTGAATTTTATGAGCGTATTCTGGGCAGCAATGAAATTTCGAAAACAGTGGATTATTTTGAAAAGGTACTCTCTTTCCGGGATCATTATGCGGAGATACGGAATCCGAAAATTAGGAGATGCTTTTTTACGGCCTACGACAACCTGATTTCTCCTGTGGGACAGGTAAATGAGGAGATGAAGAGAAATGTATTTCGTGTATATGAAATGGCAATGGAGCTGTGGAACTCTCCGAAGGTGCAGGAGCTTGACGGGGAAAACGAAGAAATAAAGAGTTGCATCTGCCAGATCCGGGACGATATTCTCTTTTCGGAAGACTATGTTCTGGATATGACGGAGGAATTTCAAAGGCGATTTGTCAGGCTGGTTGCAGAGATAAAAGAGCTGAATATGCAGAGCGGAAAGGTGGATGAGGAAGGCTGCCTGTTTCGTGCAGAGAAAAAATGTGAGCTGTTGAGCGGTAAGGATCCGAAGCTTCTGATAGAAGAAATGATTACTCATATTCAACAGTATGCTTTGCCGGATTACACCGGAGATGAATGGGAGACCATGCTTCGGGTGCTGGATTACCATAATTCGGCATGTGCTATTTTTGATCTGTTTGAATTTGCAAAAATCGGGGAGGAGGAGAGAAGGCAATATATGCAATCCTTCGTCCCCCTGGTTACGGATGTACACATGCATATTCCCTTTGGTTTCTGGACAAGCGTTATGAGCAATGTATGTGCGGAGTGGTTCCATGAAACGGAAAAGTATCTGGATACAATGGATAAGAAACGGGATATGCTTCTGAAGCTGATTATCAGCCGACAGCCCATCACCTATATTCACTCTCTGATGGTCAGCGAGATTGGGGTGCGTATTGCTGCTGCCATGATTAAGGAGAAGCCTGAATATTTTGTAGGAATTCCGGGATATGAGGATGTGTCCAAGGTAATAGCAAAGAAGGGTGCTCTGTTGGAATATATTAATGAATGTGCGCTGCTGCATGATGTAGGCAAGTGTCAGCTCACGGAGGTGATTAACCGTCAGAGCCGCAGGCTGTCGGATGCGGAATTTTCTGTCATAAAGTGTCATCCCAGGCAGGCTGTGTCCCTGCTTCACAAGGATGCCGCATTTGAGATATTTTATGATGTGATGCTGGGGCACCACAAGTCCTACGACGGAAAGAGAGGATATCCGGAGGAATTTGACAATACAGTGTCCAGGGTCAAGCCGGTGATTGATCTGATTACCGTTTCGGACTGTATGGATGCAGCCACGGATATGCTTGGCAGAAACTATACAAAGGGCAAGGATTTTGCAGCGCTTTTCGGAGAGCTGAAGAATGGTGCAGGTACAATGTATAATCCGGAGATTGTGGAATTGATAGAAAAAAACAGTGATTTATATCAAGACCTGGAGTATCTGACACAGTACGGCCGGCAGGATGTGTATTATCGCGCCTACAAGGAGATTATCATCCGGTAGATGGCGAAATAGCATCTGTGAAAGCATAAACCGGTAACATGAAAAAGCAGGAAAGATTTTACAGAACAGAAAGAACTACGATACGGGTAAAAAATATGAATGTGTTTATTTCTCATTCTTCTAAGGATGCGGACTGTGCCATGAAGATATGCGGGCTTCTGGAGCAGGCAGGACATCAGTGCTTTATTGCGCCCAGAGATATTCCTGCGGGAAAGGAATATGCAGGGGAAATCATGCTTGGCATCGAGAGAAGCCAGGTCATGGTGCTGATCCTCTCCGAAAGTTCCAACAGCTCCCCCCATGTTATGCGGGAGGTGGAGCATGCAGCAAGCAGGTCTGTTCCTATCGCGGTATACAAGACGGAAGAGGTCAAACTGAATAAATCCATGGAATATTTTCTCATGACTCACCAATGGCTGAATCAGAAGGCGGGTGAAGATTTGGGAACGATTGTCAAAGCCATTGATAACCTGGAGAGGGAAGCCCGGAGGCTACCGGCAGAAAATAAAGTGCCGAAGCCAAAGAGCAGGAAAGCGTTTGTACCCATTGCGGCAGCAGTGATAGTGCTGGCTCTGTTGGCGGCAGGGGTTGTTTTTCGGCTGAATAAGCGGGATGATACCGGTCAGCAGGCCACAACCATAAAGCTTGGGGATACGGTGATACTTGGAAGTTATGATCAGGAGCCTGTCACATGGCGGGTGGTGCATTTGTCGGAGGACGGCAGGAAAGCGGTCCTTATCACAGAGCATATTATTTCTATGAAAGCTTACGATGCAGCCGGAAGCGGCAGATATAATATGGATAACGGTGAGGATTACTGGTCCTATAACAGCGATGATTTCCAGGACAGGGAGCTTGAGGCAAGAGTGCGGGGAAACAGCGATTGGGAAGCTTCCAATATCCGCACCTGGCTGAATTCCGATAAAGAGAATGTATCCTATGAGGGAGATAGACCCACCAGCCTGGCTATGTCAGAGTTAAAAAACGGATATGAGAATGAAGCAGGCTTTTTGAGCGGATTTACGGAGGAAGAACGGGCGGCCATTCTGGAAACCCGTTTGGAGAGTAAAGGTAATCTGCTTGCGGAGAAGGAAACGCAGGTGACTGTGGATAAGGTCTTTCTGCTTAACCTGGAGGAGCTGAAATGGCTGGAAGAAGCCGATGTGAGCCTCTTTGCAACGCCTACCGGTGCAGCGGTGGCCCGGGACGGCACCGGCTGGTATCGGTTATATTCCTTGGATTATGGTGTGGAAGCATACTACTGGTGGCTGAGAGAGACTGCGGAGGACAGTGTGAGCCGGTGTTATATCGTGACAAACGGGCTGAGCGGAGACGCGGTATCTACACAGATTGTGGGCACGGAAGGTTTTGGAATCAGACCGGCAGTGACGATTGACGTCGAAGCTTTTGCAAAGCTGCAGAGTCAGGCAGAACACCGGTGACAATAGATAAGGCGGGGAATACGATGAGGCTTAGTAATCTGGAAAAATATAATGAGTTATTCATTCAGATGCATGACAATCCGGATGCGGATGCAGTGGGGTCCGGATATGCATTGTATAAATACTTTGAGTCCCGGGGCAAAAGGGTGCGCTTGGTCTATGGTGGACGATGTAAGATAACAAAGAGTAATATCTGCCTGCTGATTCAGGAACTAAAAATTCCGGTGGAATATTTGAATGAGCTTGAAACGCCCCTGGAAAAGCCGGAACTGCTTTTGACCGTGGATTGCCAGTATGGGGAGGGCAATGTGCAGTATGTGGAGGCTGCTGCCGTGGCTATGGTGGATCATCATAACACCGGGCGTGAGTCGGATGATATGTGCGAAATCCGGAGCAATCTGGTCAGCTGCGCCACCATCTGCTATGATTTGCTCAAGGCGGAGGGCTTTGAGGTTAACAGGGATATGTCCGTGGCAACGGCATTGTATTACGGACTTTTTATGGACAGCAATGAGTTTTCGGAGATAAGGCATGCTCTGGAGAGAGATATGCTGGATTTTTTGCGGATAGACCATCAGCTGTTCAATCGTTTGACGCATGCAAATTTTACCCTGGAGGAATTTGAGACTGCGGGCATGGCCATGCTGCGCTATAATTACAATGAGAGCAAGAAGCTTGCCATAATAAAGGCCAAACCCTGTGACCCGGGCATACTTGGTCTGGTGGGAGACTTTGTGCTACAGGTGGACAGCATTGATTTGTGTATCATATATAACGAGATTTCAGAGGGTTACAAGCTTTCCCTGAGAAGCTGCAGACCTGATGTAACGGCAAACGAGCTGGCGGAATACCTGACGGAAAACATCGGAAACGGCGGAGGACATCTGAATAAGGCGGGAGGCTTTATCAGTAAGAACAAATACCGGAATCAATTCGGGGATCTGGGAATAGATACTTATATATTCTCCCGGGCGGAGGAGTATTTTAACAGTTATGAAGTGATATATGCAAATGAGGGGATTCAGGATACCTCGGAGTTCAGGCTTTATACCAGGCGTTCCGGTGTGGACGGTTATGTGAAAACTCTTGATTTCCTGGAGCCGGGGACGGAATGTAAGGTCAGAACCTATGAAGGAGATGTGGTAGTCAAGGCATCAGAAGACATTTACCTGATGATTGGGGTTGTGGGCGAAGTGTATCCCATAGAGCGGGAAAAATTTAATCTGAAGTATACAGGTCAGGAAAAGCCCTTTTATAAGGAATTCGAGTATGCGCCCACAGTAATAGATTTACATACGATGAAACGGTTTGAGCTGCTTCCCTATGCCAATCAGTGTTTGCGTAAGAAAGAGGCGGTGATATATGCAAAGGAGCTTAAGGTTCCGGTCAAGATTTTCTCCAGGTGGAAATATGAGAAGTATATGTATGGTAATGCAGGAGATTATATATGCTATTCACCAGACGATCCCAAGGACGTGTATACCGTGAAAAAGCAGATTTTTGAGAAAACATATCAGAATGATGTTCAAAGAGTAATCAGCTGACTATAGAGAAAAATACAAACAGAAGGAGTTTTATATATGAAAGACACGGTTTTTTCAGTTGAAAAATATGCGAGGACAGCAAGGCAGGCTGTGGCAGAGGGAATCGTTATGCTGAGTAACGAGAATAAGGTGCTGCCCCTGGCTGCCGGAAGTAAGATTGCACTGTTTGGCAGAAGCCAGTTCTGTTATTACAAGAGCGGCACCGGATCCGGCGGCATGGTGAATACTGCCTATGTAACCGGTATCAGGGAAGCGCTGAAGGCCGATGGCCGGTTTCTGCTGAACGAAGAACTGGAAAAATGTTATGAAACATGGTTGGAGGATCATCCCTTTGACCTGGGCAACGGCTGGGCTCAGGAGCCCTGGTTTCAGGAGGAGATGCTCATATCAAGACAGCTGGCGGAAAAAATCCGGGAAACCTCCGATACGGCAGTCATTATCATTGGTCGTACTGCCGGTGAGGATAAGGACAATCAGGTGGCAGAGGGAAGCTATCTGCTGACCGGGACGGAGGAGGAGATGCTGGAGACAGTGTGTAGTGTATTTCGGCGCACGGTGGTTCTTCTAAATGTTGGAAATATTATTGATATGAGCTGGCAGAAAAAGTATAACCCTTCGGCAGTGCTCTATGTCTGGCAGGGAGGTCAGGAGGGCGGAAATGGCGTGCTGGATGTTTTGAGCGGTGATGTCAGTCCCTCCGGAAGGCTGGCTGATACCATTGCATACAGCATCGATGATTATCCTTCCACAAAATATTACGGGGATGCAAAAAGAAACATTTATACCGAGGATATTTATGTGGGTTATCGCTATTTTTCCACCTTTGCTCCGGAAAAGGTGCTTTATCCCTTCGGCTTCGGATTGTCTTATACCGAATTCCAGGTGAATGCAGAGGCAGCGGGAAGTCTGGGAGGCAGTGTCCGGGGAGAGGATAAGGATACCGGTGCAGGTGAGATTACTGTGAACATCCAGGTGAAAAACACTGGCAGTTATGCTGGAAAGGAGGCGGTTCAGGTCTATTGTGAGTCGCCTCAGGGAGTGCTCGGCAAACCATCCAGAGTACTCTGTGGCTTTGCCAAGACAGAGGTATTGCAGCCCGGAGAGACACAGGAGCTTAAGGTGTCTGTTCCCGTGGCATATTTTGCATCCTATGATGACAGCGGATTAACAGGCCATAAGTCCTGCTTTGTACTGGAGCCCGGGGACTATCATTTTTATGTGGGAGAAAATGTCAGGGATGCGAAGGAGGCAGGAAGCATTGCCTGTGCAGAACTGATTGTGACGGAAAAGCTGGAGGAGGCCCTTGCTCCGACTCTTGCGTTTGATATTTTGAAGCCCGGTGCAAGAAAGGCTGATGGTACCTACGAAGTCAGTAAACAGCAGGTGTCCGTGCGTACCATGGATCCCAAGGCAAAAAGACTGGAGAGACTGCCTGAGGAGTATGCTTACACAGGAGATCAGGGCTATAAGCTTTCCGATGTGGAGAACGGCAATGTGACCATGGAGCAGTTCCTGGCACAGCTTTCTGATGAGGAGCTCTGCTGCATGATTCGCGGCGAGGGAATGTGTTCTCCCAAGGTGACAGCCGGCACCGCAGGTGCTTTCGGCGGTGTTACGGAGAGTCTGCAGAATTACGGTATTCCTGCGGGCTGCTGTGCAGACGGTCCCAGCGGAATCCGAATGGACTGCGGTACCATTGCCTTTGCCATGCCAAACGGCACCTGTCTGGCATGTACCTTTAACGAGGAGCTGAACGGTGAATTATATGAATGGGAAGGTCTGGAACTTCGGAAAAACAAGGTGGATACCCTCCTTGGCCCCGGCATTAACCTTCACAGAAATCCTTTGAATGGCCGTAATTTTGAGTATTTTTCCGAGGATCCCCTGCTCACCGGCAAAATGGCTGCCGTACAGCTCAGGGCCATGCAGAAATATGATGTAACCGGAACCATCAAACACTATGCCTGCAACAATCAGGAATATAAGCGCAATGCTGCAGAGAGCGTCGTATCTGAGAGAGCACTTCGCGAGATTTATCTGAAGAGCTTTGAAATTGCGGTTAAGGAGGGCGAAGCCCGTTCCATTATGAGTACCTATGGACCGGTGAATGGTTTGTGGACAGCCGGAAATTATGATTTGCTGACCACAATTCTTCGCGGAGAATGGGGCTATCAGGGTATTGTGATGACAGACTGGTGGGCAAAAGCCAACGATGAGGGTCAGGAGGCTTCCATGCGCAACACTGCAGCCATGGTACGAAGCCAGAATGACCTCTACATGGTAGTCGGTGATGCCCTGAGCAATTCCAATGAGGATAACTCTATGGAGGAGCTGCAGAAAGGAACCGTCACCAGAGGAGAATATCAACGTAGTGCCGCAAATATCTGCAGGTTCCTGATTGCTTCACCGGCATATCTGAGAAAAATCGGAAGAGAAACCGAGCTGGATAAGGAGCTGAGAAAATGCGCTGAGGAAGAAGTATCCGCAACCGGTGCTATCGTGAAAACAGAGGTCTTCCACGAAGTGGAAGTGGATGCTGCAGATATCGATACCGGTAAGGGTAAGTCTACCACCCTGCAGATTACGGCTCAGGAGAGGGGCCTGTTCCGCATGGAGTTCCTGTGCCGTGCTTCCGCAGAGGCATCCGAGCTGGCGCAGCTGTCCATGTCTGTTTTCCAGGACAAGCAGCTTGCCGCAACCGTAACCCTTTCCGGCGCTGACAAGGAATGGCAGAAGAGAGTGGTGGATTTCCCCAATCCTTTGTTCAGCTACACCTTCTATGCGAAGCTGTTTTTCGGTATTAGCGGCATGGAGCTGAAGGATATCAGGATTATCATGTCCGAATCCCATGAGGAAATGATTCGCGCCAGAGAGAAGGCAAACCGATAACAGGAAGCGATCCATTTTCTCGTAATCGGAGCACTTGGTCTGGGATTGATCTTCCTGGTTTATCCCTTGTTCAAATGGCTTGCCAAAAAGAATCACATCATGGTAATTGCATGGATTTATGTTTTTACACTGATTGTTGTTATTACCTTTGCAATTGAGCTCGGCCAGAAAATAACAAATACGGGTCAGATGGAATTTGATAATGCGATTGATTAGGGCTCATAGAAAATGAGCCCTATATTTACGTTTCGTAATTTACAGTGTTTAGTCGTTATGAACTTTAATTATCAGAAATAATATAAATTTATATAATTTATGTATTGACAAATAAAGATTAAGTGATATAATTAAGTCATAAACAAAGAGAGAAAGCATTAATAGTCAAACAAAAGAAGCGATGGCTATATAAAACTTAAAGAAAGAGAGGTACGGACCACCTTACTACTAATGTAATACCTCAAAACATCCATAGCCTTACAATTGAATAGCAGTAAATGATTATTGGGGGTATAGGAGAACAGTACACGACAGAGCGATGAGTGGAAGCAGGATACAGGCTCACATCGCAGTACAATCAGTACAAGGAAAAGTGGAAGAGAATCTCAAGAAGGAATGGATGAAACTGAAGTAACCGTAAACCATGAAAATAGAATATGGAGGGCAGTCCAATGGAGAATGCAGTCTGAAAGGGCACATCGGTAGATAAAAACGATGTGCCCTCAATTATTTTGATATCAGTTTTAAAAATCTCTTATCATTCATCTGCTCATTGGTTACATACTCTCCATCACAGAACAATGCATATGTT
>JBJENR010000025.1:0-4976 GCA_051880315.1 Acetatifactor sp.
GATTGTATTAAGAATAGCACAGCGTGCGCGGCTTGTCAATGAGTGATATTCATTCATCTGTTGTGCTCACGATTCAAAAATAACTGGAATTTACTTATTTCTCAACAATCAATCTGCATTGCTTCTGTTGCGTAACCTTTCCCCCAATACTTTTTGCCAAGGTTATAAGCAATCTCTCAATTTTCGACTTCTTTTTCATAATAAATAAGCGCTGTTCCAATCAACTCATCTGTATTTTTTACTACAACAGCAAACCTATACCAATCCTGCTTTTCGATTTGTCCAAGTTCAAATAAAATCCATTCTTTCGTTTTTTCTATATCCTTGTGACTTGTCCAAAACATATATTTTGCGACATCTGGACCACTTACCCAGCATTCAAATACGGCTTTTGTATCTTCTTGTCTGAATGGTCGCAATATCAATCTATCTGTTTCCAATATTGGAGTTTTCATTTTTCACTTCTGCAAATACCGATTTCATGAATTCGAGTATATCACAAAAATATCTTATTAAACAACATCCCCGCCTACATTTCCCCTATCCACATAATCACATATCACTTTTTTCTCAATTCAAACTCAATTTCCTCTCAATGCCTCATCCCTCCAACTTTTGTACGCTTATCCCACAGCAGACAAGTACCACGCAGGTACGAACTGCCAGGGAAATTAATACAAAATGGAGGGATTTATTATGAGAGAAATCAAAAACACAAAAATCATCGCCGTGGATCATGGCTACGGCAACATTAAGACTGCCAACACAGTTACACCTACCGGCATCACTGCCTTTGAAACAGAACCTATCTTTACCGGCAACATTCTGGAATATAACGGTACCTATTACCGGATTGACGAAGGACACAAAGAATTTATCCCGGACAAAGCGATGGATGAAGACTATTATCTCCTGACACTGATGGCGGTGGCAAGGGAACTGAACGTCTTTTCTATCCAGGAAGCAGATGTCCATCTGGCTGCCGGGCTTCCCCTGACATGGATCCGGAACCAGCGGGAAGAATTCCGCTCCTATCTGCTTCAGCAGTCAGAAGTCAGCTACCGCTTCAACAATAAGGATTACCACATCCGTTTTGTTGGATGCAGCCTTTATCCACAAGGATACCCGGCTATCGTGAACCGTCTGGGCGACTTGAAAGGAACCAATCTCCTTGCAGATATCGGAAATGGCACCATGAACATCCTGTATATCAACAATAAAAAAGCACAGGAAAGCCGTTGCTGGACAGAGAAATTCGGGGTTAACCAGTGCATGATTGCCGCAAAGAATGCCATCCTCGACCGGTTCGGTGTAAAGATCGAAGAAGCCACAGTAGAACAGGTTCTGCGGTTCAAAGTAGCAGATATCTCTGCCCCATATCTGGACTGCATTACATCTGTTGCAAGACGGTATGTGACTGATATCTTTGCCACACTCCGCAAATATGAATACAATCCCGACCTGATGCGGCTGTACGTAGTCGGTGGTGGTGGATGCCTGATCCACAATTTCGGGACGTATGACGAATCCCGTGTCACGATCCTTGATGATATCTGTGCCACCGCCAAGGGATATGAATATCTGGCCCTGATGAGCCTGAAAAGGAGGGAATAAGCCATGGCAAACAACATCAGAAGCACAAATCTGCGCTTCAATCTGGAGAAAGACCTGCAGCGGAAAGCATGGGAATATCTGCAAGCCATGGACAAGCAGGAATTCAAATCCTACAGCCATGCGATTGCCCTTGCACTGGTCGATTATTTTGACCGTTATTACCGCACACAGGAAGACCCCTATCTGGAAACAAGGGAACGGGAAGAACGTTTTGTCGGTCAGATTATAGAAGCCGTGGAAAAGAGCCTGAAACAAACGCTTCCCCTCTTCCTTTCCGGTCTGACAACAGGGATGGCACAAAGGGAGCCCCAAAGCAGGGCATCCTTAATGCCTCACGAAGAATCAGAGCCAGAAGCAGATGTAGACTGGGATTTTCTCGGAGAATAACCGGGACGTAAAGGAGGTGGACACATGACGGGATTTCTGACAGAAAATACCAGCCTTCCGCCCTATATGGTATTTCCCAGGTTTCTCCTGGATATGGAGCTGAATGAAACAACCAAGCTACTTTATATGGTCCTGCTTGACCGTGCAAGGCTCTCCCTGAAAAACGAAGGCTGGACAGATACATCCGGTCATGTGTTCCTCTACTTTACCATCGAAGCAATGGCGGAGGTTCTCCACAAAAGCCAGATGACCATCAAAACATCCCTAGCAGCACTGGAAAAGGAGGATCTGATCCTTCGAAAACGTCAGGGAGCCGGGCATCCCAACCGGATCTATGTGAAATTCCCAGCAGGGGCTTTCTGCCAGACAGACAGGATTCTTTCCCTAAGACAGACAGAAAACTGTCCTGCTGACAGACAGGATTCTTTCCCTGAGACAGACAGAAAACTGTCCGGTAATAAGAAAGAGAGAGATAAGAACGATTTACCAAAAAGAGAGAGTCAGGAGAAACGCTCTCCCTATGGAAAATTTCAAAATGTATTTCTGTCAGAAAAGGAACTGGAAGAAGTCAGACAGTCGGTTTCAGACTGGCAGGAATATATCGAACGGTTATCCGGTTACATGGCTTCCACCGGAAAGCACTACCAGAACCATGCAACCACCATCATCAACTGGGCAAGGCAGGACAATCCCCCTTCCCGGCAAAGCATTTACGAAAGTGAGGAGTACGAAACATTATGAGAAAGTTTACAGAAGAACTGACCAATCAGGAACCAAACAGAGAATTGCAGCCGGATGAATATTTTCATGAATCCGACCGCCTGATCTACTGCGCCAAATGCCATACACCCCGGCAGGGCAGGTACACCTTGCAGGGCAGGGTATTCATGCCTCCCATCCGGTGCAAATGCCTGCAGGAACTCTATGACCAGGAAGAAACCAGACGGAAACTGCTGGAGAAACAGGCAGAAATCGAGCGGATGAAAGCCAGCGGGTTACAGGATAAGGCACTCTATGATTATACATTTGACAAAGATAACGGCATCAACCCGGAGATGGCATACGCCCACAAATATGTGGAGAACTGGGAAGATATGAAAGCCAGATCCTCCGGTCTTCTCCTCTGGGGAAATGTCGGTACCGGGAAATCCTTCTTTGCTGGCTGTATTGCCAATGCCCTCCTGGAAAAAGGCGTTCCGGTGCTGATGACGAATTTCTCCCGGATTCTGAATACCCTGACCGGAATGCATTTTGAAGACAGGAACCAGTTCATTGACAGTCTGAACCGATACAGCCTGCTGATCATTGATGACCTGGGGATTGAACGCAATTCTGAATTTGCCCTTGAACAGGTATTCAATGTGATCGACAGCCGTTACCGCAGCAAAAAACCGCTGATTGTAACGACCAATCTCACATTGACGGAACTGAATAATGCACCTGACATGGCACATAGAAGAATTTACGACCGGATTCTGGAACGGTGTGCCCCCATCCGGATCAACAACCGCAACATCCGGCAGGACAATGCCTCTGCCAATCTGCAGGAAGCGAAAAAAATACTGCTGTAATGAATCCGGTACCAACAATATCAAAAAATGTTACCGCATTATTACCACTATTCTCAGGCGGTGATACTGCAATCTCCCTTTCCAGACATGGGAGAAAGTATCACTGCCACTGACCATTCAAAACAGTACCAATTCAAAAAATTGTAAGACCAAAAAGCCCGGACACGGGCATAGAAAAGGAGGTGCCAGACATGGCAGATGAAAAAGCAATGACATCGGAAGAAAAAGCACTTTTACAGGCAAAGCACCGGCAGGAGGAAGCCGAAGCAAGGAACCGCAGGAAAGAACGTAACGCCAGAACACACCGATTGATCCAGGAAGGAGCAATTCTGGAAAGCATTGCTCCACATATCCGGGAAATGGATTTGGATCTCCTGAAGCAGGAACTGATGATCCGGCTACGAGGGCTGTAGATAAAGATATTTTACTCCCGAAGGGCGCACTTACTCACCACCCGAAGGGCGGTAGTATCCTTCCCATTGGTCAGGCACGTGCGCTCTGCCGAGGGCTATCCGCTGTTGCAGGCAACACCGGCTATGCAGCCATTAACAATCGGATTCCCACCGTTTGTATGTGCTTCGGACTTTTCCGAAACACTCCGGCAAAGAAAGCTTTTACCGGATATGTCTGCCTGAAAAAACCTGCCCCCGGCAGCTTTTATTCAGTTTTGGATAAAACAAAAAAAATCCATTAAAACCCACTTCAGATAATGCCCATCACAGAAAGGAGGTACATGCCTATGGCAATTTACCACATTGAAGCCAAGGTCATCAGCCGTGGATCCGGGCGGTCTGCGGTTGCAGCTTCTGCCTATATGAGCTGCAGCCGTATGTACAATGATTACGACGGAATCCAGCACGACTATACCCGGAAACATGGTCTGGTCTATCAGGAAGTGATGCTTCCGCCGATGGCTCTGGCTGAATGGAAAGACAGGGAACAGCTCTGGAATGCCGTGGAAGATGCAGAGAAAACCAAAGACAGCCGGCTGGCAAGAGAATTCGTTGTTGCCCTCCCTATAGAATTGGACACAAACAGCAATATCTCTCTTCTTCAGGATTTTATTCAAAAGAACTTTATAGATATGGGGATGTGTGCTGATTTTGCCATCCACGATACCGATGGACATAATCCCCATGCACACATTCTCCTGACTGTCCGGCCTCTGAACGAAGACGGTACTTGGCAGTACAAAACAGAAAAAGAATACCTCTGCATAAAGGACGGAGAAGAAAAAGGATTTACTGCTTCTGAATTTAGAGAAGCACAAAAAGAAGGCTGGGAAAAGCAATACCGCTATAAGGCAGGAAAAAAGAAAATCTATCTGACTCCATCCGCAGCACAGGAAAAAGGCTATGAACGTGTTGACAAGCACCCGAAAAGCACCCGGTATGGCAGGCAAAA
>JBJENR010000026.1:0-8521 GCA_051880315.1 Acetatifactor sp.
AACAAAAAAAGGGAACCGGTCTCTCACCGATTCCCTTCCATGGAATGTAACAGTTTATTTACTCTCCGATTTTGGCTCCGCAGTTCATGCAAAATTTTGCTCCCTCATTAAGAGGCTTTCCACAGCTGGGGCAGAAAACAGTAGCCTTCGGGGCCTCCTCATGTTTAACCGGTCCCTTAACATTCGAGACATCTAAACCGCAGGAGGGACAATGAGCCACTTCCATATCCAGTTCATCTCCGCAGTTGGGGCAAACCTTTTTACCCTTTAAAAAGACAATCTCAATCTTGTCATCCTTAATCTGCTGATAAAGGGTATCAATTCTCTGGGTCAGCTCCGGGAACTGTCTTCTGGTATCTTCATTACAGTTGTCATAATACATTCTTCCCAATTCACGAAGACATTCATCCAACTGTTTCTCCTCATCCTTAAGTTTTGCCTGGGTTTTTGCAAGGCCCGTCATGCTGCTGGCCTTCTGTGTAAGTCCCTTTCCGGCTGATGCGATGGAATCCTTTGCCTTATTAAAAAAATCCATGTCTTTATCTCCTTTTCTATTGATTCATTTTAATGATTCATCTGTTTCAATCAGAACACAAAATTCTTGCCGCAATAATCACATTCCTGGGGTGTTCCCTTTGTTCCGGTGTATTCCGCGCCACAGCCGGGACATTTCTTCACGACACTGGGAGCCTGCATCTGTGTCACAGTCTGTCCCATCTGCATATTGCCATTGTTATTGAACATCGGTGTCGGCTTGGGCTCCTGACGCATAATACTGATTGTATGAGCTTCCTCATTGATGGACGCGTTCCTTAAAACTCCTGAAAACTGAAGAGCCTTTAACTCTTTCACAACAACATCATAACTGGCGTTCACTGTGGTCGCAATTTTATTAATGTTTGTTTCCCCTTTATTGATAACCAAATCAATATATAACCTGTTTCTTGCAGCCTTCTTTGAAAGCTTGTTGGAATAATAAATGAGGACAACGCCTCCCACAAACATAAAGAATGCAACTCCGCCTCCGTCATTGAGCAGTGCAATCAAACCCATTACAGCCAGGAAACCGCCCACCGCAGAATATACCTTCTTATCACTGGTAGCTGAGAAGGCACCTGCCTTGGAATTACGGGTTCTCAAAAAAATCAGCCCCACGCCTACAGGCCACGCAATAATTAATGCAAGGATAATCACAACCCAGCTGCAATACCATTGGTTATTGTTTTCCATTTCTCTCTTTCCTCCCGGTAATGTATCTTATTGATGAGCACGCAGATACCTGTTTCTGTCTGCCACCAGCTCTTCAATTTTTCCGCAAAGTCTTGTGACCTTCTCTTCGTTCTTCTCGAATACGGCACTCTTCAGTTGACCTGCTGTTGTAAGAATCGCATTTTCAATCTCCGCCGCTCCGGCTTCAGAGTGTACCGGAGACCCCGCCATGGCATCATATGCATGCTCCACCGTCTTTCTGTAAGGTGCACTGTACTCTACAGCGTCCTTGACGGTCTTCATGGTTTCTACCAGGCTTCTGAATTCCATCAGATTACGCTTGCTCTCCTGCTGTGCACTCTCAATATTCCGATTCATGCCCAGGAATCCGATGTAGACCATGCTGAACAGTCCCAGCAGAATCAGTTGAATCAGGAAAGCCGCAATGTTGTGGGAGGGAAGCGCCATGATGAACAGGATTCCCACTACCAGCTCCACCACAAAATAAGCTATGGAAATCGCCATGTCGGTATAGCCGTAAATCAGTTTCTTGTGTTCTACCACAAACACATTGATAATCAGTGCCACTAAAAATGCAATATGTATAAATACCCAGCTGATCCAGAAGGTTGTTTCACGATCGCAGGAATCTACCAGAAGAAAGAAACCGACGTTCAGCACCGCAATAAAGATGGTACCGATGAGAAATTTAAACCACTTATTCATGATTCATTTATCCTTTCGCACTTTACTATTCAACTTTTGCACCGCAAACTCCGCAGAATTTCATGCCCGGCGCAATATCTGCACCGCACTGGGAGCATTTTGTCTGTCTGGCAGGCATCTGGGGTACGGGAGTTCCGCAATGACCGCAGAATTTCATCCCTGCAGGAATCTCTTCTCCGCAATTTGAGCACTTAATAACCGGCGGTGTAAGGGGTGTTCCGCAGTTTCCGCAGAATTTCATGCCCTCCGGATTGACGTTACTGCACTTGGGACAAATCAGCTTATTGGACTGTCCTCCGGTTACCTGCTGGTTCATTGAGCCGAAGAAATCTCCTGCCATATTGCCCATTGCCTTGCCAACACCAAGTCCCATGCCAAATTCCATGCCTATTCCCGCTCCCGCACTATTGCCACCGTTCTCTGCCATCGTCCTCATGATTTCGGCTGCTTCCTGTCTTGCCCATCCGTTGTTGCCATCCTGATCGCGAATCTTCATTCTCTCATAATCGGCATGTGCTTTCTGTCCGGAAATATATCTCTCGGCTTCTGCTTCCTCCTGACGCATGCCAAACTGCATTCTCTGGTCAGCCATAGTCTGCTCACGCTCAAAGCGTTTCTCCTGGCGCTGGATACGCATCTCTCTGATACGTCCCATGGAATCGTCATGCTCCGGCACTTCAATATTCTCAATATAGAAATTATTCAATTCCAGACCATACTCATCAAGAATATTATTTAAGGGCTCGGTAAGACTCTCGGCCAGTGCTTTCTTTTTGTTGCAGGTCACCAGAATCTCATCCGGAGCAGAGGTCAGATAAGCCACCAGCTCGTCCGTAATATTCTGGAGAAAAGAGATACGGAAATTTTTTACGATATCGCTCTCTGCAGCATTTAC
The DNA here is from genome assembly GCA_051880315.1 of Acetatifactor sp. Classification (GTDB taxonomy): domain Bacteria; phylum Bacillota; class Clostridia; order Lachnospirales; family Lachnospiraceae; genus Acetatifactor. The sequence continues at coordinate 2,831 of JBJENR010000026.1, forward strand.
ATTTGCGCCCACCATTTTTATAAAGAACTTTTTACCGTCCTTTACGCTCGCCGTATAGGCACCCCTGGCCTGCACATGTACTTCAATACCCCACACGGGATCCAGACATCTGAGGGCATCCGAGGTTCCCCACTTCAAATCCAGATGGTGGGACTTATTTATGTAGTATACCTTACAGTTGTACGCGCTGACACCACCTGTCAAAAGCCTGGACATAAGCTTCGTCAGAAAAGGGTAATTCTCGGTGCTCAATGTATATTTGCCGGGGCCGAAAACATTCTCTACCACCCCGTCTTTGACAAAGAGTGCCTCTTCATATTCCGCTACAATCAACTGTGAGCCGGCATTGAAATCTTCGCATGGGATTTTGACACAGAGCATATCGCCAAACGAATCATTCTTAATCACGTTCATTATCGGCATAACAGAATTCCTCCTCATATGTATTCACTTTATAACACATTATACAGCATAAGGAGTTAAAAATTCAATATATTATATGTAAAAAATATTTCACCTGCAGGATATGCAGAATCGTACCCAAAATTTACGGCAATGAAACACTGAGACCATTCCTACTCCCAAGGTCACGTTCGATGCAGCCGACTTCGCACGAGATTCCTCGCTCATTGCCACATTGCCGTATGGTAAATTCTATACCTGTTATTTCTTCAATTTGACTGCACTTCTGCCGTCATATTTGGCTTCCCCTCCCAGCTCCTCCTCTATTCTTAAGAGCTGATTATACTTTGCCACCCTCTCACTTCTGCAGGGAGCACCGGTTTTTATCTGACCACAATGTAATGCCACGGCCAGGTCCGCAATAGTCGTATCCTCCGTTTCTCCGGAGCGGTGACTTGCAATGGAAGTATATCCCCATTTATGCGCCATCTGTATGGCCGCAATGGTTTCGGAAAGCGTTCCAATCTGATTCATCTTGATTAAGACAGAACTTCCGCATCCGTTTGCAATGCCCTTTGCCAGACGCTCCGTGTTTGTGACAAACAAATCATCCCCCACAAGCTGCAGACAGTCTCCAAGCTCTGCTGTCATCCTTTTCCAGCCGTTCCAGTCCTCCTCATCCAGGGGGTCCTCAATGGAAATGATGGGATATTTTGAAACCATGTTTTTGTACATGTCAATGAGCTCGTCCGAACTGTAATCCTTCCCTGACTTTGGCAGATGATATTGAAACTGGCCTGTGATTTTATGCTCGGCTTCCATCATACCGTTTGTGCTCACAGGCTTCCATTCACTGGCTGCCACATCAAGTGCAAAACAGATATCCTTTCCGCACTCATAACCTGCCCGCTTCACGGCTTCCATTAGCAGCTCCAATACTTCTTCGACGCTCTCTGCGTCCGGCGCAAAGCCGCCCTCATCCCCTACCGCAGTAGAGAGACCTTTTTCTTTCAAGACCTTCCTCAGGCTGTGATACACCTCTGTGCCCATGCGGAGTGCCTCTTTAAAGCAGCACGCCCCCACAGGCATAATCATAAATTCCTGGAAATCCAGGGAATTTCCGGCATGAGCACCGCCGTTCAGGATATTCATCATAGGAACAGGAAGCAACCTTGAACTCATTCCTCCAAGATACCGATACAACGGCAGGTCCAGCGCACAGGCCGCAGCCCTGGCACAAGCCACGGAGACGGACAAGATTGCGTTGGCACCGAGATTTTTCTTGTTCTCCGTGCCATCCAATGCCACCATTGTACTATCGATGGCATTTTGTTCCAGTGCATTTCTGCCCAACAGCACCGGGGCAATCTTCTCGTTGACATTACGCACTGCCTGCTGTACTCCCAGCCCGGAATATCTGGTCTCTCCGCCCTTTTCTCCGCCCTTTACTCCGTCCTTCGCCTCTCCACCCTTTGCCTCTCCGTCCCTGAGTTCCACGGCCTCGAAAAGGCCTGTGCTTGCACCGGAAGGTACCGCAGCACGGCCGATATACAATCTGTCACCTTCCTTTTTTTTCACCGTGACTTCGGTTTCCACGGTAGGATTGCCCCTGGAATCCAGGATTTCTCTGGCGTGTATTTTTGTAATCTCAAAATATGCGGGCATAAAAAACTCCTCCTTGTCGGAATATATTTTTGAAAAGTATATCCAAAGAAGGAGGGGTTTATTCGGCAGATACATCTCCGTACCCGGGCAAAGATAAGTCGTATTCCGTCCCTAATAAGCCTTTCCGGCCAGAATTTCACAGTAATCCTTGTAATTCTTTTCAAGCAATGTCGGCGTATCCAGTCCGTAAGGACACTTTGACTTGCATTTGCCACAGTGCAGACATGCTTCAATTTTCTTCATCTTCGCCTGCATCTCGGGAGTCAGCTGAGCTGCGGAGGGCGCCCTGCGGATCATCAGGCTCATGCGGGCGCAGTTATTGATTTCAATTCCCACGGGGCAGGGCATACAGTAGCCGCAGCCCCGGCAGAAATCCCCCAGAAGCTCCTCTCTGTCATGGTCAATCACCCCGGCCAGCTCCTCGTTCATCACAGGAGGTTTGTCGATATAGGAAAGGAATTCATCCAGCTCACTCTCCCTCTGTACTCCCCAGATGGGCAGCACATTGTCATACTGCGCCAGGAAGGCATACGCCGCTGCCGAATTGGTAATCAGTCCGCCGGACAAGGCTTTCATGGCAATAAAGCCCATGTCTGCAGCCTTACATTTCTCCACAAGCTCCAAGTCTTTTTCCGTTGCCAGATAACAGAAGGGGAACTGCAGCGTCTCGTACAAGCCGCTGTCCACCGCCTCATGCGCCACATTCAGCCGGTGATTGGTGATACCGATATGACGAATCATGCCTTTTTCTTTTGCTTCCAGCATCGCCTCATACAATCCACTTCCATCCCCGGGTTTGGGGCAAAAAGAAGGATTATGAAACTGATAAATGTCGATATAGTCCGTCCGCAGATTGTTCAGGGAGGTATGTAAATCCTTCCAAAAAGCCTCCGCTGTGGTTGCTGCTGTCTTGGTCGCGATATATACCTTCTCACGCATCCCCTCAAAAGCCGCTCCCAGCTTTTCTTCACTGTCCGTATAAAAACGGGCCGTGTCATAAAATGTCACACCATGGTCATATGCCTTGCGCAGCAGTTTTACGGCATCCTCCCTGGATATTCGCTGGATGGGCAGCGCCCCGAAGGAATTCTTCTCCACTGCAATTTCCGTTTTTCCCAATCTTACCTGTACCATGTTTTCCTCACTTCCTTTGTGCGTTTTTTACTTCTCCTTTTTGAAAAAGCGTTGGCATTGCTTTGTGTGTTGCTTCTCCTTTTCAAACAAGCACTGGCATTGCTTTGTGTTATTTCTCCTTTTCAAACAAGCACTGGCAGTGTCGCGCCATTTCATCAACCTCTGCTTTCTTTTCTCCTATTGTCGGACACTCCGCAATTCGTTTCAGTGCTTTTTTTACGGCTTCACCGGGCTTTATCTTCTCATTTTGTCTGAGCAAAAGAATCAAGTGATATTTCCATTCCTCATCATGGTTGTCCTCTGACAATACATCTATGATAAAATTTTCGGAAATATCTATCCTATGAAAAATCTCCCTTGCCAACGGAGCTGCAACAGGCCAATTTGAATCCTGTAAAAAAGTCAACAGCTCCGGCAGAAGTGAAATATATTCTTCATCCGATAACATTTTAATCTGCTGAACGGATTCTACATCAAATTTATCTTTGGGAACCATTTTCACCGGATTTCCGGCTACTACCGGACTGAATGTATCTTTTTCTACAATTTCGTATATATCTTTTCCTGCTTTCGCTTCAAAGTATTCCTTTAATCTGATATTGGCGTCCCATTTTTCCTGCGGATATGAGCCGTATCTCCTCTTCACATCTCCCATACGCTCCTCAATATCCAGCACTCCCTCACTACCGGCTAGGGAATCGCACAACTGAATCAGTCTGTCATAATCATCCATGGTTACTTTAGCTAGTGTGGTATTGATTAACTCCAGTTCTTCTTCGGAAGTATCAAATTTACCTATGTACTCTTTTGTAGATTGGTTATGAAAGGAATGGGTAAGACAAATCCGGGCGACCTCATCATATCCCAGAGACATCATGTATGTATAGCCATCTGAAACATGCCCTAAATGCCTGACTCCAAACTTCCTTCCAATATCATGGAGCAAACCAATTATATATGCCTTTTCACCATCTAACTCTTCACAGGCGTCTGCTATTTTTTCCGCACAATGGGCTACAACACGGCTGTGATTTCCCCAGGGTCCGGGATTACATTGTTCTGCTTCTTTTAACAATCTTTCTGCTTCTGCTCTTGTAGGTATCATAAATCAATTTACCTCCATCAACTTGTTCAATTATCTCAAAATCCACAAAGACCATATTATACCAAATGTGAATTAAAGTAATTATAACGTTTCCCTATAGGCTTGTCACCTTAATTCTTTTTGTATGTATTGTGAAGCTTTATGAAGAAATATGAATTATTATGAATTATTATCAAGCATTATGAATAATTGCTTTGGCGGAATAATCCTATATAGCTTATGAAGCCAATACGAACGTAGAAGCAAACGAAGCAACAGATGAGTGATTAAAAATTGTATTCAGTAAAGTATGTATAACTTACAGCTTTCGTTAATGCCACTAAAGAATTTGGCGTTATGTTTTGCTTAATGCTATTTATTTGGTGGTTTTCATTTGACATTTTCTTTTAATCTTTTTTACATTTTTTGACGTTTTATTTGGCGTTTTTCATTTGATGACTATTTGACGTATGTTTGATGTTACTCTTGACGTGTTTTTTATATAAAATGGCACAGCATTTTTTCAACATTCTTTGTATTCAGTGGATTGGTGCTCGTCTCAAAACTAAACAGAAGTTTATCTCCATACCAATACCCGTTCTCTGAATACAAACTCAGTTTCTCAAGTGTATTCTTGACATATTCCGGATGATCCATCATTCCAAAATGCTCATAAATGTATGTCTTTCTTTGCTTTACATATAAAAGCAAAAAGTCAGGATATACAATTTTTCCCTTGCCAACTTCCATCATAGGCTCATAAACATATGGTATATTTCGCCTAAAAAACAAGTCTGCCAGTATCTTTTCTGATTTTGATCGCACCACTTCTCCCCGTTCAGTATAAATCGTGGAATTGTTTTGATAAGGATTTGCAGAGCCCGGATGTTTTTTATACCATTCTTTAACAAACATCTCATCTGTTGGAACAATCGGCGTAATTAGTTTTTTCTTTTCATCGGATTGTTTCGAATACAAAGCTTCTATGGACAAATCATATTTCCTCAGTAATTTTTTTGCTTCTTTCAACCTGAGTTCAATTATTGCAAGTGCTTTCTCATCATATGCTTTTTGTGCAAGTGCAAAAGCAAGTTCTTGCTTACTTACCGGTAAGTATGTCCGCTTTCCCTGATGCTGGATATGGTATTGTGAGTATTTACCTTTTCCTGTCTTACTGATACACAGCGTTCCCTCCGGCGCATTTACCAATCGAAGCCTCAGTTTCTTCGCCAGCTCAGTTAATTCTTGGATTTCCTGCTCTAAATTTACTTGGAATTGAATGTTGCTAATCATATCTTATCCTTTCTTGATGTTGTGATTTGATTTTCGTGAGGATTTCTGGAATGCTCGTTTTTTGACGCAATTTCTTGCTTGTTTTTCGTGAGGATTTTCAGAATACTTAATTT
>JBJENR010000026.1:8621-54211 GCA_051880315.1 Acetatifactor sp.
ACGCAATTTCTTGCTTGTTTTTCGTGAGGATTTACAGAATACTTAATTTTTGACGTAATACTTCATGAATTGAGAGTAATATCCGCTTCCAACCGCCGGTCTTAATGCACCGGCGGCAGAAAGCAACTAATAATTAATAACTAAATCATACAGCTAGCTTTAACAGCGAATTGAAAAAACGAATAATAAACCGCTTATTGTAAGCAGATTATTGTAAATAACTAACAGCTAATAGTAATATCTGCCAGTGACAAGAGTTGCACTATTTTATTTTCTCACCAGCAGGGACTTTCCTGTCATCTCCGCGGGCTGCTCCATTCCCATAATCTGAATCAGGGTAGGTACAATATCTGCCAGGCAGCCGTTCTCCCGAAGAGTATACGCTTCGTCGTAATTTACCAGAATGAACGGTACCTGATTGGTGGTATGTGCGGTGAAGGGTTCTCCTGTCTCGTTATCCACAAGCTGTTCTGCATTGCCGTGGTCAGCGCAGATAAACATTGCGCCATCTACCTCTTTGATGGCATCCACTGCCTTTCCGACGCATTCGTCCACTGTCTCTACAGCCTTAATTGCAGCCTCCAGTACTCCGGTATGTCCTACCATATCGGGATTTGCAAAATTGATGATAATCACATCATACTTGCCGGAACGAATGGCTGCACAAAGCTTCTCACATACCTCGGGCGCACTCATCTGGGGCTTCAAATCATAGGTTGCCACATCCTTAGGGGAGTTTACCAGAACTCTGTCTTCTCCGGGATTGGGCTCCTCCACACCGCCGTTAAAGAAGAAGGTAACATGGGCATATTTCTCTGTCTCGGCAATACGGGCCTGCTTCAGGTTGTTTGCTGCCAGCCACTCTCCGAAGGTATTGGTTACCGCCACCTTGTGGAAAGCGACCTCCTTGTTGGAAATAGTCGGGTCATAATCAGAGAAGCATACAAAGGTAATGTCCTTTCTGGCACCTCTGTCAAAGCCCTTGAAATCATCATCACAGAAAGCTCTGGTAATCTCTCTTGCACGGTCGGGGCGGAAATTAAAGAAGATAACGGAATCCCCATCCTGTACGGTTGCAACGGGCTTTCCGTTTTCCACCACCACAGTAGGCTTTACAAATTCGTCAGTTTCATTTCTGTCATAGGATTCCTGAATCGCACAGATACCACAGGCAGCCGTCAGTCCCTCGCCCCTGGTGATGGCATCGTATGCCAGCTTGACACGCTCCCAGTTATTATCTCTGTCCATGGCGTAATAACGGCCCATTACGGACGCTATTTTGCCCACTCCGATTTTCTCCATCTCCGCATTCAGGCTCTCGGCAAATTCCTTTCCGCTTGCGGGAGGTGTATCACGTCCGTCCAGGAAGCAGTGTACATAAACCTTCTCAAGTCCGTTCCTCTTCGCCAGCTCCAACAATCCGTAAAGATGCGTGTTGTGACTGTGTACCCCTCCATCGGAGAGCAGTCCGAACAGATGAAGGGCGCTGTTATTCTTCTTACAATTGTTCACTGCACTGAGCAGGGCGGGATTTTTAAAAAAGGTGCCATCCTGAATCTCTTTTGTAATTCTGGTCAGCTCCTGATAAACGATACGGCCTGCACCCATATTGAGGTGGCCCACCTCGGAGTTACCCATCTGCCCCTCAGGAAGCCCTACTGCCATTCCACTGGCATTGCCTCTCACGAAAGGATATTCTTTCATCAGCTTATCCATAACGGGGGTCTTTGCCATGGCAACTGCATTACCCTCGCTCTTATCATTCAGGCCATAGCCATCCAAAATCATCAAAACTACCGGTTTTTTGTTCATATCTTTCTCTCTCCTTATCGTAATTCTTTACAGTGACTCTTACTATCTTCTACCAATCCTTAGTATACTTCGCCGACTCTCGGTATATTCTGCCAGTTCCGGTATATTCTGCCATCCCAGCCTATTTATCCGGCTTCGGCATACACCGTCAACTCCCGGCTCATACAACCAAACTTGGTATATTCACTAATTCTCGGTAGCTTCTTGTTCTTTCGCGGCTTATTGTATCATGTTTTTTTACACCATGCAAGTAGGACAAGAGCGACTAAGCTTATTTCACATAGCTATTACACATCAGCTATAACCTGTCTGTTACCCCACTTTTCAGACTTGCAATCATAAACAAGCGGTTCGAAAATCAATTGCATTTTCATCCCCTGCTTGCTATACTGTATAGAAAATAATCTATTACGGAGTTACCAATGATTACCTTATTATCGAACCTATTTATCAAAAACAAATCAGAAATTAAAAATCCGACAGTCCGTCAAGCCTATGGCATGCTTTGCGGCGGCGTCGGGATTTTTCTGAATCTGATGCTTTTTGCCGGCAAATTTCTTGCAGGACTTCTGAGCAGCTCCATCGCCATTACTGCCGACGCTTTTAATAACATGTCGGACGCAGGTTCTTCCATCATCACACTACTGGGCTTCAAAATTGCAGGGCACAAACCAGACCCTGAACATCCCTTCGGCCACGGTCGTATGGAGTACCTCTCCGGTCTGGGCGTTTCTGTCCTGATTCTGCTCATGGGAATAGAGCTGGTAAAAAGTTCTGTAAATAAAATCATCCACCCGGAAGAATTGACCTTTGCTCCCATAATCATCGTTATTCTGCTGGCTTCCATCCTGGTGAAATGTTATATGTTTTATTACAACAGAACGCTAGGTAAAAAACTGGATTCCGCGGCCATGTCCGCCACTGCAACAGATTCCATCAGTGATTGCCTTGCCACCACTGTTGTACTTATCGCCACTCTCATCGGTCATTTTACGTCCATTACAATCGACGGCTGGTGTGGTCTGCTGGTGGGACTGTTTATCTGCTGGGCAGGCATCAAAGCTGCTCAGGAAACCATTGGTCCCTTGCTTGGTCAGCCACCCACCCGGGAATTTGTAGAACAGGTAACCAACATTGTCCTGTCTTACGAGGAAGTCATTGGTCTGCATGATCTCATTGTTCACGATTACGGTCCCGGTCGTGTACTGATTTCCCTACACGCTGAGGTTCCTGCTGACGGTGACATTCTGACTCTGCACGATGTCATCGATTCCATCGAGCACGAATTGCAGACAACGCTGAGCTGTCATGCGGTGATACATATGGACCCCGTACAGGTGGGCGATGAAAAAACCGACCGCCTGAAAGCCTTGGTAAAAGAAATCTTGGCACAAATTGACGCCTCCCTAACCATACATGATTTCCGTATTGTCACCGGTCCCACCCATACGAACCTTATCTTTGATGTAGTAACTCCCTATGATTTCCGCCTAACGGATTCTGAACTTACAACTCTGATTCAGCAAAAAGTCCGACAGACGAATCCGAATTATTATACAGTCATTCAGGTAGACAAGAAAATGGTGTAAGGATGAAAATATATCTCACACAGGCCGAAAAAAGGCGTCTGGAAACATTAGAAAAAAGATATCGCAATACCGCCCGGAAACAGATAGAGGGCCGGGTGGCTTTTTTTCATAGGCTTACCGGCGGTACCTATACCTCGATTACCATCAGAGACCAGAAAACACGCTGGGGCAGCTGCTCCTCCGGCGGAACACTGTCTTTCAATTACCGCCTGATTTTCGCTCCTCCGGAAGTCCTTGATTATGTGGTAGTACATGAGCTCTGTCACCTGACACACATGAATCACGGTACTGCCTTCTGGAACATGGTGGGCTCTGTGATGCCGGATTACAAGATACACAAACAATGGCTGAAGGAACACGGCCAGGAGCTGACCCTGGAATGCTATCTGGGAAAAAAGGGAATTCCCATCACCCTTTCGTAAATCTGATCTATGTCTGGTAAAAATCATTATTCTCATACCTTTGGGGCTTTCGTATCTCATATCTTCAACAGTAAGTAATTCCAGCCAATACAGAATCCCCGGTTTTCAGCTTTTTGGCATATTGCCATTCTGAAATCCGGGGATAATCTATTTATTTTCTATCATCCATTATTCTCAGTTACCGTTTCAATATTGCGTTCCCGTAGAATCCGGCGAGGAACATAATTCGAAATGGACTGGCTTTATCCTCTATCGGTTGGTGTCAACGTACATCTGTGCTCTGCTCTGGATAATTGCCGCAACATCGGCCGCCGACTTCTGACCGGAGAAGTAAGCTTCTACCTCTTCCATAATAATCTTCAAAATCTCCTGGTCAGCATAGCTGCGTCTGTCAACAGATTCCATAAAGCTTAACAATTCCTGCATCTGCGCCTCGGTAAAGGGCTGCAGAATGACTTCCTCACCGTTGATATAGACGGTGTAATCATAGTACTGCTTTTCGCCGTTCTCATCCTCCCAATAAGGACGATCCATGGTCTGCTTTGCCTTCTCCTCGAACAGCTTCTTATGCACCGGCATGCTCTGTTCCTTCTGGTACTCCTCGGTCAGGTAATATCTGACAAAGTTCCAGGCTTCATCCTGGTTTGCTGATTTTGCAGAAAGTACGTAGGAATTATAGCATTCAATATAGGAGCCCTTACCGGTCTCTGCGGGGAAGCCTACATAGGTAAAGTCATCGCCAAAGGCACCCTTAATGCTCTGTACCAGATATCTGAAATCTCCTATATAACAGGACATCAGCAGAGTCTCGTTGTCTCTGTATTGCGCCTGGTAATCCCTATTCCAGGAGTTCTCGTCATAAACAATCTCCTTGGGAAGAGTCTTGGCATATTCCATGATACCAATGAAGTCAGCACCGTTAAAATTACACTTGCCGGTAGCCAAATCAACAAACTGACTTCCGCAATAGTACATCGCAAAGTTCATAAAGTTGTCTCTGGTCATCTCCCCGAATGCGCTTGCCTCTTCTCCCATCCCTGCAACTACCTTTTTCATGTCCTCCATAGTCCAGGTGCTTCTGTTACCCACCAGAGATTTTTTGGCAATCATGGTGTTGAGATTGAAATACGGAACAACATAGTACAAAGTTCCGTCAATGGAATAAGCATCAAACACATTCTGCAGGAACTCAACCTTGGAAAGCTCCTCATCATTTTCAATCAGCTTACCGATATCAGCTACCAGTCCCTTGGCAATATAGTTTTCTACAGGCAGGTTATTTGAGGCATAAAGAATATCCGGCATACCGCCTGAAACGATATCGTTGTTCAACTGGGTCACTGCACCGGTATACTCATTTTCCATGTTGTTATATTGTTCATAGGTCTTCATAACAATTCTGTAATCCTGATTGTTACGGTTATATTCAACCACTCTCTTTTTCAAATCATAGGGTATGTAGATGCCTGCCAGAGTGATTACCTTCTTGTCAACGATATCCTCGGGCTTTACATAGGTAAATACGGCTGCCTTCGCACCGGACTCCCAGTCCTCTGAATAGATACCGATAAAGGATTCCGGTGAGGTCTCAATGATGCTGAAGAATCTGGTAATACACAGGTCTGAATTAATACTGTTCATCCTGGGCTTGCTGTCTGTATCACCAATGGTATACTCATTGATTCCGTTATTGGTGGTAAACAGCAGCTTTTTGTCCAGACCAAGGGCCATGGTGTCGTAAGTCCAGCTGGAGCCGAAGGTGGAAGGCAATTCCCTCACATCTGACACCTCATCCGTGTCCACATTATAGAAGGCCGCATAATTCTTGGAATAATCATCCTGGGAATAATAGATTGAATATACCAGTCCGGGCTCCACACGCATCACATTCATGTAACTCTGGAACAGTGGCTTTGCCGCATCCGCAAGCTTCTTTTTAGGAGATACTTTACCGTCCTTTCCAACATTTATCTTGTAGAAATCATCTCCGCCCAAGATCAGACTGACAGAACCATCCTTGCATTCTGCAATGTAGCTGATATATATATTTTCCTCATAATTGTACAGGTTAAGACCTTCAATCTCTGTCTCTTCGGATATTTTACCTTCTGTGTTCCACTTCACAAGATAGCACTTGCCTTGATTGTTCTCAGGATTCTCCCAATCCTCATGCGTTACCATCTTCATACCACAGATATTTCCGTCCGCGGTAAAGAAGAAATTCTCGTAATTGGTTGAATCGTAGGTATTGCCGTATGTAGGATACTTAATATCAGTATCATCCGAGATGTAATCATCTGTGGCAGCATCCTCATCCTCTGCAGGGACTTTCTCTGTTGCAGCCTCATCTCTGGGCATGATTTCCACCGGTTCTGACTCCTCCGGTACGGTACCCTCAGGCAGGGTTGTGGCATCCTCCTTCACCAGGGGGTCCGCCTTGGGAACTTCTATCTGTACAACCTTGACATTACTGCCATCCTTGTTCATGGAAATCAGGCGCAAATCCTCTTCTTCACTGTAATTCTCCCAGTCGTAAACTCTGAAAATCATGTAAACCTTGTCATTTACCACAGCGGACGCCCTCATGTCCATGCTTCCGTTTCCCGACTTATAAAACTCAGGAAGCGCAATTTCCTGTATCTTGTAAACATTTTCTTTGGCAAGTGCAGCATTCGCCATGTCATCGTCCTTTTTTTTGCCACAGCCAAACAGACCGAAGGCAAGGGTAAGAACCATGCTGATTAACAGCGCCCTCTTTGCAAATCCCTTTTTCATAATTCTCCTCCTTTTGATTTTTTATATCCACTTAATCTTTTGGCACGGGCTCTCTCAGCCAGGCGCTCTGCCTTATCCTTTAGTTTAAGGCTTACCCCTTTGATTGTCCAGCCCTTATGTCGCCACCAATATATAAATAAGATAACAACCGCAAGAACGAAATACCCTAAGAACAACACCTCAAATATCGTAATTATGGTAAGAATGTCCTCGTAGCACCTTGCCACATTTTCCCAATAGGGATAAATAATGGCTTTCCCATTCATGGAACGATAGCTCATTTTCGGAATCATTTTCAAGCGGGACATGAGGGAATAACGGTTGCTGTTCTCCACAACCTCGGTTTCTCTCTCATTCAATGCCAGCTTTTCCTTCACAAAGTTATAGGCAAAGCCGGTGATGGGATTCGGCATGACAATCTCATAATGATTGATTCCATTGCAACTTCCCAGGGTGCTTAAAGTCTGGTAAGAAACATAAATCATGGTATTATCCAGCCCTGCAGCCCGGTGCATTTTATCCGTCTCGCGCTCCACCACGCCTGTGATGATGTGGGGGATTCCGTTGATATACACATGCATGCCGGCGACATCATTGGAGCCGAACAGCTTCCATGCGGCATCCTGATCGATAATGCAATAATCCTGCATTAAGTCATTTCCCGAAAAATAGGCTCCGGACAACAGCTTCAGGGGATGAAAATAGAAAAAATCTCCGCCAATACCGATGGCATCCGCCTCCACCGTAGCCCTGTCACTGGAAACGCTGATTTGCCCGTCTGCGCTGTAAGCATCTATCCAGGCTCTGGCACTTGGATTCTCAGACTCCGTTTCTACCGCAGCTTCAATCAGTGCCTGATCTATGGAATGCTCAAACTCCTGTATACCGTCTTCACTTATCATGGAATTTACCGAAAAGAAACAGCTGACCTGCGCTGCACCGCCTTCTTTGTTCCATCGGTATGCGGCATTCTGAGTCTCCTGTGCTTTCCCCAGGTGTCCTGTCAGAACTGCCAGAATCAGGAACAGCAGGAAAGAAATTCCCCCGCTGATTCCCAGTATCAGTCTCTTCATTGTTTGCCTCATTTCCGTGAGAATTAATTATCCGACAACCGAACCTGCTGTCCTGCCTCCACGGGCTTCGTTGCGGTAGTGATGACATATTCATACCCCATGATTCCGCCTCTGATTGCCGATTGTGTATCGTCGGATGCAACGACCTCCACGTCAACTCTGGTGGCAATATAGCGGTTGCCCAGAGGGCTGGACTTGGATTCCACAATCAGGATGAATTTGCCGTTGGAATCCTCCTTCAACGCGCTGTTAGGAACGATATAATCATAGTTGGCACTTCTCTGTCCCACAGATACGGATAAGGACTGTCCTGCCACAATGTCTCCTGTAATGCTGAAGGTCAAAAGCTTGTTCTGGGCAGGGTTTGCCTTATCCGGCTTGATGCTTGTGAGCACCACATCCAGGTCGTCATATCTCCAGGAATTCACCAGTTCTGCCCTGTCTCCTACGGACAGACGCTTTGCCTGCTCATTGGTTACCGAAAAGCTCATAGTACAGCCCTGACCCTCGGGCTGCAGCACGGCTAAGGTCTCCTGATACTGGAAGGTCTTTCCCGCAACCACATTGATGGAGCTGACGGTTCCGGAAATGTCTGCCGTTATGGTGGCCCCCTTCGCCTTTGCCAATTCCTTGTCTACCTCAGCAGAGCATTCTGCCACCTTCTTTTCTGCCTCTTCTATGGCATCCAGCTTCGCCTCCAAATTGGTCACATTACCGATGACACTCATTAATTCCTGAAGCTTTTCCTGTTTTGCAGCTACTTCTTCCTCCGCTGTTTTTAACTTTTTTTGAACTCCGTAAAGTTCCAAATCATACTCGTTCTTAGCCTTGGTCAGATTCTCAATGACAGCCGCCTGATCTCCGTATGCCTTCTGTGCCTCTGCGAATTCGCTCTCCGCCGTGTTTTTGGCAGTCTGTGCACTGCTCAGCTCCTGCTCTGCTCTCGTCTTTGCAGCCTGGGCATTGGTTAGGGCCAGGACCGCTGTGTCCCTGATTTCCTTCTTGGCTTCATATTCCGCTTTCGCGTCATTGGCTGCTTGGCGTTTGTCAGCAGCAGTTGCAGCCAAGCCAGTATCGCCGGGAGCTGCTGCTGCTGCATTCTCAGCCTGTTCAGCTTCTGCTTCTGCTGTATTCCATGCTGTCTGCAAACCTTCAACCTGCTCTTCGGTAGGTGTTTGCATACTGTCATTCAACACTTCCTCTGCACTCCGGACTGCTGCATTCGCATCAGTCATTGCGTCGGTGGCAAGCTCCAACCGTGTCTTTGCGTTGTCAAGCTTTTCCTTGGCAGTGTTATAAGCCGTACCGGAAGCACCATTCTTAGACTGCTCATACTCAATCTGCTTTGCAAAATCACTAATGGTCTGTGTGAGCTGCGCCTCTTTCTCCTTCAGAGGTTTCATCGTTTCCTTTGCTGCTGTGATTTCCTTCTGAATATTGGTAATCTGAGCACGATACACTTCCGGAGAAACATCACGGTTCGCCTGGTCAATCTCCGATGAAGTAATATCTGCATTCAACAAAGTATTCTCGTAGTCACTCTGAGATGCCTCAAGCCCTTTTTTAGCCTCCTCCAGGGCAGCCTTCGCCGCCTTCAGTTCCTCGCTGTCCGTATCCTCCAGGTAAAAGAGCACGTCGCCCTTCTGTACCTTATCACCCTCACGGACTGCCACGCTGAGAACCTTTCTGGATTCCTTGGCAATAATCTCATAGGGGTCACCGCTCTCCACTGTTCCCGTACCTCTGATTTTAGCAGTTATGGTGCCGGATTCCACGTACTTTGTGGATACCTCCGGCAGGGAATAGTTCATAATGGTATTGGAGAAAAAAGTAAGCACCAGCATCACTGACAAAAATATGATTGCGGCCGTTTTTACCCATTCTCTTTTGTTTACACCTTTTTCGTTCATTTTCTATTTCCTCTCCAAAAATAATTGACAGTATTTATCCCTTAATGCCTCCCTGATAGGTAATTCCGTCCACCAGATACTCCTCTCCGTATAGGAAAATCAACAGGCTTGGTACCATATAAATGGTAGCCACGGCAAAGGCCAGACCGATCTCTCCGGCATTGATTTTGCTTAAAAATACGGAAAGTGGATGCTTCTCCGGGTCTGACAGCAGAATCAGCGGCTGTTCCACCATATTCCAGTAATCGATAAACACCAGTATGGTTGCCGAACAGATAGCCCCCTTACACAGGGGCAGACATATTTTCCGGAATATCTGCCACTCGTTTGCACCGTCTATCATGGCAGCCTCCATCACCCCCTCCGGAATTCTCCTCATAAACTTCGTCAGCAGATATACCGCAAAGGGAGAAAAAATACCCGGTAGCCATATGGCCCAGTTGGTATCCAGAATCTGCAGCTTGTCACTGACAAGATAGTTCGGCACCAGGGTTACCTGGTAAGGCATCAGCATCAGAATCACATAAGAGAAAAATATCATACTCCTCAACTTTCCTCTATATCTCGTGAATCCATAAGAAGCCAGGCATGCCACCGCTAACTGGAAAAATACGATGGGACCTACCAATATCACGGAATTCCAGAATTTCAACAGATATTCCGGGCTCTTGAAAAGCACTGTTATGTACTGACTAAAGGATACAATATCAGGAATAAACTTCAGCGTCACCTTTTCGGAGATATACACCTTGCCGCCATTGGCATTGGTGGCAAATACAGACCCATAGTTCGATGAGATCTCCGAGGATGCCATGAAGGAATTGGTAATCGTGAGAATAATCGGTGTCAGAAATAAAATGGCAAAAAACGCTGCAATCAGGGTTGCAACGGACACCTTCACAATTCCAAAGGCCTTTTTTCTCTTTATTCTCCTTCTGTCTCTTTGATATATGATATCGTTTGGCAAAGACGTGTTTTTCTTGCTCATCCTTCCACATCCTTTCCGAAGTAATTCTCCACAAGAAACAGAATTCCGATGATGACAATCATCACCAGAGACATCAGAATCGCACCTGCCGACAGTATCTGATAATCCAGGGAACGGAATTTATTGTTCATAAAATGCTGCAGGGTATAGGTGGTTTCCACCGGATAATCTCCCGTCAGCAGATATACCTCTCTGAAAATCTTGAAGGAGTTAATCAAGGACATAATCGTCACAAACATCAGTGTCGAGGATAAATATCTGATTTTGATGTGGAAAAAGGTCTGAAGCGGCGTTGCACTCTCCAGCCGCGCCACCTCCAGAATGTCCTTGGGGATGCTGGCCAGTGCTGCCATAAAAAGAATCATATTATAGCCCAGATTCTTCCACAGGAATAGAATCACGATTACTATGATTGCGTATTCGGATTTCATCCAGTCAATCTTATCGACACCGAACACACCAAGGACATCATTGACGGCACCGTTGTAGTGAAACAAAACCTGCCAGATCAGTACGATGGATGCCACCGGCACCATCATAGGGCTTAAGAAAAAGGTTCTGAACTGGCTTCTGAAAGGAAGCTTTGCCTCCAGCACAATCGCCAGGAGCAGGGAAAGCACCACAGCCAGCGGCACAGCTATGGCCGAAAAGGTAGCGGTATTTTTCACCGCCCGCCGAAAGGCTGCATTCTTCACAATCATTTTGAAGTTATCCAAAAACACAAATTCACCATTGATGGGATTATCCACGAAGGAATAATAAACAATCACCATAAATGGGAGGATAAAGAAAAGGAGAACCCCCAGAAAGCTGGGGGCAAGAAACAGACCTGACAGTACCTTCCGCTTCCTGGTGGATTTCGTAGTTTTTGTATGTACCGGCTTCCTTTGTCCTGATTCCTTTTTCTTCAACTTTTTTTTCTCTGTAATCAACTTCGCCATTTTAACTATTCTCACCGACATACACGGATATACGGCTCTGAATCAGGGCTGCCACATCCGCTGCACTCTTATCCCCTTTATAATAAGCCTGGGCTTCCTCCGCAATGATTTTCAAAACATCCTGATTACTCAGGGAAATCGGTCTCGCTGAGTCTGCCAGCTCCAGAACGGTATCAATCTCTTCCCGGGTGCAGGGATGGAATGTATATTCCCAGTCACCCCAGCCAATGCTTCCGCCACCGTTCTGCGGAATGGGATTTCCTTCCTCATCAAGCAGCAGCTCTCCGTTTTCATCCTTCACATACTCAACATTCAGTTCCTCGTTTATTAACTTGTCAAGAGCTGCTTTTTGGGTAGGGAAGCCCCAGCTGAACATACTGTCATCATTGGTAAGATAGTCCTCAATAAAGGCCCATGCTCCCTCCTTGTGCTCAGAACCTGTCAAAATAGCATAGTTGCCGGTGCCGCTGAGAATACATCCTGACTGTCCGTCAACCGTGGGATAACCGATATAGGTCACCTCCTCGCCAAACATGGCAGGATACTGCTGTATATCCTGAAATTGTCCGAGACCCATACTGTACAGAAGCAGGTCTCCTGAGGCAAGTCTCGAAGGTGCGGAGGGTTTGTCAGCATTATAGTCATACTCCTCCGGGAATTGATTGACAAACTCCAGAATATTGATAAACTCAGGAGAATTAAAATTGCAGGTTCCCTTCTGCCAGTCGATAAAGGCTCCCTCATTAAAGGTCATGAGAATCATTAGCATATCCTCCTTGGAGGTATACTCAAAAAGCTCGGCGTCGGGATGCTCAGCAGAAAAATCAATGATATCCTGTACTGACCAGTCAGTTCTATCCCCGAGCAGGGATTTCTTTCCCACCAGTGTTTCAATTTGGAAATTCTTGGGAATCCCCACCAGCTTACCGTCATAGGTGTATGCACTAATTATACTTTCCAGAAATGAATCCTTGCTTAATTTACTGCTCTTCTCAAGATAGGGTGTCAAATCCTCAAGAGCTCCTGCACCACTGAGCTTAGCGATATCCAGCTGATTGAGATCCAGGATGTCCGGACAATTGGTTCCGGAGATAATATCGCTGTTGATTCTGGCAATGACATCCTGATATTCCATACCATCGCTGTAATACTGTCTAATGCTGATATGGTATTTCTCACTGCTCTTGTTGAACCTGACAACCGCCGACTGCAAATCCTGGTCTGTCCAAAGCACACCAATCACAATTTTCTCTTTCTGCTGCACCTCTGCCGCAGATTTTTTTGCAAGACATGCTATTTCCGTCTTCCCCGTGTCCCAATCATTGACTACGGCAAGCAGATTGCCATCCTCCGTACTGCAGACATATCCCACATACATTCCGTTTATGTCACAATCCACCCAGTCCAGCAGCTCTTTATATTCCTGAGCTTCTTTATCATAATCGTAAACCTTTACGGAGTCACTGATGAGCAAATCCTTCTCGGAGCCCGCAGAAATCTTGACATCCCCATTGAGCTGGGGCAGATTCCGGTATGTGCTTCCTATCTTCTTTCCCGCAAAGTCAATCTCTGTGGCAACCATACCGCCATTTCCACTGTTGTTGTCATAATAGATGGCATAAACCTTTCCATCCTTTCCGATACCCACGCTTTCCACCCAGGAGCTGTTGAATTCCACCTTACCGGCATATTTCCCGTCTGCATCCAGCAAATGGATTCTTTCCCCGGCATGAATGTAAATTCTGTTCTCGCTGTCCAGCACCATCCCCTGAACATAGGCTCTGTCTCCGCTGTTCACCTGCTCTGTGATGTCCTGAAGAAATATCTGTTTCATGGAGGAATCGTACTTGGCAATCGAATACTCCTGATGGTAATCCTCCGGATTTCTCTCATCCATGACATACTTTTCGTAAAGAATGTAGAGATTGTCCTCTGCATCCACTGCCGATGAGCACACATTGCTGTCGGGATCCGCTTTTGGCATATCCGCAGTCCTGGTAGTGCCTTCAGTCAGATGATATCTGCAGTAAAGCTGTTTTCCCTCACTTCCCGGCTCCCATACATACTGGACATAATTCAGTTCCCCGTTTCGGTATATAAAATCTGCGTTGCTTCTGTTCTCATCCTCTCCCAGACTGATATATTGAGGGACATAGACATAAGCATTTTCATCTGTAACTTCTGTTTCCTGCTTTTTCCCGCAGCCTGCAGCCGACAGGAGAAAGGTCATCATCAAGGTAAATACTGTCAGTTTCTGTTTCATAGACACCTCTTATATGTTTTTTACAAGCGTTTTATGCTTTCCAACACTCGCAAGCTAAGCGCTTGCAAGTGCTTTATCTCCTGCTTCGCAGGCGGCTTGCTCGTTAATGGCGCAAGAAAAACAAATGTCTGCTTCGCAGCCGCTTGTTTTCCTATGCGCTCATTATATCATAATCCCGGAAGAATAGAACTTAAGAATTTATGAATTAGTGAATAAGAATTATAAAGTATGCAATATTTCCGTAACAGATTATTGTAATCTGATATATATCTTTTTTAATTCCAGTTTCCGCTTGTGACGGCGGATAATGCTACAGGCATGATTATAGAACCAGAAGGACTGTACCAGCAGATCGTTTGCCCTGCCGATTTTCTTCTTGGTAGTTCCCTCATAGTATTTACCGCCGCAGGCACTTGCAGCTCTGCCCTGTTCCCTGATTAATCTAATCAGACTTGTTTCACCGGTAATCCTGCCGTTAAATTCCGTATAGGCAAGTCCCACACAATCCGCCTTATGGGCATCGCTTCCGCCGAACACGGGCTTGGCGAACAGTTCTGCAATCTTTTGGGCCCTCTCATTACTCTCCGGACTCTCGCAGGCATTGAAGCCCTCCATAAAATCAAACTTATCAATCACGGCAAGCTGGTTACGATGCTTCCTGGTATTGGTAATGCTCAGATACTTCTCTCCACAGGGATGAGCCGGTCCGAGAATTCCACCGTTCTTGTGAACAATGTCAATGAGGAACTGCACCGGCAGACCTCTCAGCTCCAGAATCTTGAGCTTTACATTCTCCGGCATGATAACCAGGATATGCCCGGCATCAATGGTGTCGTACTCTATTCCCTTGAGCACCACAAAATCTTTGAAACACTTATCCTTCAAGTTCCGTTTCCACGCCCGATAACCGCCATAGGAATTATGGTCACTCACAAGCATTCCGTCATAACCTTTTTCCTTTAAAATAGAAATAAACTCTTCTATCGGCACCTTGCCGTCCAGGGAGCCTTCCTTTGTGTGGCAATGCATATCAAACTTCATTTTTTCACCTCTTGTGTTCTTCGTTAATCTACGCTCTTCAGAGATTCCGTCATGCTGACGCTATCCAGCCTGCCGCTCATTCCCCGATTCACCAGCCATGCAAATGTAACCGTCAGCAGAGCGCTGTACAGATAACTGACAGGGGCCACCCTGATATCAAAGGCCATCAGATCTATCTGCACCTGGCTCATGACAAAGGCATGCAAAAAATGTCCCAATACAAGCCCCGGAAGCATTCCCAACACAGTCAGCAGCAGATTTTCACGAAATACATAGCTTTCCGTTTCTCTCTTGTAAAATCCAAGCACCTTAATGGTTGCTATCTCCCTGATACGCTCTGTAATATTGATATTTGTAAGGTTATAGAGCACAATGAAAGCCAACACCCCCGCACACAAGGTCACAATCACCACAATCATGTTCAGGCTGGACATCATACTTCCCACACGCTCAACCGTATCTCTGTTTACGGTCACACTGGCTGTTTCTTCCAGTTCCATAAGCGCCGCTGCCAGAAGATGCGGGTCACAGTCCTCTCTGATGTTGACATAAGCCGTCTTTTGCTCCGGATTGCTTTGAAAAGCCGTCTGCAGGGTCTCCCGGGAAAGATACACATAATTATTGACATAGTTCTCCATAACTGCCGTGACAGTCACCGTCATTTGACGCATTTCCTCATCTCTGAGTGTTATGGTATCACCGGGCTTTATCCCATACTGTCCCGCAAGCTTTTGCGTTATAACGCCCTCTCCCTGTCCGGGAAAAGGAATTCTTACCCCGTCTTCCGTATGCATGTCCACATAGCCTGCCATCCGCTCCCTATCGCCGGTCACTACATATACAGATTTTGTCCCTTTTTCCGTGACAATATCCATACTCGACTCAACAACACAGAGAAAATCTGCCAGACCTGCCCCTGACAACTCTTCCAGCTTCTTTTCCAAATCCACATCTACCGGTTTCTTAAAGCTGACTCCGATATCGTAAATCTGAATTTCTTCAAATTGTTTCTCTGCCACATCCGCTATGGAATCCTTAATCCCAAAGCCCGTCACCAAAAGTGCGGTACAACCGCTGATTCCCACCAGCATCATAAAAAATCTTTTCTTGTAGCGGAAAATATTTCTGACGGATACTTTCTGCAGAAAGCTCAGTCGTTTCCACAAAAAAGGAATTCTCTCCAGTATCACCCGCTTACCGGCCTTCGGTGCTTTGGGACGCATAAGCTGGGCCGACGCCTCCGACAGTTCCACCCTGCAGGAAAACCATGTGGCTCCCACCGAACATAGCATTGATACCAGGACGGAAAGCACTGCCAGCTTCCAGTCAAAAACATAGACCAGACTGTCTGTTGTATACATGATACCGTAGACATACCAGATAACTCTGGGAAATCCCCAGGTTCCGAGGAAAAATCCCAACACACAGCCAATCACTGCCGCCAGACCGGAATATATCATGTATTTTGACATGATGATACCGTTACCGTAACCAAGGGCCTTCAACACACCGATCTGCGTCCTCTGCTCCTCCACCATGCGGTTCATAGTGGTAACACACACCAATGCCGCAACGAGAAAGAAGAAAACGGGAAATACATTGGCAATTCCCTCCACAATGTCCGAATCGTTCTCAAAGCAGACGTAGCCGACGTTGGTATTTCTCCCCAGCACATAGGTCTCCGGCTTTTCCAGTTCTTCTATCTCTTTTTCCTTCTCCGCAAGCTCTGCCTCTGCATCGTCCATCTGCTGTCCAAACTCCGCCTGCGCCTCCCGAAGCTGTCGTACTCCCTCTTCCAGCTCCTCTTGTGCCTTCTCAAGCTCTTCTTCCGCGGCAGCGGAATCCTGCCTATATTCTGCCGGAATTGCCCGGAGCTGCTGTATCTTCTCATCCAGCTCCGCTTCCGCAAGGGTCAGCTCCTGTTCCCGGTCTGCAAGCTCCTGTTCCCCCCGGCTCCTTTCGTCCGCAAGCTCCTGTCTTGCTTCGGAAAGCTTATCCCGGGCTTCTGTGAGAATTTCCTGATAACGTCTGTCAGCCACCTGCTCCGTCAGCTTCTCCCAGGTCTCCTGTCTGGCATCCATATAGGCGGTATAACCTTCGCCATACAGCTCGTTATCCTGTCGGAAACGCACATAGATATCTGTGTAAAACTCCATATCATATGCTTCCGGCAACAGATAGACAAAGCCGTCAAGCCTGCCTGTGCCAAGGGAAGTATTGCCCCTCTCAAATTGAATGTAGAGAGGCGATTGCACCAGCCCTACCACAGTATAGGTTTCCTTCACAAAGCTGTCTCTAAGCTCCTGTTCATTCTCCGCAGAAATCGTGATGGTGCTTCCGATAGCGGATTCATCGAACATCCTGCTGTCTGCCACACATTCTCCGCTGTCGGCAGGTAATCTGCCTGCCACAAGCTCCACCGTATTCACCCCGGAGGGCAGACTCAATGTCTTGACCGCTCCCCTGCGGCCGCTGTCCGTAACATACAGGACATCCATTGCAAGGGCTGCCTCAACCGCTTCCACATCCTCCTTGTTCTCCAGTGCCTCCACATCCTGTGCTTCAAATCCCAGAGTGGAAACCAGGCGGTAATCATAAAAGCTGTGACGGTCCAGGTAGTCCTTCATGGACGTTACCATTGCAGTCTTTGTTACCTTAAGCCCTGCAAAAAATCCCACTCCCAGCGCAATAATGGACAGTATTGCAGCAAAACGCCCAAAACTTGATTTAATTTCCCGAAATGTACTCTTTCTGATATTCTTCATAAAAACTCTTCTCAACCGTAAATTTTACCATTCAATTTCAGACACATCCACAGTTCCGGCATTTTTGACCATGCTGACCACTTTTCCGCTCTTCACCGTAATCACCCTGTCTGCCATGGCTGTCAACGCCTGATTGTGGGTGATGACAACCACCGTTTTTCCCATCTTGCGGCAGGTATTTTGCAGCAGTTTCAACACTGCCTTCCCGGTGTTGTAATCCAATGCACCGGTAGGCTCATCGCAAAGCAAAAGCTTCGGATTCTTTGCAAGGGCTCTGGCGATGGCCACGCGCTGCTGTTCTCCGCCGGAAAGCTGTGCCGGGAAATTATTCATTCTGTCTTCCAACCCTACCTGCCTTAATACCTCCCCGGCATCCAGGGGGGCTTTGCAAATCTGAGCTGCCAGTTCCACATTTTCCAGAGCCGTCAGGTTCTGTACCAGATTATAAAACTGAAAGACAAAGCCCACATCATATCGGCGGTACCCGGTAAGCTCTCTGCTGTTATAGGCAGATATCTCCCTGTCCTCCAGCATGACCCTGCCTCCGGTCAGTGTATCCATGCCGCCGAGAATATTCAGAATCGTAGTCTTCCCTGCTCCGGAAGCGCCCACGATTACGCAGAATTCACCCTTTTCAATCTCAAAGCTGACATCCTCCAGGGCAGTTATCTCCATCTCCCCTGATTTATAAATCTTCTTTACATGTTCAAAGCTGACAAAAGTACTCATACTTCCTCCGTATTAACGATTTCGTCCAAACGAAAGTATAGCACATAACATTTACTTTCACCATCACTTTTGCTATAATGTAATAAAATTTTCATTTTTATCCGGAGGCCCCATGCTTTATATCCATCTTGCCGCATTGTCTGGAATACTGCTGTTTATCATATGTTATCTTCTGTCTCTACGAACCGGAAAATACATAAATAAGCCTGCAGTCTTTTTTTTATTTGCGGCAGCCTTTCTTCTGCGACTGTATGCCGCCGGTATTTCCAGGGGCTTTGACAGTGATACCGTCTGCTTTGCAGCCTGGTCGGAGCGCATCTTCCTGACAGGTCCTTCCGGCTTCTATTCCCCGGTTTATTTTTCGGACTATCCCCCCGGATATCTCCTTCTTCTCTGGCCCATTGGGGCACTTCGCAATTTATTGGGACTGGAATACTATTCCACTGCTCATCTGATACTGCTCAGATTGCCTGCTATACTCTGTGATCTCCTCTGCGGTCTCCTGTTGTACAGGGAAGCCTCCAAACGATATCAGAACAGACTGCCTGTTTTATTCTCCGCTGTCTATCTGTTCAATCCGGCAATCCTTCTCAACTCCGCAGTATGGGGACAGGTAGATTCCGTCTATACTCTGTGCCTGGTGGTAATGTGCCTTTCTCTCATGGGCAGCCGTCTCTTCCCGGCATTGACAGCCTTCGGACTGGGTCTGGTGATAAAACCCCAGATGCTTATCTTTACACCGGTGCTTTTTGTGGGAATTCTGGACATCGTATTTCTGCAACACTTCACAAAGAAAGGCTTGCTCAGTTTTCTGCGCAGCACAGTGCTCTCGTTGCTTCTCTGTCTTCTCACTGTACTTCCTTTCGGCCTGCAAAATGTATGGAATCAATACTTCAGTACCTTGAGTTCCTATCCCTACGCTGCTGTCAACGCCTGTAACCTCTGGGGACTTCTGGGCTTCAACTGGGTGAGCCAGGATACGGCTCTCCTTGGCATTCCCTGTCGTTTCTACGGATTTCTGGCCATTGTGGCGGCGGTAATTCTCACTCTTTTTATCAGTTTTCGAAAAGGGGAGGACAAAACGAAGTATCCTCTTCTCTGTGCCGTTCTCATGTCCACCGTTTTTCTGTTCTCCGTGCGCATGCATGAGCGGTACCTCTATGCCGCTATCATTCTTCTTATATTTGCCTGCATCTGTCAGCCCTCGGCGGGCCTTGGTCTGTGCTATGGGGGACTCTCCATTCTGCACTTTTACAATACCGCCTGGGTATTGTTCTGCTACGACCCGGCAAATTATGACAGGAAAAATCCGATAATCCTGCTGGTATCCGCAGGCATGCTCTATTTCTATTTTCTGCTTCTTCGAGAGAGTCTGCGTCAAACCAAACAGAAGCGCTCCCCTCTCCTGATACCCGCGGGCGGCCTTGCTCCAAGGCCTTCCGTGCCCATAAACAGGCTGGATAAATATGACCTGCTCTGCATGTTGCTCATCACCTTCCTGTACGGCTGTTTTGCACTGTATGACCTGGGAGACCTGTCCGCTCCGCAAACCGTACTGCAGCTGGAAGCAGGAGACAGCATTGACCTTACCTTTGAAAGCAAAGGCTCACCGGTTCTGCCGGAGCGTATGGCTTATTACCTTGGTCCGGAGCATAACCGCAGTTTTATGGTTTCGGAATGGAATCCGGATACCAATCAGTGGGAAAACTCCAACACCGTGACTCTGAAAAATGTATTTACCTGGCAGGTGGAAGAGCTGTTCACGGATGCAGCCCCTGCCCGGCTCCGTTCCCAAGACACAGACCACTGCAGAATTCGTCTGACAGCGACCGGAAAGGCTAGCCTGATGGAGCTTGTATTTCTGGACTCCGACGGCAATGTTCTGACACCCTCCAATGCCGGTGACTATCCTGCTCTTTTTGACGAACAGCAGCTTTATCCCTGTCATTTCAGCTTCCGCAACAGCATGTATTTTGATGAAATCTATCACGGGCGCACTGCTTACGAAATGTTACACGGATACAATGCCTATGAAAACACCCATCCTCCCCTTGGCAAAATCCTGATTTCTGCAGGAGTGGCCCTTTTGGGCATGACACCCTTCGGCTGGCGAATCGCCGGAACTGTCTTTGGAATCATCATGGTTCCGCTGCTCTATCTTTTTGCGAAAAGTTTGACCGGCAACAGATCCTTGACCGCTCTGGCCTGCAGTCTGTTTGCTTTTGACTTCATGCATTTTACGCAGACCAGAATTGCTACCATTGATGTGTTCGTCACCTTCTTTATCCTCCTGATGTATCTGTTTATGTATCGGTACAGCTGTATGAGTTTTTATGACACAGCGCTGCGCAAGACCTTTCTCCCCCTGGGTGCCTGCGGACTCTGTTTCGGACTGGGAGTTGCCTGCAAATGGACCGGTATCTATGCGGGTTTTGGGCTTGCCGTCATTTTCTTTGGTCTCATGTACCAAAGATATTGCGAATACATTTATGCCGGATACCATCCCACGAAAGAGACAGCAGGTATTTCCCACCGGAAAATTCTGGAACAGTTTATCCCAAACCTTTGGAAGACAATTCTGTTCTGCCTGGCAGCCTTTGTCTTCCTGCCCCTTATCATCTATCTGCTGTCCTATCTTCCGTTTCAGGACGGCACCGGTGACAATCTCCTCCTTCGTTTTCTGCACAACCAGCAGAACATGTTAAGTTACCACACAGACCTGGTTTCCACCCACCCCTTCGCCTCCCCCTGCTATGACTGGCCCATCCTCAAAAGACCTGTCTGGTACTATTCCGGAATCCTTACCGGTTCATACGGCTCAGGCGGTCTGCGGGAAGGCATCAGTGCCTTCGGAAATCCTCTGGTCTGGTGGGTGGGAATTCCCGCTTTCCTTTATTGCTTTTACCTGGCTACAGAAAAAAAGGACAGAACTGCCGCCTTCCTGATTACAGGATATCTGGCACAGTATCTGCCCTGGTTCTTCGTGTCAAGAATCACCTTTATCTATCATTATTTCCCCAGTACTATCTTTGTGGTACTGATGATTGTTCACAGTTTCCAAAGCTTACGGGACCATATGCCGCCCCGCAGTTTCAAGCTGTTGCTCCTGCTGTACGGGAGCTCAGCCATAGGTCTGTTTCTCCTCTTCTATCCCGTCCTTTCGGGACAACCGGTGGATTCCGGTTATGTGGAGCAGCTTCTGCGCTGGTTTGACAGCTGGGTACTGACAGCTAAGTAAGATGCTGTGGAACCATTTGACTCCGGCATCTAAGTAAGCGGTATTTCCTTATCAAAGCCTGCAAGCAGCTGTTTCAGGAGTTTCTCCGCATTTGCGTCCTCGTACATCATAAGCTGCTCTCTGATGTCTTTCAGCTTTTCCTTCATATCGGAAGGCATCCGGTAGGATAACAGTTCATCCACTTTTTTCGCACAGTCCCTTGCATGGAGTCTCTCCATGAAATCCAACGCAGCCTTGATTCCGCACTTCAGCTCTTCCCTGTCAATTTCCTTTGCGGCGCCCGCCCCTGATGCCTCTGCAGCTTCCTCTCTTTTCTTCAGGTAATCAGAGATATTATTCAACTGATCCTCATAGCTGATCAAAAGCTCATCTGCGTACATGGCAATATATTTTTCATCCAGGCGGCGCACCGCTGCTTCCATATCCTTCGCCTTGGCAGACAATTCCATAGCACCAATGTTGGCAGAGGCACTCTTTAAACCATGTACTTCAATACAGTAGTTTGTGTAATCAGCTTTGTCAATCAGCTCTTTCAGCAGAAGACACTTTCTCTTTCCGTCCATGCAGTATAATTCCAGAAGCTCCAGATAATCCTTCACTTCACCACTGTGATGTTTGATGGCTTCCCTGACCTGGATTCCTTCAATACTGATTTCCTCAAAACCATCAGTACATACCTTTTCCGGTACAGATTCATCTGTCATCATCGCAGGCTCATCCCCCTCCCGGGTGTCATTGGGTATATCAGGATTGCCTTTCTTGAAGTCATCCGGCACCCACTTGGTCAGCACATTGTTCAACTGCTCCTTATCAAGCGGCTTGGAAATATAATCCTGGAAACCACACTCCAGAAACTTTTCACGGACTCCCTCCATGGCATTTGCCGTCAGGGCTATGATAACGGGTGTAGTGCCGTTTTCACCGCATTCGGAGCGGATGATATTGACAGCTTCCACGCCATCCATTTCCGGCATCATATGATCCATAAAAATCATATGATATCTGTTTTCCTTTACAAGTGCGATTGCCTCCGGACCGCTTTCTGCCTCCGAAAGCTCAAATCCGTAGCGCTTGAGAAAGCCTATGGCAACCTTTCTGTTAATCAGATTATCATCAACCAAAAGCACCCTATAGCCTTCCGTTACAAAAGGTTTCGTCTCAGGCTCCTCCTTGACGGCCAGCCTGGGCAGCTCTGCCAGGGAACGTCTGTCTACAATTTTCTGAGGAAGGGTTACGGTAAAGGTAGTTCCCTGTCCATAGACACTGTCCACCTCAATAGTACCCTCCATCAGCTGTACCAGCCGTTTTGTAATGGATAGGCCCAATCCGGTTCCCTCCACCTTACGGTTCCGCTTGGAATCCACCTGTTTGAAGTCCTCGAAAATCTTTTCGATATTGTCTGCCTCAATACCGCAGCCGGTGTCCTCCACCTTGAATACAACCAGCTCTGTCTCCGGATCCGTTGGACTGGCAGAGCCTGAGACGGAGATTTTGACATGTCCTTCTTTGGTGAATTTCATGGCATTGTTCATGAGATTAATCAAGATCTGCCTGATTCTTCCGTCATCCCCGTGATACTGGCAGGGAATGGAAATGTCATAATCGCTGTACAGCTTCAGTCCCCTCTGAAAGGCTGTAATATCCATCATGCTTACCACACTGTCTACCATATTTTTGATGTGATAATCTCTTGTAATCAGCTCCATCTTTCCGGCTTCCACCTTGGACAAATCCAGGATATCATTGATAATGGTCAGAAGATTCTGGGATGCCGATTTGATGTCGCAGGCAAAGGAATACACCTTTCTTCCTCTGCTCTCCTCCATAATCAATTCACTCAGACCCATAATGGCATTCATAGGAGTACGAATCTCATGGGACATATTCGCCAGAAACTCACTTTTGGCCTGATTAGCCTTCTCCGCCTGTTCCCGGAAGCTCTTGATCTCTTCAATGTAGTTTCTGGTCCTAGTCATATCCATGAAAGTAAAAACATAGCCCCGGTTCTTGCCGTTTCCTGAAAGCCTCTTGACATGTCCCTCATAGAATCTGCCGTTTAATTCAAACTCGCTTCCGGACTCCTCATCCAATATATCCCGGGGGAAATCCTCCAGATTATTGATACTGTCACCGGGAGACTGAAAACTAAGCTCTGTAAATATCTTTGCTGCGGCTTCGTTATAACTGAGCAATTGTCTCTTTTCGTTGAGTACAATAACTCCGTCGTCCATATTGTGCAGCACGATATCTGCCGCCATACGGTAAAAATCATAATTTCTTCTGCTCCAGATAAATATGACAACCAGCGCCAGCGTCATCCCGAATACGAAGGGAGTAGGGTCATAGCCGTGAGTCAGCTTTGTTGCATAGGAGACCAGGGCCAGCACGGGCAGACAGGACAAGAAAAAGAAGAGTCTGAAATTGTTCCTCTCCGCCTTCGTCTGCGCAGTTACCATAGACCAAATCAAAACAAAAGCCGAAAGCGAATAGGGGATGACACTACTGCTAATCATGAAAACATAATATGCCGGCCCGTAGGTAAGATTGAGATGCGGAAATACCCCTTCTGTCTCCCAGGCAATAGCCTTATAATACAGATGATGTCTATCGCAGGTAAATACCAGGCAAAGCACCAGCATACTGACCATCGTACATGTAGTCAAAAGCTTCCGCGGAGGTTTCCGATAACAATAAGCATAGAGGAACCAGCAATAGAAAATAGGCATCAGCCCACTGCCAAGATATTGCATCTTTGTGGCCGCTATGGCTACTTCAGGAGTCTTTGCCTGAAGTTCCAACAGATAAGCAACATTTTGTACCAGGGAACCGGCAGTGAAAAATATCATCATCTTCTGTTCCCTGGAGCAATCGTTGTTCAGTAAAAGCGTCAGTGCCAGCCCTATAATCACGATTCCGAAAATCTGCAATCCTATGTATAATCCAAACATACTACTCCTCCGCAGAATAATATTTACGAAACATTTTTATACAACACTCTTTTACAACCTATCATATCAGTGTTTATTTTTCTTGTCTACCGAAAAGCCGCAAAAAAGGAACCAAAAATACTTTTGGTTCCTTCAACTGCGATAAAAATTTATTGCTCTTTTTCAAAAGCCGGAGAATTCCTTAGTTGCCGCCCATCTGAGCCTTTACCTCAGCAGCAAAGTCCTCCTGCTTCTTCTCCATTCCTTCGCCAACCTCGAAACGTACCACCTTTGTGATAACAATACTCTTGTTAACAGCAGCAAGGTACTGGGCTACAGACTGCTTGCCATCCTCAGACTTAACATAGGTCTGGTCAAGAAGGCAGATTTCCTTCAGCTGCTTGGAAATACGTCCCTCAACAAGACCAGCGAAAATCTTATTATCAGAGATTTCAGCCTTGTCAGCCAAAGCAAGCTGAGCCAGTGCATTCTTTGCTTCGCCTGAAAGGAAGTTAGGAAGGTAATTCATATTACTCTTCTTTTCTTCGTAAACAGCAATATCCTCTGCGCTCCATACGGACTCGCTTACTGCCTTGTCAATCAGTTTCTGTAAAATAGGCTTGGGAAGAGAGAAAGGATCGTTCAAAGCACTCTCAAGAGTAATTTCTCTCAGTTTAGCCAATTCAGCATCAGAGATATCTGCTCTGCTGATGTACTGAGGATTCATAGCTGCAACCTGCATAGCAACATTAGTAAGCGCTTCCTTAACTGCATCGTCGCTTGCGCCGTCTGCTGCTACAAGAACACCGATTCTTCCGCCACCGTGAATATAGGTAGCTACACAATCGCCTGTAACCTTCTGGAATCTTCTGATAGAAAGCTTCTCACCGATTGTAAGGGTCTTCTCCTCAAGCTGGGCTCTCATATCCAGAATAGAACATACATCCTCTCCATCACCGGCTTTTTCAGCGGATACGGTAAGTGCCTTGTCTGCTACCGTCTGAACAAACTCCTGGAAAGTAGCATTCTTTGCAACGAAGTCGGTCTCAGAGTTCACCTCTACAACAACTGCGGTATTGCCGGAAACTGCAACCTTAGCAATACCCTCTGCTGCGATACGGCTGGCCTTCTTCTCCATCTTAGCTGCACCTGATTTTCTTAATACTTCAACAGCTTCTTCCATATTTCCATCGGTTTCAGCCAGAGCCTTCTTACAATCCATCATACCTGCGCCGGTCATCTCGCGCAGTTCTTTTACCATAGATGCGGTAATATTTGCCATTTAAATATCCTCCTGATCTGTAAATAAATGATTACGGTTCAAAGGGACGATTGCCCGCCCGGATTACTCCTCAGTCTGCGCTACCTCTTCGATATCGCTTGCTTCAGTCTCAACATCCTCAGCGGTGTAAACAGCCTCGCCCTGATTAGCTTCAATAACAGCGTCAGCCATCTTTGCAACAATAAGTTTTACGGCTCTGATTGCATCGTCATTGCCGGGAATGATATAGTCAAGCTCCTCAGGGTCGCAGTTGGTGTCGCCGATACCGATCAGGGTAATTCCAAGAGAATGAGCCTCCTGTACACAGATTCTCTCCTTCTTGGGGTCAACAACAAAAATAGCATCGGGAATTCTGGTCATATTCTTGATTCCGCCCAGATTCTTCTCAAGCTTATCCCACTCTTTTCTGAGCTCGATTACTTCCTTCTTGGGAAGCACATCAAAGGTTCCGTCCTCAGACATCTTTTCAATTGCGCGAAGTCTTGCAATACGGGACTGAATGGTCTTGAAGTTGGTAAGCATGCCGCCAAGCCATCTCTCGTTAACATAGAACATACCGCAACGCTCAGCCTCGGTCTTTACGGCATCCTGAGCCTGCTTCTTGGTACCTACGAACAGGATGGTGCCGCCCTGTGCAGCGATTTCGGAAATTGCTCTGTAAGCTTCATCCACCTTACCTACGGACTTCTGCAGATCGATAATATGGATACCGTTTCTCTCTGTGAAGATGTAAGGAGCCATCTTAGGGTTCCATCTTCTGGTCTGGTGTCCGAAATGTACACCTGCTTCAAGTAACTGTTTCATTGAAATAACGCTCATTTTTCTACCTCCGTTTGGTTTCTTCTTCCGCTCTTCCTTTTCTGCCCCGGGAAGCGTTACTCCTGCGGTTAGCTCCGATGAACACTTTCAAAAAAAGAACCTTCATCGAATCGGAAAGCGTGTTTTTTTCACAACATTCGGATTATAACATAAGAAAGCCCCTGTTGCAAGGGTTTTTCTAACTTTTGTGCTCTTTTGTCTATATACTCTATATATTCTTCTCTCCGTGGCTTCGTTCTATTTTATTCCGGTGATGATTCTTGCAATCTCCTCCTCGGAGGTTCCCACCTGAATTTCATAGGTTCCGATACTGATTCTCGTGGCGTACCCCATATCCACCAGATACTTGTCAAATGTAACGGCATCCTTCACCAGTCCTGCCTCCGCCAGAATACGGCTTACCGTGTCTGAGCTGTATCCCCGGTTTACCACAATTGTGACGTACTGCGGTTCCCCGTCCGAGGGTTCCTGTCCCGACGGCTTCTGTCCCGACGGCTCCTGTTCTGAGGGCTCCGGAACCACAGATTCCGTATTTTGCGCAGCCGAACCCGGTGTTCCGGAACCCGTCTCATCCGAACTCCCCTCCCCGGAATCAGTTGCTTCCGATGCTGTCCCTCCGGAAGCGGATTCTTCCGGCTCTGAGGAAGCCGTAGCCTTTCCATCTTCTGATTCCAAAGGCTGCTGTCCGTTGTCTGACTGCCGGATATCCGAAAGCTGTACCAAGCTGCTCTCTACCATTCCAAGTTCTCTGGCTCTGGCCTTAATCTCAGCATCCGTCAGGGGCAGGCGTTCTCTTGTAATAAGCCCCATCAGAAGTGCCGTGACGACCATGCCGATTCCCAGTCCTCTTAAATAATATCTTAATTTCACCTGTCGCCTCATTTCTGCTGATTCTGAAACAAATCAATCACCAGCTTAACCTCACCCACACCCAGTCCCAGTTCTCTGGCTATGACAACATTTGATTTTCCCTGGTTATGAAGCTCCAGTATCTTTTGGTTATTATTATGACCTTCCTCATCTGTTTCCGGCAGGAAGCTCACCCGACCTGCAGGGCTTTCCGGCTCTGTATCCACCTTTTTTGTATTCTTCCTGCTCTTTGGCTTTTCCGGCTCCGTTGCTTTCTCCTGTATTTCCTGTATTTCCTGTGCCTGGGGTGTAAGCTTCTGAAGCCCCGTCACAGCCTCTTCTGCCTCTTTCACCGTCTTATTCACCTCTGAAACCGTGTTCTTTAAGTTGACATGCTTGCTGTTCAGCATATCATAGAGAAACATGGCCTCCTCATGATTCTTGTGAATATCAGCCAGCACGGTATCCGAATATTCGCTGACAGCCATGATTTTTTCGTTGGACAGACGCTCCAGGGAACGCTCCGTCTTTTCCATGGCGTAATTCACAGCCTCATCCACTACATCATCTACATGGCTCCGAACCTTCTCCATTTCCTCACTGACCAAAGAGGCAATTTCCTCCTTTGCCAATTCCTTTGATTGTGCAGAGCCTTCCGTCTTTCTCTCGGGAATAAAGAAACTCAGTATAAAAATAACTCCTCCTGCAATTAGCAGGATAATTTCCATAATTTCCATAATTTAAATTCTTTCGTCCTATATCCTGATATCAAATCCGCTTCTGCCCTTTACAACCATCCGCTCTCTGGGCTGCTTTTCCCGCTTTGCCCCGCCGTCTCCGTTGTATTCGTTCTTTCCCTTTTCTCTGGCATCCTGTTGATCCCTATGCCATTCCGCATTGTCACTTCTATGTATCTCACGGTTCTTCTGATTCTCATTTTTCTCAACCTGAAGCTGCCCGTTTGCCTGACTGAGTGCAGCTCTGTTGTCCTCATTCTGTTTGATGGTGGAATAATCCTGGGATCTGGTAATCGTTGTTAACTCAATTGCACCGAAAGCCATATTTCTCCTCACTGGGCTAATGACTACATGGATGCCATGCAGACCTCGCCTCTCTCCTTCACAAATTTACAGTAGTGATAACTGGTCTGAATCGTTTTCACTGCCTCGCCAATGATAATCGTAGTGCCCGGGAAAATCACATCCGTAACCACAACCTCCGCATTCTTCTGAGTCTCCATAATGCTGCGGAGCTTTCCCAGATTTTCATTCAGCCGCCCCGACTCTGCCGTCTTATCCTCCACTAGCTTAGCCACGGTCTTCATATACTTTATCTGGCCTTCATTGAATTTGACACCCTTTTTGATTTTTTCCGTGAAGTTTTCCAGAATGACCTGGGCATCCTTCACTGTCTTCTCATTTTCTTCAAGGCACTTCTGCAGCCGTACCACCTGCTCTTTAACCAGAGGATTCACTCCCACCTCCAGAATGGTGGAGGCTCCCATATTGGCACCAATGGTCCTGGCTGTCACTCCCAGAGCCGCCTGTACATGACCGCCAACAATGGTACCTCTGCGTCCTTCTACCCTGACATCGGCTCCTGCAGAAACACGGCTGTGCATAATTGCCTCTGTCTGGACATAGCCGCCGGCTATCACTCTTACATTCTCCAGAAACTTGACGGCAATATCCCCGCCGGCTTTCAGATATCCCTTCCCCATACCATTCATGCCCTTGGCAATGATGATATTTCCCCCGGCGATAATCCTTGCACCTTCCACAATTCCGTTCACAATGACATCTCCGCCGGCTTTGACTTCAAAATTTTCCGCAACAAAACCGTCTATCTCAATGCTTCCTTCAAAATCCAGATTTCCTGTAGCAACATCCACATTTTTTACCTGGAAAACACTTGAGACAAAAACCTTATCCTCCACCAGTGACACATGCCCATCCACCATGGAACGAATCTCCCGCCTGTCCTCCGACAGTTCAATATTTCTGCCGAATTTCAAGGTCTGCCGCTTAACATCCCTCGGCACAATGGGCTGTCCGAAGACGTTATACCCCTCTTCTCCCGGATCCTCCGGAATGATTCTGGCCAGTAATTCCCCCTTCTTACACTGGTGAATGGTGGTCATATGAAAATAATCCACACTGCCGTCTTCCCTCAGCTGTGGCCGTTTATGCATATCCGTATCAAAATAATACTCTATTCTGGCATCATAGCCCTGTACAGCCTCCTTGCCCTCTGCAGCAATAATGTTCGTACAATACAGGCCCTCAGACTGAAAGTGCTTCTGAAGCTCGGCACTGTTGATTCCGCTGGTAATATTCCGAAAACGCAAATCCTTCATAAAATCAGTATAGCTCATTCTTTTTCCGGTCTCGGATGCAGCGATAAAACGCACAGTCACCTTCATTTTGTCTTCTGAGACATTCAGATTATAGGTTTCCGGAACCTCAGGACAGTTTCCCGTTCCCAACCGGCAGAATCCATCCTGACTCCCCAACACGATAGCTTCGAGCCGCTTCAAGTCATACGTCAGATGAAATCCACTCAGATAGTCCTTGATTTCCTCAAGGTTCACAGGTTCTCCGCCATCTACGGCCTGATATATTTTCAGTCCGTATATATCGTTTTGACTTATCAGTTGAAAATAGCCGTTCTGCATATTTTATCCGCCTTACTTAATTATCTGTCAGAATACCCATATAGGAACCCATCTTTGTCTTCATCTTCTGAAGTGCCCTGGTATGCAATTGAGATATTCTCGATTCCGACACCTCCAGAATATTGCTGATTTCTTTCAATGTCAGTTCCTCGTAATAATACAGGGTAATCACCTTCTGTTCCTTCTCCGTGAGAAGCTGTAGCGCCTCTCCCAGTACCTTTGTCAGCTCCTCTTTCTCCACATGCTCTTCCGGTGCTTCAAATCTTGCTGCCGTATGTCTTCCTGCGTCCTGGGATACATCGCTGCCCTGTTCCATGTACTCATTCAGAGAAACAACGCCTGTTATTTTCATCTGGGACTGCCAATCCATATACTCATCTTCCGATATTCCCAGCCCTCCGGCAATCTCCTCGTCCGTTGCGGCACGTCCCGTATTCTGTTCTATTTCACGGATGACTGCATCAATCTTTTTCTGACGCTGTCTGATGGTCCGTGGAATCCAGTCCATCTTCCGAATCTGGTCCAAAATGGCCCCCCTGATTCTGAGACTGGCATAGGTTTCAAACTTAACCTCTTTCAAACAGTCAAACTTGTCAATTGCATCTATCAGGCCGAAGATACCATAGCTGACAAGGTCCTCATATTCCACATTATATCCCAGGTACATACTCAGTCGTCCTGCAACCACCTTTACAAGAGGAGCGTATTCCAGTATGATTTTTTCCCTGACATCGGGCAATTTCGACTTTGCATACTCTTCCAACAGTTTTTTTCTTCCTGCCTCATCCATAAAACTGCCGCTCCTTTCCTGTTATTCCGGGTCGCTCTTCAAGTTTCCGTCTCCCGGGCCGTTCTCTGCGTTTCCTTCTACTTAGCCGTTCTCCACGCCTCTTTCTCCGGGGAACCTTCGCACAGTCTCCAAAACCTGTTAACGCAGGCTTCCCATCTCCGAACCCGATTCCACCCCGGCTTCCTCTGCCTCTTTTTCGATTACCATTCCTTCTTCGCGTTGTTTCTTTTCGTTCTGCTCCTCAAAATAATTCAGCGTCCATACCAGGATGCTTCCCAGAATATAAAATAACAACAAAACAAAAAACAGTAAGGTGACTTTCTTTAATATGGAAAATTTCTGTATATATGTTATGATGCAGGTTACAGCTCCTGCTGCAAGCATCAGAACCAAAGGAAAATTCTTTTTATTCATTCTGTAATTGTCCCCTGTCAGATGATATACTCAGGCTTTCCTACCGCGCGTATGTGAAATTCACCGGTCTCAGGGAAAAACACAACCGTACGCCCGAAATTAGCGCCTGTATCCTCTGACAGGATAGGAATTTTCAACGCTTTCAGTTTTATCTTAGTAGCTTCTACGTTACGCTCCCCGACCTGGCCCAGCGTACCTCCGCTTTCCTGAAAGCAGAACATTGTGGCTCCACCCGCAATCTTAGCCACCATCCGGCTTCGCAGCGCACCGAGTCTCTCCATCTGTCTTACCAGTTCGTCTATCCCCGTATCGGCAAACTTTGCTATATTTTGCTGACTGTTTTTGATTGCAGTACTGTCCGGCAGCATAATATGTGCCAGTCCTCCAATTTTTGTCTGCGGGTCCCTGATTGCAATTCCGACACAGGAACCAAGCCCCAGGGTTGTTATCCCGTCGGGGCTGACACAGGTTTTCAAGTCTGCCATTCCAACTTTGATTATCTCACTCATGACTTAATCTCATCTCTCATGTTATCAGTATATCAATATTTCAGATTACCGGCATACCCAGTGCTCCCAGAATCTTGGCATAGGACTCCATATCGGGAATCAAAATGAAATATCCGTCCAATTCTATCTCATCATAGAACTGCGATTCAATCATTAAAATCTTGTCCCCCAATATTCCAAACTGTATTGCCGGTACACTTAAAATAGCCCCCGCCATATCCACGGTAAGCGCCGGCGGAGTAGGATATATCTTGAGATTCGTCAGTGTTGACAGGGAATTCAAATAAGCTCCGGTGATGATGTTACCAACCTCCTTCATAGCCGATAATCCCATCTCTTCAAACTCGTTTCCTTCCGGCAGCATTCCCATTGTAATCTTCTGAATCAGGTGTCTTGCGCTGGCTTCCTCAACCATAAACATCATGCTTCCGGTAACATCACCTTCCACACCGAGGAATACACCGACCATAATCTGCTCCTCGCCGCCAATCATCTCTCCCACTTCCTGGAACTCAAGAAGTCTTACCTGAGGAACCTTCATATCCACCTTACACTGTATCATCTGAGACAGTGCCGTCATTGCATTTCCCGCACCAATATTGCCGATTTCCCTAAGGACATCGTAATACTGCTCCGTAACCTGTTCTAAGCTCAAACCTGCCATAGACTTTCTCCTTCGTTGATTTTTAGTTTCCCTCCAGGGAAATTGCGCCAAGGTCAATAAGCGAGATAAGCTCACCGTTATGCTTACCGACAGCATTAATCATCCCTGCATTCTCCTCTTTAGACTGATAAGTTATTTTTTCAATCTCATCGGAAGAAAGAGTTACAACTTCCTTAACTTCATCCACCAGAAAGCCTACATTACCTTCCTGTTCCATCTTCAGTACAATAATTCTTGTCTGCTTTGTAATCTCGTCCTTCTGTAAGCCCATTTTCAGGCGCATGCTCACCACGGGAATCACTTCACCACGCATATTGATTACACCCACCAAATATGCGGGCATCTTGGGAATCCGTGTAATAGGCTGCATTCGAACAATATTATCAATACTTTGAATATTGATTCCATATTGTTCTTTTCCCAGACGCAGGACGATATACTGAGCAGTCTCAATCGTGTCCACGGGGTTACTATCGGGTAACCTTAACTCTGTATTTGTACTAAGCTCCATCTTTATGTTCCCCCTTTGCTAAATCAAGGCGTTTGTATCCAGAATCAGGGCAATTTCGCCGTCACCCAGAATGGTTGCACCACTGATAAATTTACACTGCTTAATATACTTGCCCAAGGTTTTGATAACAATTTCCTGCTGTCCTATGAGCTCATCTATCACGAGTCCGGCTTTCTTGTCGCCCTTCTTGACAATGACAACAATCAAATCTTCATCCTTGGATTTTGTATTTTCAATATCCAGTACCTCTCCCAGCCGAATCAGCGGAATAACGGTTCCGCGAAGATTGATAACCTCCCTGTTTTGCACCAGCTTGACATCTCTGGGCGGAATGTTCTCCAGAGTTTGAATCGAACCGAGGGAAATGGCGTACTTCTCATCTCCCACAACCACCATCAGTGCCTGAATAATAGCAAGTGTAAGCGGAAGTCTGATGGTCCATGTACTTCCTTCTCCAAGCTTTGATTTCACTTCTACTTCTCCGCTCAGAGACTCAATCTTGGACTTTACAACATCCAGTCCCACGCCTCGGCCGGATACATCCGTAACCTTCTTGGCAGTGGAAAAGCTCGGCAGGAACAGGAGATTGATAATCTCCTTCTCCGTCATGGTGGCAGCCTGCTCTGCAGTGATGCTGCCTCTCTCTATGGCCTTGTTCTTAACCGCCTCCACATCGATGCCGTTTCCGTCATCTCTCACCTCAATCACGACATTATTACCGTCCTGATAAGCATCCAGGAAAATAGACCCCACTGCCGGCTTTCCTCTCTGGGCGCGAACCTCCGCTGACTCCAGACCATGATCGGCAGCATTTCTCAACAGATGCATCAGAGGGTCGCCTATTTCATCCACCACAGTTCTGTCAAGCTCTGTCTCCTCACCGGTCATATACAGTTCCATCTTCTTGTCCAGTTTCTTGGAAAGGTCTCGAATCATTCTGGGGAACTTATTTACCACACTCTCAATAGGCACCATTCTCACCTTCATAACAGACTCATGAAGATTCGTGGTAACCTGTTCTATGTACTCAATCTGCTCGTTAAATGCACTGCTGGTATTGGTCTGCTGTTCCTGGCTTGACACGGACACCAGGGAATTCTTTGCAATAATCAGCTCGCTGACAAGGTTCATCAGGGAATCAAGCTTTTCAATATCCACACGAACGGTTCTGTTGACAACAGGCTTTGCCGGCGTCTGCTTCTTTGCCTCCGGCTTGGAAGGCGATGCAGCCGGCTTCAATGCCGAAGAGTTCTCAGCTGCAGGGGCGCCCTGTATTTCTTCCTTGGGTTCCTCGGCTTCCGCCTCCCCCATATCCTTGTAGTGGATGTTATTCTCCAGTACAATGGGGGCCCCTACTACCTTTTCTATCTCGGAAACATTTTCCGCAGCCTTGAGCACAGTCTCAAGACTTGCGTCCGAAATCACAATGAGCGTAAAATCTCTATCAAACTTCTCGTCTTCCACATCCTGTGCGCTGGGCTCGGAGACTATAATTTCCGCATATTCTTCCACAGCCTTAAACACAAGGAATGCCCTGGCTGCCTTCAGTATACAATTCTCCTGAATCAGTACATTGATGCCATAGACATTCTTTCCCTGTTTTTTTGCAGCCCTGATGACCTTCACCTGGGAGTCGTCCAAAGGAATGCTGTCCCACTTTACAGTAGCCTCACCTGCCGCTGCCTCCGTGATCCCGGCGGCAGCCTTATCCGTCGCTCCACCGCCTGCAGCCGCACCTGCAGCAGAACCAGCAGTTCCGCCTTCTTTGCTGTTCAGGATATCATTGAGTGCCTTGATCAGCCCTTCATTGTCATTGGTGCCCTCATCTGCAGAATTCTGGATATTCTCCGTATACCCCTCCAATGCGTCCAGACACTGAAAAAGGACATCTATCATTTCCGGCTGTACCTTGATTGTGCCGTTGCGCACCTCGGAAAATACATTTTCCATGTCATGGGTCAGATTCTGCATTCTCTTGTAACCCATGGTACCGGCCATTCCCTTGAGGGAATGTGCCGCACGGAAAATCTCATTAATTGTGTCTGTTCCTTCCGGATCAGCCTCCAGTTCAAGTATCCGTGTGTTCAGGTTCTGTAAATGTTCCTTGGTTTCATCAAGGAAAATCTCTAGATATTGACTTACATCCATGCCGTTTCCCCATTCCTTTCTTATTGTCTATCCATTGATTCCTACATTCATAATAATTTCCTGTGCTATCTGCTCCAGAGGCACCACCTGGTCCGCCAGTCCCGAATTCACAATTGCCTTGGGCATACCGTACACCGTGCAGCTCTCCTCACTCTGTGAAATAACATGAACATGCTTGCCGGCTTTGAGGTTTTTGATTCCCTCCGTGCCGTCAGCACCCATTCCCGTCATAACCACACATATG
The DNA here is from genome assembly GCA_051880315.1 of Acetatifactor sp. GTDB lineage: Bacteria > Bacillota > Clostridia > Lachnospirales > Lachnospiraceae > Acetatifactor. The sequence goes on from JBJENR010000026.1 coordinate 43,999, forward strand.
ACTTTGTCATAGCAGCTTCCTGCCAAAGATTCGTACATATAATTGGCACTGGGCTTCACCCCTTCCCTGCTGGGCTCGTCCGAGTAATGGATGGTACATCTTCCGCCCATACTTTTCACATTCATATGCATTCCGCCCATGGCCACATAGACCATACCCTTGTGTAATTCTTCCCCCTCCCTGGCCTCTTTGACACCAATTGCACTCAGTTCATTGAGCCTTTCCGCAAGAGATGCCGTAAACCCCTTGGGCATATGCTGTACAATAAGTATGGGGGCGTCCAGGTCTGCCGGGAGTCTGGGTATCACGGACTGCAAGGCCTTAGGACCGCCTGTAGAGCTGGCAATCGCCACAATTTTATTTCCGGGCACTCTCGCCGCAGACTTCTTTATGGCCTCTGTAATCACAGCCGTAGTTCTGATATTCTGGTGTTTTTTCTCCTCTTGTTCAAACACAGGAGCATTGCCGTTCGCCACAGCATACAGAGTGTTCAGAAATTCCCCTTTGAAATCATCGACCTTACAGCCGAAAGCGCTGCCCGGCTTTTGAATGAAATCAAGAGCCCCCAGCTCCAGGGCATCCAGGGTAACCTGTGCCCCTTCCAGAGTATCCGTGCTGGCCATCATGACCTTTGCAGGTATTCTGTTTTTCTTTAATTCCTGAAGAACCTGTATTCCGTTCATCTTCGGCATGTTCACATCCAGAACCACTGCATCATACTGATTTTCTTTCAGCAATTCCAATGCTTCCAGCCCATTCGATGCCACAGCAACAACCTGAAATCTCTGGTCTTCATTAATTATATCACAAAGCACTCTTCTCATAAGTGCAGAGTCATCAACAATCAGAATTTTTTTAGGCATTACAGAAACCTCTCTTTTCTTCTGCTCTTTCGTTCTTCTTCAAAAATGTATTTTATGATTTCTTCCCTTATCTTTTCGTCCAGATTATAATACTGAACACGATGCTCCCACACACCGGCACGATTTTCCAGTTTTTTAATACTCAAAACCTTTCCAAAAAGTTCATATTTTTTGCTCACGTTGCCTGTCAGTAAATGATAACATATGTAAAGCATGGTGTCCGGTTCATATTTCTGTGTCGAGAGAAACCTCAGACCGCCCCCGCTGATATCCACAATAATACTGCGCTTCAGCGGTTCATCCTGGACCAGCTTCTCCGGTTTCAGGGTTTCCAGAGACTGTAGTTCCTCTTCCCGAAGGCTTCTGGAACACATCTCAAGGGCACAGCTGAATCGGTAAAACTCCCGGCGCTGATATTTGCGCAGACTGCTGATCAATTCCATTACCAGAATATATACATTGTTGCTTTTGTAACGGTCGATAATTCTTGCAGGACACTCGTAAAGACCGTTCTCCCCGTAAAAAATCAGATTATATTTACTGTCCACGGGAAGCAGAATCAGCTTGCCCTTCTCCATGGGCATCATGATTTCCAACGTATCCTCCGACACAATCTCGCATACACTGCTGACATATACCTTATTGCTGTTTTCGTTACCTTCTCCTTCAATATTGTCTATGGTCTGCAGGTCTATTTTATCTCCGGCCTTTATAAATTTCGATAGCATTGTGTTCACCGTTTCCTGATTTATTACTTTTTGTTAAATACAATATGTGAGAAAAAAGCTGCCATGCCGCGTCTGGGCTGTCGCTCCTCTTCCTCCCTGCCAAGCAGCTTTCCGGCAATCTTTTCATAGGCCACCGTGGACTTCGCACCGGGATTCTGGATGGAAACCGGCATCTGCTGCATCACTGCCCTGGAAAGCTGGGGATCCTCCGGCACACATCCAAGATAAGTCATGGGAATCTTCAGGTACCTTGTCACCACTGCATTCAGCTTGTTATAAAGAATCTGACCCTCCGATTCCTTCTGCACTCTGTTCGCTATCATCTTGACCTTTGTGGCCTCCTCATGAAACCGGGGATGTCTGTACAAAGCCTTTAACAGCGAATAAGAATCCGTAATGGAGGTAGGCTCCGGTGTGGTAACCAGAAGAATCTCACCGCTGGCCACCAGAAACTCAAGCACTGCGTCAGATATGCCTGCTCCCGTGTCCACTATGACAACATCCGTAATTGCATCAAGCTGTGCAAGATTTTGAATAATGTACATCAGATAATCCCTGTTCAGATTGGACATGCCGGCGATACCGCTTCCGCCGGAGATAAAGCCTACCTCCATCGGCCCCCATGTAATAATATCCTTGATATTCTTGCCCTGATAAATCAAGTCACAAAGGTTATGCTTAGGAACCGCACCAAACATAATCTCGATATTGGCAAGCCCAAAGTCGGCATCCAGGATAATCACTTTTTTCCCCATCTTACGGAACTGGATTGCCAGATTAATGGAGGTATTGGATTTTCCCACACCGCCCTTACCGCTGGTGACAGTGATTACCCGGGCCATGGGTCTTGTCTGCTGACTGGCTTTTATGATTCTTAACTGATTCGCCTGATCCATGAATAACCTCCTAATTCTTCTTCAATAACTGCTTCACTGTCTTCTGCGGATTGAAAAGCTCAATATCATCCGGCACATTCTGCCCGCAGGTCACAAAGGCAATGGGTGCATTCGTATAGAGTCTGAGATTCAGCAGATTTCCCAGAGTGGATGTCTCGTCCAGCTTGGTAAAAATCAACTGGTATTCCGTGATTTCCCGGTAGTTGGAGGCTATCTTCATAAGATCCCTGTACTTTGTGGTTGCCGACAACACCAGAAAGGTCTGGCACTCTCCGGACTGTTTTACCGCATCCATAAGCTCCTTCATCTTGTCCATCAGCTCCTCGTTGCGGTGAGAATGACCTGTAGTGTCCACAAAAATATAGTCGTAATCGGCAAAATCGGTGATTGCCGTCTTTAACTCCTCCACAGAATATATCACTCTGAAGGGCACCTCCAGAATATTTGCATAGGTTCTGAGCTGTTCCGCCGCTGCTATCCGGTAGGTGTCCGATGTGAGCAGGGCAATCCTTTTCTTTTCCTCCACACAATAGTGGCTTGCAATCTTGGCGATTGTGGTGGTTTTACCCACCCCGGTAGGACCGATAAAAAACAATATCCTGGGGCCCTTTTCCGCAGGCATAATCTTTTCCGCCCTGCCGAACTTTAATACCATTTTCTGATACACATTGGCCAGAATATAATCAAAGGGCAGATTAGATTTTTTTATTTTTTCCACATCGTCAATAATCTGATTGGCATATTTTTCATCCACTTCATTCTCAAGCATGGTATTATAGAGCAGACGGATAAACTTCTCCTGCTCTCCCGCAGCCTCTTCGGAGGTCTCCTTTTCCCTGCCGGGCTCTTCCTCCCCGGGCTGTTCCTCCTTGGGGCCCTGTTCCTTCCTCTCGTCCTGCTGCTTTAAGCGGTCCACAAGCAGGGTCTGCAGACTGTCCAGCTTCTTTTCTATGTTCTGGGAGCTCTCGCTCATTACATTTACAGCGTTTTGTGTCTCCTTCACATTCCTCTTCAGCTTCTCTGTCTCGGAGTTCACCGCTGCCACCGGCTCTCTGCGCACCGTTTTTAAGGCATCCCCCTCTTCTTCAAGTGCAACCGTCACCTCAGTCTGTTTCGCGCCCAGCAATCCGAAAAAGCCCTTCTTCTTAATATTTCGGACATTCATAATGACAATGCCGCTGCCAAGCTCCTTCTGGGCAGTCTCCACTGCCTCATTTTCTGTTTTACCGGTAAACTTCTTAATCACCATTATGCCGTCACCATCCCTACAGACTGTAATTCTACATTAGTTTCCACTTCGTTATAAGACACTACTACAAGGTCCTTGAAATAATCCTCTGTCAATCGCTTAAAGTAGACACGCACGATAGGCGAGGTGATAATGATGGGAGTCTTTCCAAGATTTTCCAGCTTCTGAATCTCCTTTTTCAGGGATTCCATAATCGCTCTGGACCTTGCCGGATCCATATTCAAAAAAGCCCCGTTTTCCGTCTGTTTCACGTTGCCCATAATCTCCTGTTCAATCTTGGGATCCAGGGTTACCACGCTGGTTGTCTCATGGGCAGGAAAATACTTTGTTGATATGGCACGCTTTAAGCTCTGTCTCACATATTCCGTCAGAATATCCACATCTCTTGTGGTAGGTGCATAATCTGCCAGTGTCTCCATAATCGTCAGCAAATCCCTGATAGAGATACCTTCCTTCAAGAGATTCTGCAGAACCTTCTGAATCTCTCCGATACCCAGAAGCTTTGGCACAAGCTCGTCCACCAGGGAAGGATTGGTATCCTTTAAATTGTTGACCAGATTCTGTACGTCCTGTCTCGTTAAAAGCTCGGAAATATACTGTCTGATAATCTCTGTCAGATGTGTTGCGATAATGGAAGGCGGATCAACCACCGTATATCCCAGACTCTCTGCCCTTTCTCTCTGACTCTCCGTAATCCAGATGGCCGGCAGATGAAAGGAGGGTTCAAAGGTGGGAATGCCGGTGATTTCCTCCTCCACATACCCGGGATTCATGGCCATATAATGGTCAAAGAGGATTTCACCTTCGCTGACCTGGATGCCTTTGATTTTGATAATATACTGGTTGGGATTCAACTGGATATTATCTCTCAGTCGGATAATTGGCACTACCGTACCAAGCTCCAGAGCAATCTGTCTTCTGATCATCACCACGCGGTCCAGCAAATCCCCGCCCTGGTTCACATCCGCCAGGGGAATAATGCCGTAACCAAACTCCAGCTCTATGGGGTCAACCTGCAGCAGGCTGTTGACATTTTCGGGCTGACGGATTTCCTCGGCTGCCGCCTCCTCGGCATCAGCCTCCTGCTCAATCCCCGCGGTCTCAAGATTTCCCGCTATCAGTCTGCCTCCCACCACAAAAAGCATTCCCAGGCCAACAAAAAGAATCGTGTTCAATGCCGTGACAACACCAAGAAACGACAAAGTCGCCCCAACCAGATACATGACCTTCGGGACGCCGAACAGCTGCCTTATAATCGCCGGTCCGAAATCTGCCTCCTTGCTTCCCTTTGTAACCAGAATACCTGTGGAAAGAGAAATGAGCAGGGAAGGAATCTGGCTCACCAGACCGTCACCAATGGTGAGAATACCATAATCGTTCAGAGCCTTTCCGATATCCGTTCCTCTACGGAGCATGCCCATGGCAATACCGCCCACCAGGTTGATTACCGTCAGTAAAAGACCGGCAATCGCATCTCCCTTTACGTATTTCACAGCACCGTCCATGGAACCGAAGAAGCTGGATTCCTGCTGAATCTTGTCCCGTCTTGCCTTTGCTTCCTTGTCATCGATGGCGCCTGTGTTTAAATCTGCATCAATGGCCATCTGCTTTCCGGGCATGGCATCCAGTGTGAATCTGGCGGTCACCTCAGCCACACGTTCAGAACCCTTGTTGATTACCAGAAACTGAATCAATATCAGTATGATGAACACGATAGCTCCGATAATCAGATCGCCGCCGCCCACGAATTCCCCGAAGGTCTTGACCACATTACCGGAATCTCCGGTAGACAGAATCAACCTTGTGGACGACACGTTCATGGCTATCCTGAATATTGTGGTGAAGAGCAGAATCGTCGGGAAATATGATAAATCCAGTACTTCCTTGGAAAACATACAGGTAAAAAGAATGGTAAAGCTGATTGCAATGTTAAATGCCATACAGACATCCAGCACCGCAGCAGGAAGAGGTACAATCAGCATGATAAACGCTACCAGAATATAGACAGCTATGATGGTATCTGTCTTTGCCATTTTCGGGTTCATATCTCTTCCTCCTTTCCCTGAACATCAGCTTTTTCTCTACACTTTTCTATTTAGCATACGACTGCCCTATATCTTACCCTGTAAATGATAGACAAAGGCAAGCACCTCCGCCACCGCCTGATAGAGCTCCGGCGGCACTGTCTGCCCGATGTCTACATTTGCGTACAGCATACGGGCAAGAGGCTTATTTTCCACAATCTCAATGTGATTTTCTCTGGCAGCCTCCTTAATTTTGGCAGCCATATAATCCTCACCTTTTGCAATTACCATGGGAGCATCGGCTATCTCAGGGTCGTACCTGATTGCCACGGCGTAGTGCGTAGGGTTGGTAATAACCACATCCGCCTGGGGCAGATCCTGCATCATACGCCGTCTGGAGGCTTCCCTCATCTTCGCCCTGATCTGGCCCTTAATCTGCGGGTCTCCTTCCATTTGTTTGAACTCTTCCTTGACCTCCTGCTTGGTCATCTTCATATCATTGCTAAATTTGATTTTCTGATATGCAAAATCCGCAAACGCCACAATCATATACAATGCCGAAATACGAATTCCCAAATCCGTCACTGTCTCTGCCGCTAGGCTGATAGCCTGCATCAGAGACATATCATACAGGTTTAGCAGCAATATCCATCTGCCCTTCAGGTAAGAGTAACACACATAAAGAATCAGTCCTACTTTAATAATGGCCTTCACCAGCTCCACCAGGGAATTCACAGAAAAAATCTTCTTGAAGCCGCTGATGGGATTCAGCTTACTGAACTTCGGCTGTAACGGCTTGGCTGTAGGCTTCCATTTTACCTGTATCAGATCACAGAGGAAAGCCACCAGAAATCCGATGAGCAGAATCGGAGCCAGAATCAGCAGGGTTTCCTTCAGCATCAATACAAACAGTGACTTTACGCTGGCCTCCGGCATATAACCGTTCCAGTAGGTGGTCACGTCCGGAATCCGGTTATACACAACCTGGAATACCCCCATCAGCTGTCCTCCCATGTGACCGACCCAGAATTTCAATATGAGAAACAGCGCGAGTAAACCCATCCCGTTGGCAATCTCACGGCTTTTTGCCACCTGCCCCTCTTTGCGGGCATCTTCTAACTTTTTTGTGGTAGCGGGCTCGGTTTTCTCACCGCCCATACCCTCTTTGGCAAAGAATTGCAGATCATATCGAATCATTGCATTGCTCCCACAAAGGCAACTATCATCTCTTTCATCTTCTCAAAAATAAAATCCGCCGTACCCGGCAGCAGACCTGCCGTAAAGAAAAGAACTCCCAGTCCTGTTAATATCTTAAGCTGGATACCCACCGAAAACATGTTCATCTGGGGCGCCACCTTGGCCAGAATTCCCAGCACGGCATTGAGAATCAGTATGGTACAAAACACCGGCAGCACAATCCGAAAGCCGATAATAATATACTCGCTCAAAAACTGCAGCATGGAGTTCAGCAGCCGGTCGGAATGAAACACCGCTCCGTTCACCGGAATCAGGGTAAAGGTATCTGCCAGTGCCCCGAACAGATATCTGTACATACCGGTGGTAATCATCATCAGCATCAATACATACTGAAAAAACACACCTGTGATACTGCTGTTCTCACGGCTGGTAGGATCCATCAGGGTAACCATGGACAAGCCTGTCTCCATATCTGCGATAGAGCCAGCGAAATTGACAATGGAGGTACACATTGTTGCCGCAAAGCCAATCAGAAGACCTGTTACCGCCTCCTTCATGACAATGAGGGCATATTCCATAACCGTACTGTAAACTATCACATCCGCAGGAGCCAGTGCCTGATAAAGAAGCATGGCCGTAAAAAAGCTGATACCGATTCGGATACGTGCCGGTGCATTGTTCATGCTGAAAAAAGGTGCAATAAAGACAAAGCAGGACACCCTTGTAAAAATCAAAAGGAAATATTCCAAATCATAAATGGAAAAAGATAAATTTATCATACTGTTTCCATTCCCATCTACCTATGTACATAAATACTGAACGAGGACCAAAGCTCAACCATAAAATTTACCATACTGTTCATCATCCACTGACCGAAAAGAATCAGTGCCAGAAATACACAGACAATCTTCGGCACAAAGGTAAGTGTCTGCTCCTGTATCGATGTTACCGTCTGAAATATACTGATGGCCAAACCGATAACCAGCGATACCAGAAGCACGGGAAGGGATACCTTTATTATCAGATACAGTGCATTTCTTGTCATTTCCGCAACAGCCTCTACCGTCATCTAACCAACCTCCTCACCTGACAAAAAACGTCTTCACAAGCTGACCAATCACCAGATTCCAGCCGTCGGCAAGCACAAACAGCAAAATCTTAAAGGGCATGGAAATCGTAGTGGGCGGCAGCATCATCATACCCATACTCATGAGCGTGGATGCCACAACCATATCGAGTACTATAAAGGGAATATATATCATAAACCCTATCCAGAAGGCAATTCTCAACTCACTAATCATAAAGCTGGGCAGGAGCACCGAAAACGGAATCGATTCATTTCTTCCGTCCCACTCCTTCCCGGCAATATCCATAAACAGTTGGACATCCTTTACCTGGGTCTGGGGATACATAAATTCCCTTAACGGTTCCACCCCGGCTTTCAGCGCTTCCTCCTGGGTAAGTTCTCCTGCCTCAAAGGGTTTTATTGCCTCTGTGTTGATCTGTTCTATCGTGGGTTCCATGATAAAAAAAGTCAAGATAAGCGCAAGCCCCAGTAAGACCTGATTGGGAGGTGCCGTCTGGGTATTCAGGGCGGCCCTGGTAAAATGCAGAACAATGATAATCCTTGTAAAGGATGTCATCATGATGATAATGGTGGGTGCAAGAGCAATCAGCGTCAGCGTAATCAAGATTCTGAGTGCACCATTCACCTGACCATTCCCTTCATTGTAGGTGATGGCAAAGACATTGCCCGTGTTGAAGTTCACCAAATCCTCCGGTTCTTCTGCAGTACCCGGCGGATTCTGTGTAGTCGAAATGTCTGTGTCACCTGTCAGATGCTGTTCTGCGGCATGAGCAGTTATGGAATTTTGTATACACAATATGCCCACCGTAACCAGCAGGCATATTATCGTCAATATTTGATTAAATTTCGGCCTAAACTTCATCATCTGAGTGACTTTCCTTTGTGTTCTGAGTTTCAGCATCATTCTTTTTCAGTGCCTTGTCCAAAAAATCTCTGAAGCCAAACCCCTGATAACTATTTCCCTCCCTCAGCTGCTCTGCGGGGATATCCCCCAGCAAGGTCACTGTGTCCTTGCAGACCGCTATGGCCTTATAGCTTTCCCCAATGCGCACAATCTGAATATATTTGTTTCCGGAAATCCTCGTCGTCTCCACAACCTGAATATTCACATTGGCGCTCTGCTGTTTCTGATAATTGGCAATCCACCTTGTCGTCAGCGCCGTAATTCCCAGAACCAGCACAAACACCACGAGCACAGTAATAAACTGTGCATAACTGTCAGCTTTCTGTGTCAGAAGGACATTCATCAGCCTACTACCTTCTTCACAGCCTCAATCACGCGATCCGCCTGAAAAGGCTTAACAATAAAGTCCTTGGCACCGGCCTGGATTGATTCGATAACCATGGCCTGCTGTCCCATTGCGGAACACATAATAACCTTGGCGCCGGCATCCACCTTCTTAATCTCTTTCAATGCCTGTATGCCGTCCATTTCCGGCATGGTAATATCCATAAGTACCAGATCGGGACTAACCTCCTTGTACTTTTCGATTGCAACTAATCCATTCTCAGCCTCTCCTGCAACATTGTACCCGTTTTTGCTAAGGATATCCTTGATCATCATCCTCATAAAAGCTGCATCATCACATACCAGAATATTCTTTGCCATTTATCTTTCCTCCTATTTAATGATTTCCGTGATTCTTACGCTAAAGCTTTCTTCTATTACTACAACTTCTCCTTTGGCAACATACTTACCGTTTACCAGTACATCTATAGGTTCTCCGGCAATTCTGTCAAGTTCGATAATTGTACCCGGAGCAAAATTAAGGATTTCCGATATTGACTTGGAAGTACGCCCAAGTTCCACCGTAACCTCCAGCGGCACATCCATAATCAGGCCGATATTTTCCTGACCCTGGACAGCCTGCCCGTCTGCGGAAAAATTCTGGAACTGAGCCGGCTGAATATTGACATTCTGCATACTGTTCTGAGGCGTCATCCCCATGCCGTTCATATCCATTTGAGGCATCATCCCCATCAATTGGGGATTCATTCCCATCTGAGGACTCATTCCCATCTGGGGATTCATTCCCATCTGAGGATTCATTCCCATCTGAGGATTCATTCCCATCTGGGGATTCATTCCCATCTGGGGATTCATTCCCATCTGGGGATTCATTCCCATCTGAGGATTCATTCCCATCTGAGGATTCATTCCCATCTGGG
>JBJENR010000026.1:54311-77017 GCA_051880315.1 Acetatifactor sp.
GGGGATTCATTCCCATCTGAGGATTCATTCCCATCTGAGGATTCATTCCCATCTGAGGATTCATTCCCATCTGAGGATTCATTCCCATCTGGGGACTCGTTCCCATCATCTGGGAGTTTGTATCTGACTGACCTCCCATATCATATTGTCTGTCGGACTGTCCGCCTGCCTGGGGAATCCCTGCCGGCTGCTCGGGCTCAGGGCTTTCTCCCATCTGGGTATTGATGAAGGTATCTACTATTTTCTTTGCAAATTCCACCGGATACAACTGCATAATCGTGCTGTCTACCAGGTTATCTATCTGCATTCGGAAAGAAATCTTTACAAAAGCTCCTGCCAGAAAAGATGCAATCTCACCTCCGCTGTTTATCTCTGCCAAATCCAACAGAGAGGAATCCGGCGGACTGATGTCTATGGTCAGCTTCAACATCGTAGAAAGGGATGTCGCGGCAGAGCCCATCATCTGGTTCATCGCCTCAGAGATTGCACTTAAGTGCAACTCTCCCAGCTCACCCTCAGTGTTGGTTCCGTCACCGCCCATCATCAGGTCAGTAATCACCTTTACATCCTGTTCCTTCAGGACCAGAATATTGGTGCCGTCAAGGCCCATGGTATACTTAATCTGTATGAATACGCAGGGCTTTTCATATTCATCCAGAAGGCTTTCCCAGGTTGCAATTTCCACTCTGGGAGTAGTGATATTTACTTTTCTGTTAACAAGCGAATACAATGTGGTTGCAGAAGAACCCATACTGATATTCGCGACCTCTCCGATGGCATCCTTCTCCACATCCGTGAGAGTTACATCTATCGCCTTCATTCCTGCCGTAGAACTTGCGACAGCGGCATTTCCTGCATCTTCTGCACTGTCTGTGCTCTCGGATCCCCCTCCGTCGGACAGATCCATGCCGCTTAATAATGCATTTATTTCGTCCTGCGACAACATTCCTCCATCCATATCTTACTCCTCCTCTCTCAATACCGACGTAATTTTGACGGCATAAGAGTCTTTTTCAGCGCCGGGCAGTGCGGTAAATTTCTTGATATTTCCCACATACACAGTCATATCCTCATCCACCCTGGTGTCAAGACGGATGCAGTCGCCTACCTGCAGTCCCATAAAATCATTGACCGTAATAGTACTCTTACCGAGCACGGCTCTGATAGGTATGCTCACCTTACGAATCATTGTCTCAATATAATCCTGATAATTAACGTCACGGTTCTCCTGCATAGTGGAAAACCAGTACTTCGTATTCAGCTTATCCATTACATCTTCCAGAGTGATAAAAGGAAGACAAACATTCATAAAACCCTCTACATCCCCAATCTTCATATTCAGTGTGACAATTGCAATCATGTCATTGGGCGCAATCACCTGGGCAAACTGAGGATTGGTCTCCAGCCGGCTCAGCACCGGGCTGATATCTATTACATTTCTCCAGGGCTCTCTCATCAGCTGGGTAAACATAATCAGTATCTTCTGTATAATTGACTGCTCAATCTCCGAAAACTCCCTGTTCTTCTCCAGGGGGGCACCGCTTCCGCCAAGCATCCTGTCCAACATGGCATAAGCCAGATTGGTGGCCAAATCAATAATAATCTGACCGTTCAGCGGTGTAAAATTCACAATTCCCAGGATTACCGGATTAGAAAGGGCATTGGTAAACTCACTGAATGTAACCGTTTCCGAACTTGCCACCGACACCTGAACACTTTTGCGCAGGTAAACCGGCAGGTTCGTTGATATCAGACGGCCGTAATGTTCAAAGATAATCTCAAGTGTTCTAAGATGCTCCTTGGAGAACTTTGTGGGACGGCTGAAATCATAATTCTTTACCTGTCTCTCACCATCCTCCTGCATCCGTTCAACATCAAGTTCGCCTGTAGAAAGTGCGGCCAGCAGATTATCTATTTCGTTTTGGGACAATACCTCGCCCACGCAGGCTCACCTCCTGTCGATGTCCTTAAGCCGGCTCACTATGAACTGAATTTGATGCCGCTGAGTCCAATTTTGTATATAAAATCAGAGCCAAAAAGCTGCTTAACTTCTTTTAAAATCTCTGCTCTTATGCGCTCAAGTCCCTCCTGGGACTGGCACTCTTCCAGTGTATGGCTGCCCACCACCCTGGTCACAGCATCCAGAATAAGGCTTTTCTTTGCGTCCAGATTTGTGGCGCCGCCCATTTTTTTGTAATCCTTATGCTCGATATTCTGAAGCAGGGAAAGCGAAAACATTATGTAAGCCTGTTTTGAATTTGTAACTGTTCCGTCAGGATTCGTAACCGAGGACGTCGCAAGGGGAATCATTATTTCAGCCATGTCATAGGCTTCTGTGGCTGAAAGCGGCACCTCAGCTTCCGCTTCTCCATCCGGCTTATAAAGTTCCAGATTCAGAACGGTTGCTATGGTGGTAACCAGCTCCGCAGTCTTCCTGTTGGTCCCGGTCACACTAATCATCATAACAGTGGTCAGTGCAATATTTACAATCAGAAGAACCAGAATCAGTACACTAAGTAAATTTTTCTTCATAAGACAAATTCCGTTTTCTCTATCCTTTCTCACCCTTGGGAGGGATTATAGATTTTAATTTCAACTCTTCTGTTGAGGCTTCTTCCCTCTGCAGTGCCGTTGTCTGCCACCGGAACACGTTCTCCCATTCCGGCATGCTTCATATTCACGGGGTCCAGCAGAGTATTATCCTTCAGAAAATAAAATACCGTCAATGCTCTGGCGCTGCTGAGCTCTTCATTGTCTGCGAACTGGGCGCTGTAAATCGGCACATTATCCGTATGCCCCTCTATCTCAATCATACCACTGTCATACCTCTCCAGAATCGCTCCCACCTTCAAAAGGATTTCCTTGGATTCCTCCTTCAGTTCTGCGCTTCCGGAGTCAAAAAGCAGGGCTCCGCTCATGGACAATTGTATGTACTGGGCAGTAAAACTCACATCAATGTCATCCCCAATCCGGTTCTCCGCCAGGGCTTCCTCAATGCCCTCCGACAGCAGTTCATTGTTCTGAAGCTGCTCGTCCTCCAGAATCTGCTCCAGTACCTCCTGGGGAACTTTCGATAGGTCAAACTGTTCCATATTCTCGCCGTCTGTGGTACTGTCCGCAGGCTTTCCCGTGCTGTTGATATACTTGTCCAATTCATTCAGCTGACTTACACCGTTGCTAATCAGAAGTCCGTCGCCAATGGCCGTGGCACCACCGTCAAAGATACTGAAGGTACTGTTCATGGCCGCCACAAAGGCAGCCAGCTTGTCCTCCTGGATTGTGGACATGGAAAACAGCATAACAAAGAAACAGAGCAATAAATTCATCAAATCACTGAAGGTCGCCATCCAGGCCGGGGAACCTGCCGGCGGCGTATCTTCCTTGCGCTTTGCCACTACTCTTCACCTCCTGCTCCTTCATCGGAGGTCTCCCTGTCCTTAGGGGCCAGGAATGATTTCAGCTTTTCCTCAATTACTCTGGGATTCTCTCCTGCCTGAATGGATAAGAGTCCCTCAATCATAACCTCTTTCAGCATCATCTCTGCTGCGTTGTCAGATTTCAGTTTATTGGAAACAGGCGTACATATCATATTTGCAAGCAGGGAACCGTACAGGGTGGTAATCAGCGCCACCGCCATGGCGGGTCCCAGTGTGGAGGGATCGTCCATGTGATACAACATGTCTACAAGTCCTACCAGGGTACCAATCATACCCCAGGCAGGTCCCATGGCACCCAGAGTGTCCCAGAAGCCGATACAAACCTTATGCCTTCCTTCAATACTGACCAGCTCCGTCTCCATGATGGCACGGACCAGATCCGGATCAGTTCCGTCCACGATTAAAAGAATTCCTTTCTTCAAAAAAGGCTCTTCCATATCGGAAGCTGCCTCCTCCAAAGACAGCAATCCTTCTTTGCGGGCAACATTTGAAAGATCAATAATCTTCTTAATCATTCCCGATGTATCCAGATTCGGTGCTTTAAAAATCAGCGTAAAACTCTTTAAACCGTTTATGTAATCCTGCAGGCTGTGGGACATCAAAGTTGCCGCGAAAGCACCGCCGAAGGTTATGATGGCGGAAGGGAAATTCCAATATTCATAAACACCGGCGAGTGTTGCACTGCTTATGACGCCGTACACAAACATTGCAATACATAACAGTAATCCTGCCAACGATCCTATATCCACGAAAATCACCTGACATTCTGCTTTTTATGATTTACTCCGCAAAAATACCCTTTCTATACAATATTACTAAATTTTTTACCTCTTGTCTACTTTCTTTTACAATTATTTTTTTGCCCGTGGTAAGTGTAATCACCGTATCGGGAGTCTCCTCCACTGTTTCAAACAAATGAGGGTTTACAAGGACTTTTACACCGTTTAATTTCGTCACCTCTATCATACCGGGTACACCTCCTGAAAACTTTGGTTTCTTCTGCGGTGCCATTGGTATTCCGCTTTGCTTCATGCTCCATCCGCGCACCGCTTGCAAAAACACGTAAACTGTCGTAAATCAACTTATGGGGATGGAATACTCCACCCCCATATTATAACATATTATGACCAATTGGTAAAATCAAATTTAGCGCTTCAGGTTGGTTAATTCTTCCAACAGAGTATCGGAAACGGTAATAATACGGCTGTTTGCCTGGAAACCACGCTGTGTGGTAATCATCTCCGTAAACTCCGAGGACAGATCCACATTACTCATCTCCAGCTGTCCGGTGGACATATAGCCTCCATTTGCCGTCACATCCACGCCTGTGCCGTCGAATTCGCCGGAGTTCAGGGTTGCGGAATACAGGTTGTCACCCTGCTTTTCAAGACCGGATGCATTGGCAAAGGCAGCGGTTGCAATCTGTCCCAGAAGCTTGGTCATACCGCTGTCATAGCTGGCATAAATCATACCGTTCTGCTGAACGGACACACCGATCATGGAACCATTGCGGCGTCCGGTGCCCAGACCGTCCCGGTCTCCGCTGGTCGCACCCACGGTGGAGGTACCCTTGTTTCCGAAATTTGTGATGGTTGAAAAATCAATCTCAATATTGGAGAAATTGCCCCCCAGCGTCTCTGCCAGATTCAAGGTTGCAGTGGTGTTGGTAGCTGCGCCGTTGATACCGGAGAAATAACCGGTATTCTTGTCAAAGGTAATAGTGACACCCTCGAAATAGCGGCCCGAAACATCAAAGCTTGCCTCATCCGCAGGGACACCGTCAAAGGTTGGCAGCGAAGCATCTGCGCCGTCCTTCACACCTGTAGGATCTCCTTTCATGTTAAACAAAAGCTGAGTCACAGAAAGGTCTGTTGTACCTGCTGACGCATCATTCCTGTCATTGGGCGCCGAATAAATCAGATTCAGGAATTCCTGTGTGGAGCCCTCATAACCGTAAGCCTTTGCAATCTCATCCAGCTGTTGCTGGGCAGTCAGTATCCTGCCGCTGCCAAAGTCAAACTCTGTATCCCCGTCCACAAGCACCGGCTTGTCCGTTGTGCTTCCTGCTGCAAAAAGCTTCTCCGGCTCAGCTACTGCCTCACCGCTGCCCTTTCTGTACAGGATTCCTGTTCGCCATTCATAATTGCCGGCGTCAAAGCTGACCTTTCCGGCCTTTGTCTGTGTGCTGGTATCTCCGAAGATCTTACCGCTTACTCCGCTCAAATCCACCTCTTCCCCGTCGGAATTGAGAATCTTATCCAGCTCAAGGCTGTAGGTATGAGGATCGCTGGACTGTTTAAAGAGCATCTTTGCGGTATAGCTGTAGCCAAGGTTGTCAAAGAAATTCAGGTTCACTGCCTTACCGTTGATGCTGGTGACATCGGGGTCATCACTGTCCAGAATACCTGCCATATATGCCTTGGAGGTGGCCTCCGGAGGATAGGTCATGTTTGCCGCATCCATGATACGAAGCGCAGCAACCGTATCCTGCTTGATTTTGCCGGTCAGCTCATCCACTCCCCAGCCCATGACATTGTAGCCGGTACTGGTCATCGCCAGATTCCCCGCTGCATCCACATAGAAGGAACCGTCTCTGGTGAAGAAATTTTCATTTCCGTTGTTCACCACAAAGAAATTGTCTCCGTTGATCATGATGTCAAAAGGATTTCCGGTGGACTGGGTAGAACCCTGTCCGGTGATGTTGATATTGATGGCACCGGATTTTACGCCGAGACCAATCTGCTTGGCATTGACACCGCCGGTGCCGGTAGCCGCATTGGGTCCGCTGGCCCTCTGGGTCGTCTGGCTCATCAGTTCACTGAAGGTGATGGAGCTTGCCTTGAATGCTGTTGTGTTTACGTTTGCGATATTATTACCGATAACGTCCATCTTGGTCTGGTGGGTCTTCAGTCCTGCCACACCAGAATAAAGTGATCTCATCATAGTCTTGTTCCTCCTGTCTAAACGAAACAGGCTTCCCCTTTTGGTCACCGGGAAGCTGCGGAATACTTTCCGTTTTAAGCGATTACCGCCCCGTTGATATTTGTAAAAATATTTTCATCTGTTGCCGTGCTGTCCATAGCCGTTACCACCGTCAGACTTGGCACATTTACGATAAATGCCAGCTGATCCACCAGTACCAGAGACTCCCTGATTCCCTTCTCCCCTGCCTTGCGCGCCCCGTCATTCAAGCGTTCCAGCTGGGAACTGTCAAGTGAAATGTTGCGGTCACTTAATCTGCTCATTGCATGCTTGGAAAATTTCAGTTCTCCTGCCGTTGCCGCAGTCCGGGTTTCCATCCCCTTCTGCCTCAGAATATCCTGAAAGGAAAGACCGCTTATGTTCTCCTTTTCTTCCGTTTTTCTTGCCCGGCTTAAATACTGGTCTGTCAGCTGCTCCATGGACAGATATCCCTGATTTTGAATATTCATCCTGTCAGCTCCTTCTTACATTCAAACTGCTTCAGACGGTCTCTGTGTCATCCTTGCTCTCCTCCGTCTCGGAGGCGTCTGTGTCATCCTTGTTTTCCTCTGTCTCGGAGGTCTCTCCGAATTCCTCCGCCTTGCTGCGAAGCTCCTGAATCTTTTCGATATATCCCTTCAGTTTCTTTTCATTTTCCTCCGTCACAAAGGATTTCTCGTACTCATTCATTTCCTCGTAAATCTTCTGCAGCTCATCAATCTCCTTGGCATCCGTCATATCCAGTCCCGCTGCTGGAGGGAGCTTATTCAGCCTTACCGTAAGAGCATAAGCCTTATCATAAGCATCCTGATACTCCTTATCCACCACGGAATCCAGATCATCCAGGGAGTAAAGGGACTCATCGATGGAAAGGTAAGCCTTTCCGTTTTCATATACCACATAATCCACTTTGCCCTGTACATATTTGGTCTCTCCCGCAGAAGTGGTAGTCTTGATGTAAACCTCCTGTCCCACCAGCGCACTGGCTCTGGAAAGGTCCATGCTTCCTGCCATATTCTGCATCTGCTCTACCTGGGAGAACTGTGCGTACTGGGAAATAAATTCTGTATTTGAGGTAGGCTCCAGCGGGTCCTGATACTTCATCTGGGCTACAAGAAGCTGAAGGAATGCATCCTTATCCATATTGCTGCCGCTGGTCTTTGAAGTATTCTTGAGAGAATTCTGGGATTCCGTCTCTACTACCTTACCGTTCTCTACCGGTGCCACAAGTGCCATATTCGTTCTCCTTTTCTTTCTTTTGTCCTAAATCAGTGAAACTCTTATTTAAGCGGTGTAGTCCACCGTATTGCCGTTTTGTTCCATGATGTCCCGTACAAGCAGGTCCTCTTCCTCCATCTCTTCGCCGCCGGCCTCCTCCATTGTGTTAATTCTTCTGATCCGGCCTCTTTTGGAAGGTTCCTGTCCCTGTCCGCCGTTGCCTCTGCCCTGTTCCAGGTTCTGTTCAAACTGATGTGTCTGTACCGTCACCTCGATGGCTTCCACCCTGACACCCTGTTCGGCAAACTGCTCCTTCAACTGAATCATCTGCCCTTCCAGTGCGGCTTTTACCGCTTCATTCTGGGTGATAAAGCTGGCAGTCACAACACCGTCCTTGGATGCCACCTGCACATGAAGCGTGCCAAGATTTGCAGGATGCAGCTGCATCTCCAAACTGGACATATCGCTTCTTAAGCTGACTCTCATGTAGTCCATAATCTGCCGCATGATATTCTGTGTATCCGGGCTAAAGCTGCTCTCTGCCGTGGTGGGCTGTTGTACTCTGTCAGCGGACTGATCTGCGCGAAGCCCCTGGGCAAACAGGTTGGCTCCCTCTCCATCGTCCCTGTGGGAATGTTCCTTCTTTGCCGCCTGTTCTCCGCTCCTGAAATTCATTTCTTCTCCGGCTTTTTCAGGGAATCCGGATGCTTCCCCAGCGGAGGGCAATTCCCTGTTCCCGACGTTTTCCTCGACTGTGGGCTGTGCTTCGTCCTGCAGAAGACCGTTCATGCCCTTATCTGCCTCCGCCCTGTTGTCACCGGCTCCATCTGCCTGCAGATCCTGTACACGGGCACTGAGCTCGGAAAGCTGTTCCGGGGCTGTGCCCAGCTCTTCTGCCGCATGGCCCAGCATTCCGTCCAGCTGCTCCATCAGGCTCCGGTATTTGCCGTAAAGTTCCTCATCCGTCACCAGTGCCGCCGCATCCTTCTCTCCGGCCACAGCCATCAAAAGCTCTCCGAAATCTCCGGGGTCCAGCACATCCAGCCCGTCCATTCCCAGGGCTGACATGGCTTCCCTTACTTCCGACTCCGTCATGCCAAAGGCCCCGGCAATCTGTGCCACCGCCTCTGTAGCCGTTTCCTCCAGAAGCTGTACGGCCTCCGCCGGAATTTCCTCCATCACCGGATTTTCTGTGGGCTGATTCTGTAATACTGCCGAGGAGGCAAGCACTTCCGCTGTCTCCTCCTCAGGGATGTCCGTACGCTCTTCCACGTTCCGGCTGGGCTCCCGTTTTTGCGTCCGAGCCCTGTGTTCATCCCTTACCTTCGCTGAATCATACGACGTTTTCTTCACCGGCTTAAAATTCTGTGAGGTTTGACTGTCTGTACTTTTCTCCGACCTCTGATTGTTCCAGACTGACTGAAAATCTCCCGATACGCGATTCTGCACTCCCGAAACCGGCATCAGTCCTTGTTGTCCGAAACCTACATCTTTTACAGGTGTATTAGTCATTTCTGACCTCCTTTCTGAAATTATCAAGGTACTTGAGGCTTAAAAATTAAGCCTCAATTCCTATATCGGTAATCAGCGGTAATTCCTTAAGGGGTAGGTGCCATAATTTTCGTAAGTCTTGCCGCATTTTCCGCATTCATCTGCGCGAGGATATTTCCCCTGGATTCGGCGTCCATGCTTTTCAAAATTTTTGCCACAAGTTCAAGATTGTCCGTCATTGTGTCAAAAATTGCCGCAGCCTCCTTGGGCTTCATCTCCGCATATGCCTGTGCCCAATCCTGCACCGCCTTACTGGCCTGCTCCTGAATCACCACCTGCTTGTAGAGATACTCTGCGGTTTCCGGATTCATTTCCTCATACCACTTCCGATAGTCCTCCGCCCCCGGACCGTTCTCCGCATAGATTACTTCCTCGTAAAACTCCGTCCTGATTCTCTGGAATTCCACCTGCCTCTCCTCAAACTCGCTGAGACGCTTGTTCTCGGCAATCAGCTTCTGAATATCCGCATCCTTTGCGCTGGAACCGGCGCGTACCTGTTCCAGTTCAAGCTCCAGCTGCTTAATGTAATTCACCGCCTCCGGAAGGCTGGAATAACCGCCGTAGCTCTCCGGATCCGTGGTCTCGGTGACAGATACACCGGGCAGAATTTTATTTAATACAGGCACATCCTTGAGAATGGGAGTCAGCACCGAGCTGCCGAAGCCGCCTATATCCAGTTTTACAATGATACACACCACAACAATCCAGAGAACGACAATAAAGAGTGTGGCGCCAAAGGTCACCAGACCGTTCCCGCCTTCGTCAAGGCCCAGTTCCTCCTCCTGTCTGGAAATTTCCTTTGCCCTGCGTTTTGCTTCCTTTTTCTGCTGCTTCTGCTCTTTTTTCAGCTGCTTCTTCTCATTTTGCAGCCTCTTTTTTTCGGCATCCGCAGATACCGCTTCCTTCGTTACTTCCTTTGCCATATTGCCTCCCGATTACTTCCCTGTCTCATGGCCCATACTTAGCTCTCACCGGTCCGCTGACCATAGGTATAGCTTGTAAGCTCGTCAACTTCCTTGCCTTCCTGTCTTTTTTCATCCGCAAGGAACTGTTCAAATGCCTTATCCCGCAATGTCTCATGGGTCTTTCTCTCCACCATGACCTCCGTAAGCTTTACTCGCGCCTGTTCCAGCTTCTTCTCCGCCGCAGACACCTTCAGCTTCTGCCCTTCTATGCGCTGTTCCATGGACAGAATGGCCATTCTGCTGTCCTTGATTGCCTGCAGGTCCAGGCACCGGTCTTCCTCCTCCATTCCTTCCAGAAGACTGACCGATTCCCTCTCATAGGCCGCTTTTCTGTCCCGCAGCTCCTGCAGTCGCTCTTCCTCCTCGGACAGCACCGCCTTGGCAGCCGAAAACTCCTGTTTTGCCTGGGTTTCCATCTTTAGTTTTATATTGAGTATACTCTGCATCGAGTATCGGAATCGTGCCATAAATCCCTCTTTTTACATTTCCTGCATCCATCTGTGATTCAGTTTTCAAAAAGCTCCCTCAGCAATTGCACACTGGTCTCAAAATCGAATTTTTCGTCCACATCCTGACACAGAAATCCGTTAACCGCATCAATTTTACTGATGGCATAATCGATGGACGGATTGCTGCCTTTCTTGTAGGCTCCGATATTAATCAAATCCTCCGCCTCATGATAGGTTGCCAGTACCGTCTTCAGCCTGCCCGCAAGCTGCTTATGCTCTTTTGTGGCAATCTGGCTCATACACCTGGAAATGCTCTGCAAAATATCAATGGCCGGATAATGATTCTTATGTCCCAGCTTTCTGTCCAGCATGATATGGCCGTCCAGAATACTGCGGGCAGTATCCGTAATGGGTTCATTAAAGTCATCACCATCGACCAACACCGTATACAAGCCTGTGATGGAGCCCTTCGCCGCCCTTCCTGCCCTCTCCAGAAGCTTTGGCATCTCCGCGTAGACGCTGGGAGGATACCCCCTGCTCACCGGCGGCTCTCCGCTGGCAAGACCGATTTCCCTCTGGGCCATGGAAAATCTGGTGAGAGAATCCATCATAAGCAGCACATCCCTTCCCTGATCCCGGAAATATTCCGCAATGGCTGTAGCTGTCTTTGCCGCCTTATTACGCTCCAGGGCCGGTCTGTCCGAGGTGGCCACCACCACCACAGAACGTCTCATACCTTCCTCCCCAAGGTCTCTCTCGATGAATTCGCGTACCTCTCTGCCCCGCTCTCCAATCAGCGCTATGACATTGATGTCCGCCTTTGTATTTCTTGCAAACATACCCATCAGGGTGGATTTTCCCACGCCGGAGCCCGCAAAGATACCGATTCTCTGCCCCTTTCCCACGGTAATCATACCGTCCACCGCCTTCACTCCCAGCGTCAGTACCGTGTCTATGATTTCACGGCTCATGGGGTCTGGAGGTGCCGCTTCCACCGGATAGGGCTTCCCTTCCGTAAGAATCGTGCCGTCCAGCGGCCTTCCCAAACCGTCCAGCGTTTTGCCAAGAAGCTCGTCACTTACTGTAACTCTCAGGGGAAACCTGGTGTTTTCCACAATACAGCCCGGACCGATGCCGTCCGTCACATCGTAGGGCATCAGCAGGGTCTTTTTATCCTTAAAGCCCACAACCTCCGCCATCATCGGCGGCAGACCATTCTCCGGAATAATTCTGCACACATCCCCCAGCCTGGCATCCGGTCCCAGCGCTTCCAGAGTAAGTCCCACCACATTAACCACTCTTCCGAACTTACGGTAAAACACTTCATCTGCCAGCTTATCATATTTTTTCAGATCAAGGGAAGCAGTCTGCAAAATTCTATTCCTCCTTTGTCCGGGCAAGCAGTCTCAGCTTCTGTTTCAGCTCCTCCAGCTGGGTTCCGAGACCACAGTCAATCATCCCGCTGTCTGTCTCTATGAGACATTGATTGGGTTCAAGGGTCATGTCCTCCACTACGTCCACCTCACACCTTGAGGAAACGGCCTCTGACAGCACCTGTTCCTTTCTCTCACTGATATACGGATAATCCTCCCGGGAAACATGAATGAGGAAGTTTCGTCCTCCCTCGGAGCCCTTCAGTGCCGCCTCAATCAGGTTCAGCAGAACATCCTTGTAGCTTCCCAGTTCCACATGAAAAATATGCTGGTAAATATCCGTTATGGCATCCACCAGCTTTGGTTCCATTTCCTCTATCTGCTGCTGATAGAAAGTCTCCAGCTGCCTCTCCTTTTCACGGCATTCCCGCATCGCGGCCTCCGCCTCTTCCCGGGCCTTTACCAGACCGTCATTGTAGCCCTTTTCCCTGGCTTCCGACAGAACCCTGCTCTTCTCGGCCTCCATCAGCTTTTCGGCTTCCTCCGTGATTTTCCGGGCCTGTGCATTGGCATCTTCCAGGAGGGCGGCCGCCTCCTTTCTGGCCTGTTCCAAAAGCTGTCCGGCATCCTGTCCTGCCTTGATGACAGTTCCCGCACCGGCCTCCTCCCGGATTTCGTCCCCGTCAGCGGCTACCAGCTCCTCCGCTTCCAGTCCCGACACAAATCCCTCTGTTCCGCAATTGGTATCCCCAAGTCGCTCTCTGATGCGGCGCCGGGCCAGTTCATTGGTATCAATAATCCGCTTTTCCTCCGACCGGACCACGGCGAAATACTGCTTTACAATATTATTAGACAACGATTTCGTCACCTCCGCCTCTGGAGATAATAATCTCTCCGGAGTCCTCCAGCTTTCTGATAATATTCACAATCTTCTGCTGAGCCTCTTCCACATCCTTCATACGAACAGGCCCCATAAACTCCATATCCTCTTTAATCATCACCGCCAGACGTTTTGACAGATTGTTGAACACGGCATTCTGTACCTGCTCGTTTGCACTCTTCAGTGCCATCTCCAGGTCACTGTTGTCCACGTCACGCAGCACACGCTGAATGGCTTTGTCGTCCAGGAGAAGGATATCTTCGAACACAAACATCTTCTTTCTGATTTCGTCCGCCAGCTCCGGCTCCTCGATTTCCAGAGTCTCCATGATATGGCGCTCTGTTCCTCTGTCCACGGTATTCAAAATCTCCACCACCGCGTCTACTCCGCCGATGATGGTGTAGTCCTGGTTCACAAGGCTTGCGAGCTTGGACTCCAGCACCTTCTCCACTTCCTTGATGACATCGGGGCTTGTCCTGTCCATCACTGCAATTCTTCTCGCCACGTCCGCCTGCCTGTCCGGTGCCAGAGAGGAAATAATCATGGCTGACTGGGCAGGAGACAGATAGGAAAGAATCAGCGCGATGGTCTGAGGATGCTCGTCCTGAATAAAGTTGATAATCTGGGAAGGGTCTGTCTTTCTGATAAATTCGAAAGGTTTTACCTGCAGGGAAGCCGTCAGCTTGCCGATGACATCCATTGCCTTTTCCGAACCCAAAGCTTTCTCCAGCAGATCCTTCGCATAGCTGATGCCGCCCTCCGCAATGTACTGCTGGGCCAGACATACCTCATAGAACTCGTTGATCACATCCTCCTTCACCTGAGGAGTCACACTTCTCGTATTTGCTATCTCTAATGTAAGCTCTTCGATTTCCTCTTCCTTCAGATGCTTAAAAATTCCCGCGGAGCGCTCCGGCCCCAACGCAATCAGAAGAATCGCTGCTTTCTGTATTCCCTTGATACTCTCTTCTTTCGCCGCCTTTGCCATATTTCCTCACTTCCCCGAAAATCCTTCCAAATTGATACATTATCAGTTCCAGTCCTCATTCAGCCAGTTGCGCAGCAGGTTTGCCGCAGCCTCAGGATTCTCATCCACAAACTTTTCTATCAGCTTGCGGGTCTCTGATTTTGTCTCCACATCAATATCCTCCAGGGTAGGCTCCGGAGTGGACTGCAGCATATTCTCCACAGAGAGGTCCTCCTCTTCGACGCCCGCCTTTCTGGCCTTCATGCTCCTCAACACCACAAAAGCAAGGAGACTGATAATCAGAACAATCATCACAATGCTGAGGATGTCCGTCCCGCTGACCTTCATGCCCTCCTTGTCGTTAAACACAGGCATTTCATAGGCAATAATGCTAATCTTGTCCGCGCTGATACCTGTGGCATTTGCTGCCATCTGGTAATACTCCTGGGGCACCTCCTTCAGCACGGAGGCACGATTGTTTTCCTTGAAATCCTCCCAGGTGATACCGCCGTCAAGAAGTCCCTGTCTCTTTACACTCTCCTCATTGTATATCCGATATGAAATCATGGAGATTGCCATGGAGGATTCCGCATAATCGATGACGCCCGCCATGGTCTTCTTGTTCCACGCCCACTCGTTTGGCAGATAATCCGTGGAGCTTTCCGACTGGCTGGTCTCGCTGTTGCCGTAATCCGGGGTAACATATGTATTCAAATTGCTGCCGTCATTGGAATCCGTCCCGGGAATTCCCCCGCCGCTGTTGGAGCCCGAGGATTCAAACAGGTCCTGGTGGGCCTTCATTCCATCCACATAACCCTCGTTGGCATAATATTCCTTTCTTGCCTCCTCATACTCGGCATAATCCAGGGTAAGATGGCTGACCACCTCAACGGAATCATACTGCTTGGTACCGTAAATTACTCTCTTTAGCTGATTTGCCACCATATTCTCTGCCTGGTTCTGCAGCTCCTGCATGGAGCTTGCAATGCCAGCCGTGCTGTAATCGTCACCGCCCACAAACAGAATATTGGCATCCGTGTCCACAATGGTGATATTAGAGGTGGTGGAATTGCCGAGGGCGGCCTGAATACACCGCGCCAGTCCTGCCGCCTGGGCTGAGGACAGGTTCCCGTCCAGCTCCAGTGTCACATAGGCGGAGGCGTCCTCCTCGTGCTCAATCAGCGTCCCATACTGAGGCGGAACATTCAGAATTACCTTTGCTGTTTTCACCCCTTCCTGGGCTTCCAGGGTCTTCTCCAGCTCCGCCTGACGATAAAGCTGCTGCTGCATTGCCTTGTCGGAAGAGGTAGCCGACATACTGTTCTCCACATAATCCGAATATTTCAGTCTGTCACTGACGATACCTGCGGCGCCCAGAGCCAGCCTTGCCTGATATTCCTGGGACTTTTCCACCTGTATGGTACGGGCATCCGTACTCACCTTGGGGGTGATGCCGGCCTCCTTCAGAATATCCACAACTTCAGCGGATTCCTGACTGCTGGCATAAGTATCCAGTTCCACATACTGAGGTCTGGAAAGCACATATACGATGATAACGAAAGTAAAGATTACCGCCGCCGTAATGGCAATGATTATGGTTTTCTGTCTGGTGGTAAATCTGTCCCACCAGGCCTTGATTTTGGCAAGTATCTCCTTCAGCTTGTCAACCATCTGTCTCTCTCTCCTAAGTAATCATTAAATCTGAATCTGCATGATTTCCTTATAGGCTTCCATCAGCTTGTCCCTGATTGCCACAGTATACTGCAGTGCAGTGGATGCCTTCTGCAGTGCTATTGTAAGGTCATGCGTATTCTCTGTCTCTCCCAGTGCAAACTTAATCTCTTCATCCTCCGCATCCGACAGATAGCTGTTGGTAGTCTTGATGTTGTCGATGGCACTGTTTAAAAAAGCATCAAACAAAGTCCCGTCCGTCTTTTTCCCGTCGTCAGAAATCGTGGCGGTGGTAGAATTTGTACCGGTGACACTTCCAATTCCGAAATTGTTAATTCCGGAAAGTGCTTTGATTGCCGATAAGTCCATATTGTTCCCCTTTTCAGATTAAATCCATGCTAAAACTCCGTGCTTCATTTCCTTATTTTCCCATTTCCAGTCCCTTCAGGGCAATGGATTTGCTGGCGTTGAAGGCAGTGGAGTTGGCTTCGTAGGCGCGGCTGGCATCAATCAGGTTCGTCATCTCCGTGATGATGTTTACATTGGGATAGGTAACGTATCCGTTCTCATCCGCATCCGGATGGGAGGGGTCATATACCATATTCATCTCCGTATCATAATCCTCATAGACGCCACTTACCTTCACGCCCTGTCCCGTATAGCCATGACTGTATGCAGCCTGTCCCAGGACACGGCTGAAGGCGGTCTGCCCCCCCTTCTCCTCAAAGCTTACCACCTTGCGGCGATAGGGTGTACCATCAGCGGTTCTTGTAGTATTTGCATTCGCCACGTTCTGCGAAATAATATCCATACGATATCTCTGTGCCGTCAAACCCGACGCATTGATGTCAAATGCGGAAAACATACTCATGTCGCTCTCTCCTTTCGCGGGGCTTTCGTCCTCTGCCTATGTACAGGCTACTTCATAACAGTCTGCAGATTCGTAAACTCCTGGGAAATACTTGTAATCAGTCCCTGATATTTCAGCTGGTTCTCAGCCATCATTACGTTCTCATTTTCAATATCCACGTTATTGCCGTCCAACCGATAAGAATACCCGGAATAGTCCGTGAAGGTTCTCACCGAAAGATTCTTTTTGCCGGCGCCGGATACCTTGGAATCCATGGATTCGTAACGGTTATGCCCCAGTGCCTTTTTCAGCACAGACTCAAAGGCAACATCCTGCCTCTTGTATCCGGGGGTATCCACATTTGCTATATTGTTGGATATCGCATCGTTGCGCAGCCAGCTTGCATCTGCCGCCTTGTCCAGTATTCTGACATAATCAAAAACATTTGTCTGAATCATTTTCTCTCCTTTTTTGTATAACAAACCTATTCTATTCTATTATAATGAATTCCTGCAAAAAAACAATACATTTTGTAGTATTTAGCAAAAAAAATACAAGGTCTTGTGTCTGATTATGATAAAAAAAGAGATTTATTATCAAATAATAAATCCCTTTACCTGCGGCTTGTGCCGCTCAAATCCGTTTTTATTCAGTTCTGTCGGTTATTTCCTGAAATTCTGGCGCTTCAGCTCCTCAATCTCATCAAACACAACATCGTTGAGCACCTTGATGTAGGTTCCCTTCATGCCCGAGGAACGGGACTCGATTACACCTGCACTTTCAAACTTTCTCAGTGCATTTACAATCACCGAGCGGGTAATTCCCACCCTGTCGGCAATCTTGCTTGCAACCAGAATACCCTCCATGCCTCCCAGCTCGTCAAAGATATGGGTAATTGCCTCCATCTCGGAGAAGGACAAGGTGCTGATGGCGGATTTCACCACTGCAATCTTGCGGCTCTCCTCAGCGTTCTCCTCGTTCACTGCGCGAAGCATCTCAAGCCCCACAACGGTAGAACCGTATTCACAGAGTATAATATCATCGATATCATACTGCTCACTGCACTTGTAAATGAATAAGGTACCAAGCCTTTCTCCCGCAATCTCTATGGGAGTGATGACTGCCTGAAACTTCTTGATATCGGGGCTTTCAAATCCCAGAGTCTCCAGATTCACATTTTCCTTTGTGGAAAGGACACCCAGAAACCTCTCGTTCAGCATGGAATCTATGAACTCCCCGATGTTCTCGTCCAGAAGCTCCGTAATGACCTCAATGCCATCGCACTTCCCCACGCCCAGGACCTTTCCTTTCCGGCTGATCACAAGAATATTGGAATTCAAAATCTCACGCATGACCTTGCAAATGTCATTAAACACAACCTTACTGGAATTGTTGTTATGCAGTAACTTTCCGATTTTTCTGGTTTTATCCAACAATTGTACGCTACTCATTTCATTCCTCCGTTCTCTGTTCAGCATAAGGAACTTCTAAGTCATTGTAGCACACAAATGGGCTCTTTTCAATGATAAATTTGCAAATTTTTCTATTATTTTATGATTTTTGAGACAATTCAGCCGTTGGCTTCTGCCAGGACATATAATCACATTCGGGATTTCCGATACAGCCGAAGTATCTTCTGCCTTTCTTTGTCTTTTTGGTCACGATATCCTTGCCGCACTTGGGACAGGGAACGCCTATTTTTTCAAAATAAGGCTTTGTATTGCGGCAATCCGGAAAGCCGGGACACGCCAGGAACTTGCCGTGAGGGCCGTATTTGATGACCATCTGTCGTCCGCAATTCTCACACACCTCATCGCTGACCTCATCCGCAATGGTTACCTCAGCAAGATCCTTCTCCGCCTGCTTCACAGCCTCATCCAGATCAGGATAGAAATTGGAAATAACGGTCTTCCATTTCACCTTTCCCTCCTCCACACCGTCCAGCAGGGCTTCCATGTTTGCCGTGAAATTCACGTCCACGATGCTGGGAAAAGCCTTCTTCATCATATCGTTGACAACCTCACCCAGCTCGGTGACATAAAGGTTCTTTTGTTCCTTTATCACATAATGCCTTGCCAGAATGGTGGTAATTGTAGGTGCATAGGTGCTGGGACGTCCGATTCCCAGTTCCTCCAGCGCCTTGACCAGCGATGCTTCATTATAATGAGCCGGCGGCTGTGTAAAATGCTGCTTAGGGTCAAAGGACAGGAAAGAGAGCCTGCTGTCCTTTCCCGGAATGCTGCTCAGGGTGTTTTCTTCTTCTTTTTCATCTGAAGCCACATAAACATTCATGAAGCCGTCAAACTTTCGCGCAGAGGCAGACAGGGTAAAGAGATGTTGTCCGGCCTGAATTCTGACATTTGTGGTCTCATAGACAGCTGCACTCATGCGGCTTGCCACAAAACGCTTCCAAATCAGCTGATACAGGCGGAACAAATCTCTGGGCAGCTGTTCCTTTATCTCAATGGGCACTCTGTTTAAATCCGTGGGACGAATTGCCTCATGGGCATCCTGAATCTTCTGAGACTTTTTCTTTTCTGCATACTCCCCTGCCAGATACCCGTCACCGTAATGAGCTTTGATAAACCCGGCAGCCATGGTCTCCGCCTCTTCAGAGACACGGGTGGAATCCGTACGAAGATAAGTAATCAGACCTACCGTTCCCTCTCCCTTGATGTCCACACCTTCATAGAGCTGCTGTGCCAGGCGCATGGTCTTCTGCGTGGAAAAATTCAAAACCTTGCTGGCTTCCTGCTGCAGAGTGGAGGTGGTAAAGGGCAAAGGTGCCTTCTTGGTTCTCTCCCCCCTCTTTACCTCCGTCACACGGTAGGCTGCACCCTCCAGCTCTTTTTGGATGCCTTCTGCCTGCTCCCTGCTGCGAATTGTCTGTTTCTCCGAGACCGTTCCGTAATATTTTGCACAAATCGGCTTTTTCTCTCCCTGCAGCTGCAGATTTACGTCCAGACTCCAGAATTCCTCTGGAACAAAGGCATTAATCTCATCCTCTCTGTCACAGATGATACGCAGTGCCACCGACTGTACCCTGCCGGCGCTTAAGCCTCTCTTAATTTTACTCCAGAGAAGGGGGGAAATCCGATAACCCACCATACGGTCCAGAGCACGACGTGCCTGCTGTGCATCCACCAGATTCATATTAATCTCCCTGGCGTTCTTTAAGGATTCCTTCACCGCATTCTTGGTTATCTCGTTAAAGGTAATGCGGTAAACCTTCTTATCTTCCAGCTTCAATGCATGATACAAATGCCAGGAAATAGCCTCCCCCTCACGGTCAGGGTCGGTTGCGAGATAAATTTTGTCTGCCTTCTTCACTTCCTTTCGAAGATTCGCCAGAATATCCCCTTTCCCGCGTATTGTAATGTATTTCGGCTCATAATCATGCTCAACATCAATTCCCAAAGTACTCTTGGGCAGGTCGCGTACATGCCCGTTGCTTGCTGCCACCTCGTAATTTGTCCCCAAAAACTTTTTGATGGTTTTCACTTTTGCCGGTGATTCTACGATTACAAGATACTTTGCCATAAACCTTCTATCCTCTCGTTTTAGGTTTCTTCCTATATTAAATGTGTACAGGCCTTCCCCCTATGTTAATCGTGAATCACTATACACCAAAAAAAAGCGCCATGCAAGGATTTTATTATTTTTTTACTTTTAGGCATTTACCGCTATATTATTTTGACAATTGGGATATATCCGTATATAATATTGTATATATTTATATCAGGGCAATCCCTCTGTCCTTCTGTGATTGCCATCTCAAAATCAAAAATCACTTCCGGGAGGAAATATCATGAAAGAACTTATGATTATGTATCACTCCGTAAAAAAAGAAATCCGCTTTCTCGCCAAAGTAAAGGGAGAATTTCTGGAGATTCCCTATAAGACCTGTCCGAACCTGGCCCGTTACTCTCCGGAATACGGTGAATTTCTTCTGCAAAATCAGGGAAATCGTTTCTTTAACGACATCTGGGAACAGTTTTCCCGTGACAAAATCAGTCTGACCTTCAAGGGTACCAGAATTGACTACGAAGACTTTGTGGAAAAAATCAACGAATACAACAAAGCCTCCGGGGAGACGCGGTTTGAACTAAACAACTTTATCGAGCTTCCTTCGGTGGTGGAGATTTACAATCGCATCAGCGAATTCTGCGATGAGACTCTGACTGTTTTTGACAAGGAGCTGGTAAACTCGGAAATCAGAACCACCTTCCAGGTCAGAAAAAATGAATTCGAAAAGAAGCGTATGCTCCTGGACCAGAATAACGTTAATCTCTGTATGGTTGGTGCCTACAGCGCAGGAAAATCCACCTTTATCAATGCCCTGATCGGTAAGAAGATTCTACCCGAAAGTATCAACTCCGAAACTGCAAAAATGTTCCGGGTACAGAACTGTGCCGAGCCCTCCGTTACCTTCTATATGGGTGATGGCAATGGTCAACAGTCCATTCCCGTCAGCATTGTCTGGGAGGCATCCTCACAGAAATTTGCCTTCAGAACCCAGGGCAGTTTTGAAACTACCCAAAAGCGGATTGAAAACGAAATCACCAGTGCCGTTGCTTTCCATTTGCAACAGCATGAACAGCTCTATCAGATATTAAAGGCCCTGAATGAAATCCCCAACTCCGTTACCGAGACCCAATCGGAATATATCGAGGGAATCATCCAGGTGAATTTCCCCCTGCCTCTGGATCCGATGATTGGCTTTACCTTCTACGATACCCCCGGAACAGACAGCAACTCCAACGAACATCTGCTGATGCTTCAGAGCGCTCTGCAGCAACAGACCAACTCAATTCTCATCGTGTTGTATGAGCCCACAAAAATGGAGGGCACCGGCAACTCCACCCTGTATAAGCTGATCAAGTCTGCCAGGGAGAGCTCCGAAACCAGAGATACCGTACATATCGACTTAAGCCGTTCACTTCACATCATCAACCAGGCAGACACCCGAAGCCTGAACGACCTGAATAATTTGAAAAATATGCGGGTAGGTATCTCCTTAAAGGAAACCGACAAAATCTACAATGAAGAAACCGAATATGTAGACCTTGCCAACGAGAGGCTGTTCTTCGTTTCCTCCAAGGCCGCCTACATAGCAAAAGCAATTGCAAACAACGTGGACACCGAGGATGAACGTCTCTGGCTGGCAAACCACAGAAATGAAATCAACAACACTCCTGTCATCGACCCTCTGCTCATGAAGAATGACAGCACAGAGCTCGAGACAGGTATGTATTTCAAGTTGAACAAGCTGGCAAATGCAGACAACGAAACCGCCCAGCTGCTTGCAGACTGTATGGAGGAATTAAAAAAGTGTGACAATCCCAACGACAACAGCCTCTACCCTATCCTCCATCGCATCTACGTCAATTCCGGCATGTATGCCGTAGAACGGGAAATCACCAAATATGCTCAGAAATATGCCCTTGCCGTGAAGGCAAAGAGCCTCTATGACAGCATCTCCAGTGTAGTTAAGTTTATCCGCGACGACTATCAGGCAATTGAAACCCAGGCCCGTCTGTCCAAGGAGCAGATTACCGAGAATATCAAGGTGATGAAAACCACCATGGTCAACGATATTGACAATGCCTATGCAAACTTCTTAAACTCCCTGACAGCAGAGAATCTGGCCATGAACGTACATGAGGTAGCCGAGCTTAACGAGATTATCGAGAACCGTAAATCCCAGGCGGAAATCATTGCCGACAAGATGAAATGGATTGCCATCCGACCAGAAGTATTTGAGGAAAAGAACAACATCATCCGCCATGAGCTGAACCGTTATCTGATGGAAATTGATGACTACTATAAGAAGAGCCGTGAAAGAATTCTCATCACACAGATTGAAGAGCTGAAAGAACAGGTCATCAAATCTATTACCGGCTACAAAGGTATCGATGAGAACCTGATAAAGCGCATTGCCAATGTATCGGACACCCAGGTACCCCCTTCCAGCCTGAAGGCCCTGAGAATGGATGAATACATTAACAAGCAGAAGGTAATCCTTATCTTCTCAACGAATGACAAAAAGTCCTATAAAAACGATATTGAGGAAATGTTTACCACCGCCACCAAACGTCAGTATGACTCCTATATTGCCGAAATTCTGGAAGTGGCAAAGGCAAAAACAGCGGAGCTGATACAGGAATTCAAGAACAACATAGGCATCATCTCCATAAACCTGGAATTCTTAATCAACAATGAGAAGCGCATGAGCTCCATGCAGGAACAAGCCAAGGCTGTACTGGACCTGGTGGAAGAAAAAGACCGGGAGCTGAACAGCAAAATCTGGGGCGAGGATCTGGAAAAATAAATCGGATAGGAGGATAATCATTAGTTGATTATCCGTCCTTCCACACCACCTGG
>JBJENR010000027.1:0-22962 GCA_051880315.1 Acetatifactor sp.
TCTTCCTTTAAAATCTCAATCCTTCCCCATAATCTATGCTGATACAATAAAGCTTATGCCTCTTTCCAAATCAATAACCGCAGGAAAGGATGTCACACCCCTGCATCCTAAGGCACTCTATACCCCTACCTTTTTGCAGAGATCATTCAGGCAGCATTTTTCACAAAAAGGATGAGTTCTGGCCGTACATACAGCCCTTCCATGGTCAACCAGTCTGTGGCAGAAATCATTTCCCTCCTCAGGGGGAACAAGCTTCCATAGCTCCTTTTCCACTTTTCCTGGTTCCTTCACACCATCCACAATCCCCATCCGGTTCACAAGCCGGATACAATGAGTGTCAGTCACTATGGCAGGCTTTCCAAAAACATCTCCCATAATCAGATTTGCACTTTTTCTTCCCACACCCGGCAGCTCCAGAAGCTTATCAAAATCCTCCGGTACTTTGCCGCCGTAGACCTCCTTCAGCATCTTCATGCATGCACTGATATCCCTTGCCTTACTGTTTCCCAGTCCGCAGGGACGTACAATTTCTTCAATCTCAGCAACCGAAGCCT
The DNA here is from genome assembly GCA_051880315.1 of Acetatifactor sp. GTDB lineage: Bacteria > Bacillota > Clostridia > Lachnospirales > Lachnospiraceae > Acetatifactor. The sequence goes on from JBJENR010000027.1 coordinate 555, forward strand.
CCGCCAGGGCATTTACGTCAGGAAACTTTTGGTATAGCCCTTCAACGACAACATTTACCCTTGCATCAGTGCACTGTGCCGCAAGTCGTACACTGACGAGTAGTTTCCAGGCTTCGTCATAATCCAGTGTACAGTTTGTCTCCGGATATTCCTGCTTCAGTCTTTCAATAATCTCCAGTGTACGCTGCTTTTTTGTCATGTGTTCACACCTCAATTTATCGTTTTACTCTTAAGCTTTTTTGTGAAACAATAATTTTATCCTACATCTATTGCCATTCATATTCCGATACCAAAAATGGACTTCAAAAAATTAATTTCTTTGTATAGACCTATTTCTCCCAAGAATATTGCCCTAAATGGATTCGTCCCTGATACATGCAAATACAAAACAAATGTCACGTTAGGGCATCGTGACATTTATTTTGCTACCTATTTGTGATAGGGTTCATTATGGATGATGCGAAATGCCCGATACACCTGTTCTGTCAGGATCACACGCATCAGCTGATGCGGAAAGGTCATATCGGAAAAGCTTAAATTTGTATCCGCCCGCTTACATACAGAATCATGAAGTCCGAGAGAACCGCCTATGACAAAGGTAATTTGGCTGGTACCGCCAAGGGTAAGCTTCTTCATCCATTCCGCCATCTCCACAGAAGACATCTTTTTTCCATTGATTTCCAAGGTGCAGACAAAGGCATCATCTTTCAGCTTCTCCAGGATTCTTTGTCCCTCCTTGGCCTTTATCTGCTCCTCCTGTTGCGGACTGGCACCGTCAGGTGTTTTCTCGTCCGGTACTTCAATGATTTCCATCCTGCAATATTTTCCTAATCTCTTTTCATATTCGGCAACGGCATCTCGATAGAATTTTTCTTTTATCCTTCCGACGCAGACAATGGTTATCTTCATGCAGCTTATTCTCCGAATATATCGTCAAATATATAATCATCAATCAATCTGTCAAGGAAACCCTGATCCAGGTTCACAAACTGATGATTCAGCTTTGCTTTGATATAGGACATGCGTTTGAAATACAATATCTCTTCCGACTCCCCACCGGCACATACATTGCTGTCAATCTCCTTGGCATCCAGGTTTTCCTTGCACCAGTCCAGCAGCGTATTTTTCAGTGTGTTCTCCGATTCTGCCTTTTTTTCAAAAAACTTCGCGTTTTTCATAGAGACAATACCGCCGACCACAAAGAGAATGAATATGGCACCCATGACACCGTAAAACAGATAGGAATTACCGAAATTAATTGGCAGTATCTTCGTAGCCCCCAGTATCACCACAATTAGTCCGGCTATTCCCAAAATAAGAAGCATCCAGGCAGACGACTTGTTATCATTGGCTTTTTCGGAGCTGTCCTGATAAACACCTGCTGAAACACTTTTTCTGGTTTCTTCCCCTTGTAGCTTTTTGACCATATCCAAAACGCTCTCCTGCATCTGAGGATTATCCAATGCTTCCCGGATTGTCTCTTCTGCTTCCGACTCCCCGGCACCCCTTACCATATATTCCTCAGACTGACCGTCCTGAAAATCATTTACTGCCTTTTCCGCCGGAAGTTCCTCCACCAATTCACTTCCGCAGTCAGCGCATATAGTAAAACCCTCTCTATATTCGCTCTTGCATTTAGGACACCATGGCATAATCGTTTACCTTCTTTCCCCATAAGATTTATCTTTTGCTATATGCCCTCGATTACTTATTCTTCAAATATTCATCAATTCCCTTTGCTGCGGCTTTTCCTGCACCCATTGCAAGAATAACCGTAGCAGCACCGGTCACGGCATCACCACCTGCATAAACACCTTCCTTGCTGGTCTTACCGTCTGTCTCTTCTGCAACAATGCACTTCCACTTGTTGGTCTCAAGACCTTCCGTTGTAGAGGAAATCAAAGGATTCGGCGAAGTTCCCAGGGACATGATAACCGTATCCAGTTCCATGATAAACTCAGATCCGGGTACCTCCACAGGACGGCGGCGACCCGATGCATCAGGCTCACCAAGCTCCATTCTGATACACTTCATACCCTTTACCCAGCCCTTCTCATCGGCGATGATTTCTGTGGGATTGGTGAGAAGATCAAAAATAATCCCCTCTTCCTTCGCGTGATGTACCTCCTCCACTCTGGCAGGAAGCTCCTCCTCACTTCTTCTGTATACGATATGAACCTCTGCTCCCAGTCTGAGTGCTGTTCTTGCAGCGTCCATTGCCACGTTACCGCCGCCTACGACCGCCACCTTCTTGCTCTCCATGATAGGAGTATTGGAATTGGCATCAAATGCCTTCATCAGATTGCTTCTGGTCAGGTACTCGTTTGCGGAGAATACGCCGTTGGAGTTCTCTCCGGGAATTCCCATGAACTTGGGCAGTCCTGCACCGGAACCGATAAATACGGCATCAAAGCCCTCTTCCTCAATCAGTTCATCAATAGTAACGGATTTACCAACAACAACGTTAGTCTCTATTTTTACACCGAGAGACTTTACATTTTCAATCTCCTTGGCAACCACAGCCTGCTTCGGCAGACGGAATTCAGGGATACCATAGACAAGAACTCCGCCGGGCTCATGAAGTGCCTCAAAAATGGTTACATCATAACCCAGTTTTGCAAGATCTCCTGCACAGGTAAGTCCTGCAGGACCGGAACCGATGACTGCAACCTTCTTGCCGTTCTTTTCCTTGGCTCCTTCCGGCTTGATGCCCTGTTCTCTTGCCCAGTCAGCCACAAAACGCTCCAGCTTTCCGATAGAGATAGGATCTCCCTTGATGCCTCTGATACACTTGCCTTCACACTGGCTCTCCTGAGGACATACACGCCCACAGACAGCCGGAAGTGCACTGGATTCACTGATAATCTTATATGCTTCCTCAATGTTTCCTGCTTTTACCTGCTCGATAAAGGCGGGGATGTTGATTGCCACGGGGCAGCCCTTGATACACTGTGCATTTTTGCAGTTGATACATCTGGAAGCCTCGTTCATTGCCTCTTCCTTGTCATATCCAAGGCAGACCTCCTCAAAATTCTTTGCTCTTTTTGCAGCCTCCTGTTCTCTCACAGGAATCTTATTCAAAACGTCCATTTCTATCCTCCGTTATGTCTTCTCATGATACTGTATTACAGTTTCCTCGCATATCCACTTTGCCAGACAGGCGTCAGTGTCAATCACAATTGCCGCATCCGCCGTGATGGGGTTCTCCCTCTTCCAGCTTCAGCATTGCACGTCCCTCTGCCGTCTTATAAATCTGCTGACGTCTCATAGCCTCGTCAAAATTAACGGCATGCCCGTCAAACTCAGGTCCGTCTACACAGGCAAATTTCACCTTGCCGTCAACGGTCACTCTGCATGCTCCACACATACCGGTACCATCTACCATAATAGGATTCAGGCTGACAATCGTGGGAATATTCAATTCCTTTGTCAGCATACATACAAACTTCATCATAATCATGGGACCTATGGCAATACAGACATCATACTTTTTACCCTCTGCCACAAGATCCTTAATTGTCTGTGTTACCATTCCGCTTCTGCCGTAAGAACCGTCATCCGTGGTAACATAGAGATTCCCTGCTACCGCTTCCATCTCCTTCTCCAGAATCAGCAGGCTCTTGGTCTTGCTTCCCACGATAACGTCGGCATCAACACCATTTTCATGGAGCCATTTTACCTGGGGATAAACAGGTGCGGTTCCAACACCGCCGGCTACAAAGAGAATCTTCTTTTTCTTTAACTCCTCCAAAGGCTCCTTGGTCAGTTCGGAAGGACATCCAAGAGGGCCCACAACATCATGGAAGAAATCTCCCACCTTCAGATCTGCTATCATTTTTGTGGCGGCACCCACACACTGGAAAACAATGGTTACAGTTCCTGCATTTCTGTCATAATCACAAATTGTCAGCGGAATTCTCTCCCCCTCCTGATCAGCCCTCACTATGAGGAATTGTCCGGGCAGACAGGACTTTGCCACTCGCTTTGCTTCCACATCCATCAGATAAATGTTTGTTGTAAGCTCTTCCTTTTTTAAAATCTTGTACATAATCCACCTCTCTGTTCCCTGTCAGGGGAATCTTTTTTTATTTCTTGTTAAAAAAGACCTGTTATTTTTCCGGCCTTATTTACATCAATTCCATACGCCGCAGGCTTCTTGGACAGTCCCGGCATTGTCACCACATCTCCTGTCAGTGCAACCACAAAACCGGCTCCTGCAGAGACATAGACCTCCCTTACGGTAAGTTCAAAGCCCTCAGGTCTGCCCAGCAGCTTGGGATCATCCGACAGAGAATATTGATTTTTTGCCATACATACGGGCATGCTTCCAAACCCCATATCCGCGATTTTCTGCAGCTGTTTTTTTGCTGCTGAGGAGAAGTTCACACTGCCTGCGCCATATATTTCCGTGGCAACCTTCTTAATCTTATCTTCAAGGGGCAGCTCATCTTCATAGAGCAGCCTGAAATTACTCTGTTTGGTTTCCAGGGTCTCAAGTACCTTTTGTGCAAGAGCAATTCCTCCCTCGCCTCCCTTCGCCCATACCTCCGAAAGCGCAAATTCACAGCCCATACTTTCACAGAAATTCTTCACTAATTCCAGCTCCGCATCTGTGTCTGTCACAAAGGAATTCAGTGTTACCACCACAGGAACTCCGTATTTCTGTAGATTTTCAATATGCTTCTCCAGATTGACAATTCCTTTTTTCAGAGCCTCAAGATTCTCGCGGCTCAAATCCTCCTTTGACACACCACCGTTATATTTCAACGCTCGTACAGTAGCTACCAGGACCACCGCATCCGGCTTTAAACCAGCCATCCGGCACTTGATGTCAAAAAACTTTTCTGCGCCCAGGTCCGCGCCAAAGCCGGCTTCCGTGATACAGTAATCCGCAATCTTCAGGGCGGCTTTTGTTGCTCTTACGGAATTACAGCCATGGGCAATATTGGCAAAGGGTCCTCCATGTACCAGTGCGGGGGTATGCTCCAGGGTCTGAATCATGTTGGGCTTTAGAGCGTCTTTTAAGAGTGCTGCCATGGCCCCCACCGCCTGCAGCTGCCCCGCCGTAACAGGCTCTCCTTCGTAATTGTAGGCCACAATAATCCTGGAAAGTCTCTCCTTCAGGTCCTCCATATCCTCCGCAAGACACAGGATTGCCATAATTTCACTTGCCACAGTAATGACAAAATGATCCTCTCTCACCACCCCATCCATCTTGCTGCCAAGCCCTACTACAATATTTCTGAGGACTCTGTCATTCATATCCAGACATCTCTTCCACACCACCTGTCTGGTGTCAATCTTCAGCTCATTTCCCTGCTGAATATGGTTGTCCAAAATGGCTGCCAGAAGGTTATTGGCAGAGGTAACTGCATGAAAATCCCCTGTAAAATGCAGGTTTAAATCTTCCATGGGAACTACCTGGGCATATCCGCCGCCGGCTGCTCCTCCCTTAATTCCGAAACAGGGACCCAGGGATGGCTCCCTGAGTGCAATAACCGCATTTTTACCCAACTTTGCGAACGCCTGTCCGAGGCCTACGCTGGTTGTTGTCTTTCCCTCTCCCGCAGGGGTCGGATTAATGGCTGTTACAAGAATGAGCTTACCATCCTGTTTATCCCTAAGGCTTGTCAGATACTCCTCCGTAAGCTTTGCCTTGTATTTTCCGTAAAATTCCAAATCGTCGGAAGAAATCCCTATTCCTTCCGCAATGCTCTCGATTGGCAGCATTACCGCTTCCTGGGCTATTTCTATATCCGTTTTCACTTTGGCACATCCTCCTATACGATTTCTTCCACAAGCTGTTCAAACTGTTCTGGGCTCATTAATATTTTACGGGGCTTCGTTCCTTCCCCCTTATCCACCACGCCGTACTCACACAATTGGTCCATAATTCTTGCAGCACGGTTAAATCCAATCTTCAACAGTCTCTGCAGGGCTCCTATGGAAGCCTTATCCTGTTCGATGATAAAACGGCCGGCTTTTTCAAAGAATTCATCCAGTTCCGAACCTTCCTCCGTGGAGCCTCCTCCGGTACCGCTTCCGATGCTCTGTATCTTCTCTTCAACATCCTCCGCATAAGTGTTGCCCAGAGATTGATTCTTCAGGAAATCAACCACATCCGAAACCTCCTTATCCGAGACGAAAGCGCCCTGGATACGGGCCGGCTTGGAATACCCCTGGGGGTAAAACAGCATATCCCCCTTGCCAAGCAGCTTTTCAGCGCCATTCATGTCCAGTATGGTGCGGGAATCCACACCGCTGGAAACTGAAAATGCTACACGGCTGGGCATATTTGCCTTGATGAGTCCGGTGATGACGTCCACACTGGGACGCTGGGTTGCGATAATCAGATGAATTCCCGCAGCTCTTGCCAGCTGCGCAAGGCGACAGATGGATTCTTCCACTTCTCCGGGAGAAACCATCATCAGATCCGCCAGCTCATCCACAATGATAATTATCTGCGGCAGCTTGGCGGGTACATTTTCCTCCCCACTCTCCTGCATGGTTTCTAACTTTTTATTATATCCCTTTAAGTCCCTGACATTAAAATCGGCAAATTTGCGATAGCGGTCCTCCATCTCCGTCACGCCCCAATGCAGTGCCGCAGAGGCTTTTTTCGGATCTGTGACCACAGGGATAAGCAGGTGCGGGATTCCGTTATATACACTGAGTTCCACCACCTTTGGATCAATCATGATGAGCTTCACATCATCGGGATGGGCTTTATAAAGAGTACTCATAATCATGGTATTAATGCACACTGACTTACCGGAACCGGTGGCACCGGCTATCAGCATATGCGGCATCTTTGCAATATCTGCCACCACAACCTTGCCGGCAATATCCTTACCTACAGCAAACGCCAGGTTGGAAGGAAATTCACGGAATTCTTTGGATTCCAGCAAATCTCTCAGCGCCACAGGCATATTTTCTTTGTTTGGCACCTCGATACCGATAGCAGCCTTTCCGGGGATTGGAGCTTCGATACGAATATCCGTTGCTGCCAGATTCAGCTTGATATCATCTGCCAGCCCCACAATTTTTGATACTTTAACACCCTGTTCCGGCTGGAGCTCATATCTCGTGACACTGGGCCCCTGACTGATGTCCGTAATTGTAACCTTCACTCCAAAAGTGTTCAAGGTCTGCTGAAGCCGCATGGCTGTTTCTTTCAGCTCTCTTGTGGAGTCACCAGCGGCGGCAACGCCCTTCTGCAGTCTGGACAGGGGCGGAAACATATACTTTTTCGGGATTTTCTTTTCTGTATGGGCAATATCCTTTTGAATCTCTCCTGCCGAACCGGAGGACGCAACATTTTCCGAAGACAGTTTTGCTGTCAGGGGAGATTCCTCCTGAGGTCTGGAGCTGACTCCTTCTTTATGTATTCGAATGGATTGGCCCAGAAGGTCATCCGTACCGGGAGCAGGCATTTCCTTAAGGCTGCTTCTGCCATTTTTATTGACGGCTGTCTCTGCAGTCTCTGCCGGTTCCGGATATTCTTCTCCTCCGCTGAAATCATCCGGCATTGAAATCTGATGAGCGCTTCTGATACGTACCTTTTCAAAATCAAAGCCGGGAATCTCGGCAGACATCTCCTCCGCAACCGATTCCTCCGGTATCTCTTCGTTGTACATAATCTCATGAATGTCATCCCGGCGGTTTGCCTCTTCAGGTCTGACAAGGGCTGTATCTGTCATAACCCCGGAAACCTTCTTTTCCATGCGGAGTATCTTCTGGTTTTCTTTTTCCTCAGCCCTCAGACGTCGTTCTTCCTCCCGCCTTGCCCTCTGCTCTTCCAGTTCCTGGCGTCTCAGGTCATTATATTCTTTTCTCCGGCGTGCATCCTCCCTGGATAGTTCTATCACACGGTTTCCGCTGTTCTTTACGCCGTCAAGCAGGGAACGTTCCGTCAGGAGAATTATACTGATTGCAGAGCAAAGAAGCACTACCAGTACTGTTCCAATGGTTCCAAGGTAATGCTGCAACAGATAACAGAAACTTCCGGCAAAAATACCGCCTCCGTTTTTTGCGTTGCTGCACTTCTTATAGATTTCCTTCAGACTGTAACTCTCCAGGACGGCGGCATCCCCGGCCAGTAAATCGCATACAACGCCAATCATAAGGAACAGCACTACCCCTGCAATCAGTTTTCTTACTGCGCTTGGATTTCCCTCATTGGCGTATCGAAAAGCAACACCCAGAAAAAGAAGTATGGGAACAATATATGCCATCAGACCGAATACACCAAACAAAAATAAACTTATCTTGTCCCCCACCGGGCCGATGATCCCAAAATTACAGCAAAACAGCAGAACCATACACACAAAAAGAACAATCAGTCCTATCTCGTGAAAAAGAGCTGCTTCCTGCTCGGTTACCTGTCTGCTTTGTACACTTTTCCTGCCTGTATTTGCAGTTTTCTTTTTATTTTTTGAAGTTGATGTTCTTTTGCCGGTAGAACCTGCCATCTCTCATCATACCTCTCTGTATCATTTTATCTCACACTCATAGTAGTATAACATTTTTCACGCAACTTGTCATCATAAATTACTTTTGGAGCCTATATTTATCAATTCATGCAGCTTTTTCATGGCTTTATCTATTCCTCCCACCTCATCAATGATTCCGCGGTTTACCGCATCCCTGCCCACAAGAATAGTTCCTACATCCTTGGTTAATATTCCCGTCTCCGTCATAAGCTGTTCAAAGGTCTGGCGGTCAGTTTTACAATGGCTGCAGACAAAGCCTGTGATTCTGTCCTGTATCAGTTTGAAATATTCAAAGGTCTGAGGCACCCCTATGACCATTCCACTCATTCGTACCGGATGAATCACCATAGTTCCTGTTGGTACAATAAAGGAATAGTCAGTGCTCACGGCAATGGGAACACCTATGGAATGGCTTCCTCCCAGAACCAGCGACACCGTAGGCTTACTGAGGGATGCTATCATTTCGGCTATGGCCAATCCAGCCTCCACATCACCACCCATGGTATTCAGAAGCACAAGTACTCCCTGTACTTCCCTGCTGTCCTCGATGGCTGCCAGACTGGGAAGTAAATGCTCATACTTTGTAGTCTTTGAATTACTGTTCAACACGTCATGTCCTTCAATTTCACCGATTATGGAAATCAGATGAATATTTTCCATCTGCCCGTTCTCATCCAGGGTAACCTGTCCGGTCTTTTCAATTCTATCATCGCGTTGTTGTTCCTTATCCCACTGTTGCTCATTTTCCTGTTGCTGCTCCTTTTCTCCCTGTTGCTCCTTCTCTATCTGCTGTCCGTTGTTATTCTGCTGTTTATTCTCCTTCTGCTGAATCCTGTTTCCCTCTGACATGACTTCTATCCTTTCTTTGAACCGGTTTCTTCACATATATGATGCCTGATAAAAAACAAAAGAGTATACGTTACTGTATACTCTCTTGGAAGTTTTCCCTTATATGTGTTCAAAAATACATCTTTAGTCAATATCAAAATCATCATCATCCGACACAATATAATCGTAATCGTCGTTGGCGCCTGCACCTATGGCAAAATCCGCAACACGTCTGACATGCTTCTTCGGAAGAGGCAGAGGATTCTCGATAAAATTCACGGCAGGCGTTTTCTCTTCCTCCACAGAATCCGCTACACCCTCAGAAGTATCCGGACTGACAGCAACAATCCCCACCCTGTCTGACTCTTCTCTTTGTTCTGACTCTTGAACTGCCTTTTCCCGGAATTTCTTTTCCTCCTGCAGACTCATCCCTGCATCCGGCTGATTCCGTGCCTCAGAAACATCCCTGTCCTCCCTGCCATCCTGTTTATCCGGGATATTCTCCTCACTCGAAATACCGGAAGTTTTCTCAACACTGTCTGCATCCCTGACGTCCTGCATCTCCTGCTCCATCCCGGGCATTTTGTGTTCCGTCCCGGACATCTCCTGCTCCACGCCGGGCATCTCCTGCATCACATGGGGTTTCTTTTCCTGCTCAACTGCATATGCGATGTCAGGCTGTACCCTCCTGAAGCATTCCCTTACACCGATGCCCGCAAGAACGGAGAATATCAGATAAAGGTAGGTTGTCACGGGAACCTCTGTGGTAAATATGCCGAAGCATTCCCCGGCCATTAATATCACGACACAGCAAACCCAGCCCTTTATACGATCCTTCTTTTTGTCCCACCAGAAGCTGTATACTCCCAGCAAAAGCATAGCCAACAGTACATACAGCTCCCAGGAGTCCGTGATGCTGCCTGTGGTCACCGGCATATGAAACCTTTCCGGCTGATATTGTATCAGCCATGCCTTCAGTACACTTCCGAAGCTTTTTTTACTCAGGCAGGAATCCAGCAGTTCAAATAACAGGAAGGAAATAACGGTGCTGAAAAAGCACACCAGAACCGCAATTCTTTTACTGCCTTTCGCCTGTTTTTCTTCTTTTGCCCTAAAAATCGCTGCTATGGCAAAGACGAAAAGCAGGAATCCCATCACATCCGTATATCCCATAAGTGCTGTAAATATGCCCACCGGAATAAATTCAATGGGGTCCGTTTTTTCACCATGTATCGAAGAAATCCATATCAGGGAGACTGCCCAGAAAAGAAGATACAGGCAATCCGGAGATAGTCTCAACGCACTTTCTGTCATGTACCCCGAGAACTCGCATAATGCCAGCATTATCAATGCCGGAAGGGTTCCCGTCATTTGTCTCACTGCAAAATAAAGCACCAGAAATGCTGCTGTCTGTACTACAGTCTGAAACACAAGTGCCGCAGTCATATTATTTCCAAAAAAGAAGAATACCTCTCGTAGAATCTGCAGATAAAAATACACGGCTCCCTGCGCAATCTGCGGTATTTTTTTGCCTGCCTCCAGGGATGCAAGGTTAAAATAAAAGGAGCTGTCTCCGGCTTCGGAGAATTTCAATACTCGTAAAAATATTCCTGCCGCAGCTATCAGAAGAACCATCAGTATCTCGACGGCAATGCTTACGATGCGCCTGTCCTTTTCGGATTTCCCAAACGAAATTTTATGTAGCAAAAGCACCAGCGGTCCCCCCAGCACAACAATCAGTGTACTGAGACCTGCCGTCTGCCAGACAGGCAGCCGGAAGGTACTGACAAGTGCCAGCAGACAAAAGCCGGTGATAAACGTATAGATAAACCAGACAGCATAACTGAAATAATTCTTCTTCCAATTCATAAAATTTATCCTATTCTTCCGGTGTCAATACTTTTTCAATATTATAACGCGGTCTCTGTTTCACTTCCAGATAAATCTTTCCGATATACTGCCCTACCATGCCGATTGCCAGAAGCTGCAGTCCGCCAAGGAACCAGATGGAGAGGATAAGCGAGGTCCAGCCCTGAACAACATGACCGGTTGCATATGAGATTAAGGCATAAATAGCAGACAAAACGGAAATAAAAATAATGACAACTCCCATCCCGAGAATCAGACTTATGGGCTTCACGCTAAAGGAGGAAATACCGTTAAACGCCAGTGCAAGCATTTTCCTTAACGGATATTTGGATTCTCCTGCTACCCGCTCCTTGCGGTCATAGTATACACAGTCTGTCTGATAACCGATGAGGGGCATCATGCCTCTGAGAAACAAATTTGTTTCCCTGTACTTTGAAAACTGTTCCACTGCCCTCTTGGACATCAGTCGAAAGTCCGCATGATTATATACCGTCTTGACTCCCATCAGTTTCATCAGCTTATAAAAGGCCTGTGCCGTAGTTCTCTTGAAGAAGGTATCTGTCTTTCGCTCTTTTCTGACGCCGTACACAATGTCATTACCTGCGTGGAACTTGTCTATCATTTCTTCTATGACATTGATATCATCTTGTAAATCCGCATCAATGGAAATTGTCACATCGCTCATCTCCATGGCGGTGATAAGTCCCGCCGTCAGCGCATACTGATGTCCCACATTTCCCGCCAGTTTCACACCGCAGACCTGAATGGGATGTGCCGCGTGTTCTTCTTCTATCAATTCCCAGGTTCTGTCCTTACTGCCGTCATTCACAAAGAGAATAAAGCTTTCGGCACTGATTTTCTCTTTTTTTACCAGTTCATCCAGCACTCCGCGAAGAGCTTCCGAAGCTATTTTCAATGCCTCTTCCTCATTGTAACATGGAACCACAATTGCCAGTCTATCCATAATATACATTCCTCTTATACGACAAAAATACACGTAAAGCACCACCCATATAACGGTGGTGCCCTATTTTACTCGTCCCAGTTATGATAAACAGCCTGAACATCGTCATCTTCCTCAAGAAGGTCTAGGGTTTTCTGAAGGTTTTTCACGGCTGTCTCATCTGTAAGCGAAACATAATTCTGCGGAATCATGGTAACCTCCGCACTCATCATGGGAATTCCCGCCTTCTCCAGGGCTTCCCTTACGGTTTCCAGGCTGTCGGGGTCGGTGAGAACCTCAAAGCTGTCCTCCTCCTCATTAAAGTCCTCTGCACCCGCATCAAGGGCAGTCATCATAAGATCATCCGCGGACATGTCACACTCTTCTTTATCAATGATAATCTGACCTCTCTTATCAAACATAAAGGAGACACAGCCGGGAGTGCCAACATTTCCCTGTCCCTTTGTGAAAGCACTTCTCACATTTGCAGCAGTACGATTCTTATTATCTGTCAGTGCATCCACGATAATTGCGATACCGCTGGGACCGTATCCCTCATATGTCACATATTCATAATTTACATTTCCGGTATCTCCGGCCGCCTTCTTTATCCCTCTTTCGATGGTATCGTTAGGCATGTTATTTGCCTTTGCCTTGGCAATGACAGCCGCAAGCTTGAAGTTATTTGCCGGATCCGGACCGCCTTCCTTTACCGCAACCGCAATTTCTCTGCCGATGATGGTAAAAATTTTCCCCTTGGCAGCATCATTTTTTTCCTTTTTATGCTTGATGTTTGCAAATTTTGAATGTCCTGACATCTGTTTACTCCTTTTGTTAAATTAATTTAAAAAAACCGTTACCAATCATACCATTTTTTTCATTATTCATCAAGTACCTATTCCTCCCGGGAACTGCTTTTTTCTGCCGGGATACTCTCCTCTTCCGCAGCCTTCTCGGGAAGCTTGGTTACCAGAACACTTTGAATCATCTTGTTTTCCACGGATATAATCTTGAAATTATATCCCTGATAATCCACGTCAAACTGCTCGTCGGGCTCCGGGATTCTATCCATTCTGGAAATCAGAAAGCCGTTCAGTGTCTCAAACTCCTCATCCTCAAAGGATATATCAAAGCGGTCCTCCAGCTCCTCCAACGGTGTCATACCGTCAATGATGTACTCATCCTCACTCTTTTCTTCAATATATTCACTTTCGTCATCGTACTCATCCAGAATGTTGCCGACGATTTCTTCCAGAATATCCTCCATGGCCACCAGACCGTCCGTCTGTCCGTATTCGTCAACCACAACCACCATTTGCAGCTTTTCCGCCTGCATTTCCCGGAATAATTCGTCGATATGCTTTGTCTGCGGTACAAAGCATGCTTCCCTCATCAGACCATTGATTTCCTTCAGCATAAGATTCTCTTTGTCCGATGTTCTCTGAAATCTTACGGCATCCTTAAAATGTAATATTCCGAGAATATTGTCGATATTCTCCTCATATACAGGATACCGGCTTTTCTTTCCCTCTATCATAAAGGTAATGGCTTCCTGCAGTGTTGTTGCTGAATCAATGGCCACAATACTGTTGCGGTGAGTCATGATATCCTGGACCTCCTTGTCCCCAAATTCAAAAATATTGGATATCATTTCCGCTTCGCTGGCCTGAATCAGCCCCTGCTCATGACCTTCGTTTACCATGTTTATGATTTCTTCTTCCGTCACATCCGCTTCCCAGGAATCCGCATTATAGCCGAACACTCTCAGAATCCCCTTTACCGTCAGGGTCACCAGGCCTGTAAACGGCGCCAAAAAATTTGTCACCAGAAAAACCGGTGTAATACAAGCATATGCCCACTTTTCAGGTATTCGTTCCGCAATCTTCTTCGGCAGAAGAACTCCCAGTGTCAGGGTTATGTATAACAGCAAAAGTGTTGAAAGCACGGCAGCCAGAACCAGAATTACCTCCGCCGGCACAATTTCCAGCTTTAGCTGCTTTTCCGCCAGAAACGTAAGCCCGCTCCGAATTATGCCAAGCAGCATTCCAAGATGCATTGCACCGATAATTACATTGACCAGTGTGGTAATCATCTCCGCTGTATTGTCATATTTCGCGGGATTACAAATCATTTCTTTCAGTCTGACTGATTTTTTATCCTTATCCTCTTCGGCCTTGCGCTCCACCTCCTTCTCATTTAAGGAGTCCAGCGCTTCCCCAAAACCGTAGAAGAAAACATCAATCAACAAAAAAACAAAATACAAAATAATACTGGCAGCAGGACTACTGTCATCCATCTTAAAAAATCTCCTCCGAATTCATTTCGCGTTATTTACGATATTATTGCTTAATATATCATCTTATGTCTTATTCGTCAAGGACTGCCCGGCACTATGTATCCAGTTCCAGGCTGATCATAAGCGCCTTATTCACTCTTCTCATAATCTCACCGTCCAAGTGACAGACTCTGTCCTTAAGCCGCTTCTTATCAATCGTTCTCAGCTGCTCCAGCAGGACCACGGAATCCTTATCCATGTCATAAAGTGCAGCTTTCAGTTCTATATGTGTAGGCAGCTTTGCCTTGTTCATCTTTGAGGTGATTGCAGCACAGATAACTGTGGGACTGTGTTTGTTTCCAACATCGTTCTGAACAATCAGAACCGGTCTGATTCCTCCCTGTTCCGAACCAATCACAGGTCTCAAATCTGCATAATAAACATCTCCTCTTCTCATTTTTCCTCCAAAACAATTTCGTTAAGGAAAAGTATTGCCGATTCTTTCAGATATATTCACTGCACTCCGAAACATTCCCATCTCTGATATAAACTCTCGGAACACGTTTGCCGATGTCACAGACCAGTTCATAATTAAAGCGCCCGGACATTCTCCCAAGGCTTTCCGCACTGATGTGCTCTTCTTCGTCATATCCCAGGAGCACCACTCTGTCGCCCTCAGCGGCATTTGCAATCTCCGTCACATCTACCATCATTTGATCCATACATACTCTTCCCAAAATGGGAGCCCGCTTTCCATGAACCAGAACATAGCCCTTCCCTGACAGGCTTCTGGGATATCCGTCACCATATCCTAAAGGAATGGTGGCAATTCTCATTTCTCTCTCTGCCGTAAAAGTCCCCCCATAGCTCACGGATTCTCCCGGCAGGAGCTTTTTGATGTAGACGATACGACTGTAGATCGACAGTGCAGGAGCAAGCTTCACAATATCCCTGCTTACCTCCTCCGAAGGATAAAGCCCATACAACGTAATCCCCGCACGTACAAGGTCCATGTTTGCCTCAGGCATCTCGAGAATTCCCGCACTGTTGGAGCAATGCTTCAGGGGTATGTGAATTGAAAGCTCCTCCTCGATTCTATCCGCAAATCTGCGAAAGATTTCCAGCTGCTTTAAGGCTCCCGTCTTATCCTTTGCGTCCGAGGCTGCAAAATGAGTAAAGATTCCTTCAACTTCAATCCGGTCACAGGCAGCTATTCTTTTCACAAACTCAAGGCCTTCCTCATCAGGCCTGATTCCAATGCGATTCATACCGGTATCCACCTTGATGTGAACCTTTATCCGTTTCCCGGTCTTTTCTGCCGCTTTTTCAAGAAGAGGAATGGAATCCGCCTTGAACACTGCAGGTCTGATTTCTTCCAGGGCTAATCTCTCATAGCAATAGGGAAATGTGTATCCAAGAATCAGCAAGGGTTTCTTTATTCCCGCCATCCTTAGTCTGTAGGCTTCCTCCGGTGTAGCTACCGCAAACCCCCACATAAAATCCATAGGCTCCAATACCCTGGCTATCTGACTGCTTCCGTGACCGTAACCATCGGTCTTAATCACTCCTGCCATACGGGTACCGGGTGCTATATTGGCATGCATATTTTTCATATTTTCCACGATGGCATCCAGATTAATCTCCGCATATGCCCTGTTGCAGTATTCCGGTATGTCTCTCAACTCATCCATAGTACTTACTCCTTTTATAGTCGTGCCCCTAAGGGCCGGTTCATCTCACCAAATCACCGGCCATGCACGCATGTTCTCCGATTTGGGCAGCCACCCTGTCCCCGGTCTTTCCGTGAAAATATACCCCGAGACAGGCAGCCCCAAAAGCGTCCATTCCCTGAGCCAGCAGCCCGGCTATCATTCCCCCAAGGACATCACCGCTTCCGGCAGTTGCCAGACCACTGTTCCCGCTGAGATTGATACAAATGGGCTTGCCCGTTCTAAATATCAGTGTTCTGGCATCCTTGGCCACGGTCACCACCTGTAATTCTTCAGACAGCTGCCTTCCATAAGTCGTAAAATCCTGCTGAATCTCCGAAACGGTTACCGCCATCATTCTCGCAAGCTCACCCACATGGGGAGTCAGCACGATACTCCTTCCGTTTCTTCCCTGCTCTGCCGTGAGCTCTCTTAATTCCGCGCCGGCAGAAATCAGATTCAAGCCGTCCGCATCTATCACCAGAGGCAAATCGCTTTCTTTGAGCACGGCGTGAAGCAGCCGGTATGACTCCTCTCCTGTTCCCATCCCCGGCCCGAAGGCTATCACATCCGCCCAGTCCAAGCCTTCCTGCAGATTTTCCCAGGTCCCGCACAGTGCCTCCGGTACCGAACTCTGTAAGATTTCACGGTTCTGCTGCGCCGTAAGTACCCTGACCATGCCGGCCCCGACACGATATGCTGCCTTTGCAGACAGCACTGCAGCTCCTGCCATATTCACGTTGCCGGCTATCAGAAGCACCTTCCCGAAGGTTCCCTTGTTGCCCCACGCCTTTCGTGCAGGCAACATTTCTTCCGGTTCTCCTTCCATGGCAAACATTCCCGGTCTCTGATTCTGAACGGCTTCCGAGGCAATGCCGATATCTGCCACCGTAACCCTGCCTGCCATCTCACAGCCCGGATAGAAGGCCAGCCCCCTCTTCAGAAATCCAAAGGTTACAGTCTCGTCAGCCCCAACTGCTTTTCCCCAAATTCTGCCGGTGTCAGAGTCAACCCCGCTGGGGACATCCAGTGCGAGCTTATAGCCGCGGATTCCGTCAAAGAACTCTACCGCCTCAAGAAAGCTCCCCGTAATCTCACGGGACAGGCCCGTACCAAAAAGAGCATCCACCACAATAGTATATTCGTTCTTCAGAGGTTTGTTACTTAATATCACCGGATAGTGTACAAGAATCCTCCTCTGCAGTCTCCACTGTACCGATGCATGCTCTTCCTTTCCCACGCACCAGACTTCAACCTCAAAATCATCTTCCGCAAGGATTCTTGCCAACGCAAGACCGTCGCCGCCATTGTTCCCCATGCCTGCCATGATGAAAACCGTTCTTGGCTTCTCCGGATGCTTGCTCATATATTCCTGAATTCTGTCAAAAGCCGCCATGGAAGCCCGTTCCATCAGTACCTCAGCCGGAATTCCGACTTTCTCAATGGTATAGCTGTCATAATATCTCATCTCCTCAGCTGTCACCAGATATTGCATAGCCGTTTTCTCCTTTTCCATGTAAAAGACCGATACAGGTGTATTCCTGCATCGGCCAGATAAGCTCTATTTCTTTTCCTCGGCTTCCTTTACCGGTATAACAGGATGCTGTTCCTCCGGATTATATTTCATGTCAAACAGATCTATCACATCAGCACCAAACACATCATGCATATAGGAGTATATCTCGTGGTTCTGCTGTTCCAGCTGCTGCTTTTTCACCAGCTTCTTTTTTAACTCAATCCGTATCCCGGTCACCCAGGCGGCTATCTCCTCTATCTCCTCTGTGTTATCCTTCATGGCAGAATAACAGCATTCCATCGTGGCAGTCATCAGCTTAAGGTTCAGCTGTTCAATCTGACGGGGCAACTCCATCAGTTCGTCCTGATAAGAATCCAGCTTTTCATTACAGTCCTGCACCAGCCTCTTATGCTGCTCCAGCTGCCTTTCAATGCTGCCGCCCCCACCCTGCTCAGCCTCATCTGCCATCTCCATAATCTCGTTCATGAGCTTTTTCTTTATTTTTTTGATTTCCCTGACTTCCGTATTCAGCCTTCCCTGTCTTTTTAACAGAGTATTCAGCTGTTCCTCCGTACCTGCCAGCGCCTTCCTTGTCTTTTGGTCAAGCAGGCGATACCACTTATGATCAAGGGTAAGTATGGGAATTTTCTTTCCCTGAAGTGCCTCTGAAAAATCATGCTTCATAGGCTGCCTCCGTCAATTGCTTTTCTGTTCCTTCCCGTAACAGCTCAAATTATAAGAAAGCTTCATCAGGCTGTCGGAAAGATGAACATTCTCAACCTGTATCCCCTCCGGTACACTTAAGTCCACATGCGCAAAATTCCAAATTGCCTTGATGCCGTTCTGTACAAGTCTGTCTGCCACACCTACGGCTCCTGTCTTTGGAATGGTAAGCACCGCAATATCAATCTGATTCTCCCTGATGAAAGCTTCCATCTCTTCCATGGGCTTTACCTTGACGCCCCTGACGTCCATACCTATCAGGTCGGGATTTTGATCAAATATGCCTTTGAAAATAAAGCCTCTTCTTTCAAAATTCAGATAATTACCAAGAGCTCTCCCGAGATTACCCGCACCTATGATTATAAAATTATGAGTTTTGTCCAGGCCGAGAATCTTGCCAATCTCATCATACAGATATTCAACGTTATAGCCGTAGCCCTGCTGTCCAAAGCCGCCAAAATTGTTGAAGTCCTGACGTATCTGTGAGGCAGTGACCTGCATCAGTTCACTTAATTCCTGAGACGAGATTCTCTCGACTCCTTTGTCTTTCAACTCTCCCAGATACCTGAAATATCTGGGCAGCCGCCCGATTACGGCCTGTGAAATTTCCTTCGCTTCCAACGTCATTCCTCCGAAAATACTTATTTATATCATCATATCATTATGTTAAAAACATGTCAATAAAACAGAGGGAATCCTGACCCTGCAGATTTATGTCTGTAGTCAGAATTCCCCGACCTGTTATAGCTTTCGTAACTGTTCTGTTATCTTTTTCAAATTGTAACTATTCAGAGCCCATTCGCAAAACCGCTGCTATGCAGCTTTCCTTTTGCTCATTAAATTAATGTATCCAGCGTCTCCCTGATTGCCCTGATAAACTTCAGGCTGTTCAAAATGACAGGGTTCTCACAGGTGGAAATCAGAGACAGACTCTTTGTCATCTTACCGTCCTCCACGGTTTTGATGCAGGCTCTCTCCAGCTTGTCTGCAAAATCGGAAAGCTCCTGAATATTATCCAGCTCTCCTCTCTTTTTCAGGGCACCTGTCCAGGCAAAAATGGTAGCGATGGAGTTGGTGGAGGTCTCCTCCCCCTTCAGGTGCTTGTAATAATGACGCTGTACCGTTCCGTGAGCAGCCTCATACTCATAGACTCCAGAAGGGCTTACCAGCACGGAGGTCATCATGGAAAGATCACCGTATGCGGTAGCAACCATATCAGACATTACATCACCGTCATAGTTTTTACATGCCCAGATAAAACCTCCCTCGGAACGAATGACCCTCGCAACCGCATCATCAATCAATGTATAAAAATACTCTATGCCAAGCTTTTCAAATTTTTCCTTATACTCATTGTCGTAAATCTCCTGGAAAATATCCTTAAAGGTATGGTCATATTTTTTAGAGATGGTATCTTTTGTGGAGAACCATAAATCCTGCTTTGTATCCACGGCGTAGCTGAAGCAGGCTCTGGCAAAGCTGGTAATGGACTTCTCCGTGTTGTGGATACCCTGTATGATTCCCGCACCGGTAAATTCATGAATCAGTTCCCTGGTCTCTGTCCCGTCCTCTGCCGTAAACACAAGCTCAGCTTTTCCAGCCCCCGGAACCTTTATCTCCGTATTCTTATATACATCACCGTAGGCGTGTCGCGCGATGGTAATGGGTTTTGTCCAATTTTTTACATAGGGTACAATACCCTTTACCAGAATAGGGGCACGAAACACAGTGCCGTCAAGGATGGCCCTGATGGTACCGTTAGGGCTCTTCCACATCTCCTTCAGGTTATACTCCTTCATTCTGGCTCCATTTGGGGTAATGGTAGCGCACTTTACAGCCACACCGTACTTTAAGGTTGCATTGGCACTGTCCACCGTAACCTGATCATCTGTGGCATTTCGGTTTTCCAGACCCAAATCATAATATTCTGTCTTTAAATCGATGTAGGGAAGTAACAATTCCTCCTTAATCATCTTCCAAAGAATTCTTGTCATTTCGTCTCCGTCCATCTCAACCAACGGAGTTTTCATCTGAATTTTCTCCATAGACTCTCTCCTTTCCATAAGCTTCATGTAAGCCATTCTTTACCATATTTTCATAAGCATTGATCATATGCTGATGAGCCAGTTTTTCTGCCAGTTTCCCGTTCTTTTCCTTAATTGCCTCGCAGATTGCCTTGTGTTCTTCATTGGATTTGGGCCCTCTGTTTTTGTTGGAAAGGGTTTTCTTGCGAACTCGCAGTACATATTGGTGCAAATCCTTCAGCTGATGTTCAAGAATCTTACTGTTGCAGGCTTCGTACATAATCTCATGAAATCTGTTATCCAGTTCTGCCAGCTGCTCCAGATGTCCTTTAGCCGCATGGAATTCCGCAAGATATACGTTTTCTTCCATCTCATCCAGCTGTTCCTTTGTTATATTCTCCGTTGCCCAGTTGGCACATAGTCCTTCCAGCTGAGAACGAATCATATAAATATCCTTCACATCATTTTCGGTGATTCCGACCACATAAGCTCCCTTGTTGGGGATAATCTGTATGAGTCCCTCCAGCTCCAGCTGCCTGAAGGCCTCTCTGACAGGGGTCCTGCTGACACCCATTTCCTCGCCGATGGCAACCTCCTTCAGTTCCTCATGCTCCTCGTATTTTCCGCTCAGGATATCCTCTCTCAGCTTGTGGAAAACACGCCCTCTCAGGGAATATTTATCCGTGACCTCCTGCTTCACATCATATCCGCTCATTTCTTCTCCGTTTCTTCCTGAGCATGTCCTCCCAGGGTAATTCCCTTTTCCAGACATACACGATTAAGACAGCTTACAATCTCCTCATCTGTCATTACAGTGACACGACCGCCTGCATATTCCTCATCCACCCATTCCTTAATCGCCTTGACCAGCTCGGAATTTTTCTCAACCTGCTGTTCTCCCTTCAGCTTGTAATAGGTGTTAATCCAATGGGCAATTCCCGCCAGCCCGGAGGTATTGGACACCGCACAGAGAACAGGTCTCTTCAGGAACTTTTCCGTATCAAAAATATTGTAGATTTCTTCGTTTTTTAACAGTCCGTCAGCATGTATGCCCGCCCTGGTGACATTAAAGTTCTTTCCCACAAAAGGAGTTCTGGGCGGAATCTGATAGCCAATCTCCTTTTCGTAATACTCTGCAAGGTCGGTGATAACCGTGGTATCCATGCCGTTTAAGTCCCCCTTCAGCTGGGCATACTCGAATACCATTGCCTCCAGAGGCGTGTTACCGGTTCTCTCACCGATGCCGAAAAGAGAAGTATTGATTCCGGAACAGCCGTAAAGCCATGCCGTGGTGGAATTGGAAACCGCCTTATAGAAATCATTGTGTCCGTGCCATTCAATCAGCTCATGAGGCACACCTGCATGGGTGTGAATCGCATAAATGATACCCTGTACGCTTCTGGGAATTACGGCACCGGGATAATTCACTCCGTATCCCATGGTATCACAGGCGCGAATTTTGATGGGAATCTTGTATTCCTCCATCAGGCGCATGAGCTCCAGACAAAAAGGAACAACATAGCCGTAGATATCTGCTCTCGTAATGTCCTCCAGATGGCAGCGGGGACTGATGCCCTCCTCCAGACATTCCTTGATGACACTCAGATAATGCTCCATAGCCTGCTTTCTGGTCATCTTCAGCTTGAGGAAAATATGATAATCGGAACAGCTGACAAGGATACCTGTCTCCTTCATCCCAATCTCCTTTACCAGCTTAAAATCTTCCTTGCTTGCACGAATCCAGCTGGTAATCTCAGGGAATTCATAGCCTCTCTCCATGCACTTATATACAGCATCACGGTCTTTTTTGCTGTACAGGAAAAACTCACTGGCCCGAATCATGCCGTTAGGGCCGCCGAGCTTATGTAAATAGTCATAAATTGTGACAATCTGTTCCGTGGTATAAGGCGCTCTCGACTGCTGACCGTCGCGAAAGGTGGTATCCGTTATCCAAATATTCTTTGGCATGTTATGGGGTACAATTCTGTCATTAAAAGGAATCTTTGGTATCTCAGAATAAGGAAACATA
>JBJENR010000028.1:0-4829 GCA_051880315.1 Acetatifactor sp.
AGTTGATAACCGCATTGTGAATTCCCTTATCACGGGCATATTCTTTCCAAATCTGATAGTCCGGCTCCACCTCCAGCACCTTCAGACGATCCAGCGTTACCACGTCAAATTCCCGGACAGATTTATTATACTCCGGCGGATTCCCGGCAGTGACAATCACCCAGCCCTCCGGCACCTTATGACGGCCAAATACCTTATATTGCAGAAATTGCAGCATGGATGGTGCCAGCGTTTCCGATACACAATTGATTTCATCCAGGAATAAAATTCCCTCCTGTATGCCGCTTGCTTCCATGGTTTCATATATTGTGGCGATAATCTCACTCATGGTATATTCAGATACGCTAAACTTCTCTCCGCCATAAATCTTCTCCGTGATAAAGGGAAGCCCCAGTGCAGACTGCCTGGTGTGATGCGTCATGGAATAAGCCACCAGCGCAATCCCCATCTCCTGTGCAATCTGCTCCATGACGGCTGTCTTGCCGATGCCCGGTGCTCCCAGCAGAAAAATAGGTCTCTGCCGCACCACCGGCACCCTGTATGCGCCAAATTCATCCTTTTTTAAATATAAGTTTATTGAGTTTTTAATATAATCCTTAGCCTGTCTGATATTCATCTGCCCTTGTACTCCTTCCGCTGCACTGTCTGAATCACTCTGCCCTCTGTGAACTCTCTTCCTCCAAAACATCGCTCTCCAATACCACCTTCATGCTCCAGGGCGGTATAGGACCACGGTTCTCATCCTCATCCAGAAATGCAAATATCACATCATAATCCGGCATTTTTTCAGGGTAAATTCCATAGCCATCCGTAAAGTAAATCAGCCCCTTGAGATTTTCAAACTCTCCCTGTCCTTTTAGTTTTTCCAGATATTGAAAGACCGGTCTAAAATCCGTGGAGCCGAAGCCACTCAGCTTGCCGTACTTCATAAAGGTTTCAAAATCATCATCGCAGGTAATCCTGGTATCGCTCTGCACCTCGCTGTCACACTGAATGATATGAACATTCATTTTGTGAAAGAAATTCTCGCTTTCCTTCAGAATGGAATAGGTTTTCTGTAAAAATGCTTTTACCACTGCCCCCCGACAGGAAGCAGACGTATCGATGGCAATCGCAAACTCCCTGACCTTGTTGCTCTCCTTGTACTCCAGCGGTTCAATCAACGGCAGATTACCATAATGCTCCAAGCCATAGGTATAATAAATATAGTCAAACTCATCGTCATTGACCGTGATATCCTCCCCCATCACCGTAAAGCGCCTTAATATCTCACTGTAATCATAGCGGTCCCGGGTGGTTTCCTCCAGATTTTTCTCCAGTGTCTCCGCTCCGTTTTGGGCTTTGGAAAAAGACTTCAGATCCGCCTTTACCCGCTCGCTGATTTTTTTCCACTGCTCCCTGGTCATCTCCAGCTGTTCCGCCGGTTTCCAGAGAGTGTGTACATCCCGTACAAAGAGTCTCTTAAGCTCCTCCGTCTCTCCCGGTGTCAGCATACTGTGTCTGAAATAGTGGTATATTCTCTCAGCAGTCAGGACCCCAACGTCCTCCTGCAGCACCTTCAGCTTTCTCGCAGCGTCAGCGTCACTTTCCAACGCCACCCCTGCCAGCTCCATATTGATAATCACATTTTCCACCGCAATATCCGCCGCCAAATCCCACTTTTCCCGGTCAAGCCTGTCGTACTGAAAGCCGTGAGAAAAGATACAGTGCAGCAAAACATGCAGATACATCCGGGAAATCGCCTTCGGCTCTTTCCTGTAAAGCATCAGCACATAGACCGGGTCATAAAATAAGGTCTCCCCGTCCGTTGCAAGGCATCCGATTTCATTTCGCTCCTTCAGCTTCAGCTGAGAAATTGCCATGTCAAAAAAACGCAGATGCATCAGAATTTCATCGTGGGCCAGCCCCATCACCTGCTCCGCCAGGGCTGATATCTTTTTCTGTTCTTCTGTCTTCGTTTTCTGTCCCGTGTTGGTTTCCTGTCCCGTTTTCCTCACCATTCCTTACCGATGCTTTTACCCCGTTGGGCTCTGCTATCCCTCTGCCCGGACAAAACCGTCAGCGCCATTTGTTTTATTCCCTCTCGCCGAGGAGGCCCCATACCTCCAAAAATATGGGCTTAATCCAATTATACTGGGAATCATCCTCATATTGCCGGTATATCGGCTCCGTCATCATTGTCAGATACAGAAAGACATCATACCAGAGAATTCTTCTTTTCTCGTTCTCCGACAGCTCCACAATGCCAAATCCCTCAAGAAACGCATCGTTTCTTGTGTGATGCCGAAACCTGTCATCCATCATGGGATCAGCCCACATTGCCCGCTCCCAATCAATAATGCCGGAAATACTTCCTTTTTCAATAAAAATATTCCCTTCCCACATATCCCAATGAACTAAGGAAGGTTTCTTTATCTCCTCAAAAAGCTCTTTGTCCCGTTCCAGGGACTCCAAAATATCCTCAACAGATACTCCAAAATCTACCCTTACCGCTTTCGCATCCTCAATTACATTGGTCATAAGATATTTCAGAAACTCAAACTGGGTAGCAAATCTATGTTCATTGTCTCCCAATATACCAAAATAATCAGAATGAATTTCTGTCAGCTTACGTTGAATGGCTCCGGTCTCTTTACTCAGTTTTTTCTGAATATCATCCGATAACAAAGCCGCCTGACTATACCAGCTCTCACCATCAAGATTTTCCATCAGAAAAAACTGACCATCTATCAGTTTCCGGGATTTATCATAAAAAAATACCTTGGCGACCCTGATATCCGTCTGCTCAGACACTATTTTCATTGCCTTTACTTCAGAATCCATCATTCCGACTTCATTTGACATAAATCCATCCCGCTTACCGGATGTCACCTTCATAATAATCTTTTGCCCATTCTCCAGCAACAGGCGATATGCCGTGTTGCAAAACCCTTCCGTCAGCTCCGTGTAATCAGCCAAGGTGTGCTGCGGAAAGACTGCACTCACAATTTTTTCCAGTTCCTCTTTGTTTAGCCTGACTTTCGTAATCCCCATAAGCTTCTTTCCCCCAATGACTCTCTACAATACTTATCTTTATATGATTTCCTCCGCTTTCTTGAGGGCACTGGCAATCACTGCATCCATATCATAATATTTGTACTCTCCAAGGCGCCCGCCAAACACCACCTTCGCCTCGGCATCCGCCAGTGCTTTGTAGCGTTCATACAGTTTCTCATTCCGGCTGTCATTTACCGGATAGTAAGGCTCATCTCCCGGTTTCCACTCCGAACTATACTCCCGGCTAATCACGGTCTTGGGGATATCCCTGCCCTCGTCATCCTTGCCGAACTCAAACCATTTATGCTCAATAATCCTGGTCCACGGAGTTTCGGCATCCGTGTAGTTGACCGCAGCATTTCCCTGAAAGTTGGGCTGATCAAGAATCTCTGTTTCAAAGCGCACAGAGCGATACTCCAGACAACCCAGTTGATATCCGAAATATGCATCGATGGGGCCCGTATAGATAACCTTTTCAGCCTCCTGTTCAAGTGCTTCTTTCTTCTCTAAATAATCTACTCCCAGCCTCACTTCTATTCCCTCGAGGAGCCTTTCCACCATCTTGGTATACCCGCCGATAGGTATTCCTTGATAAAGTGCATTAAAATAATTATTATCAAAGGTCAGCCGTACCGGCAACCGCTTGATTATGAATGCCGGCAGCTCGTCACAGGGTCTCCCCCACTGTTTCCTGGTGTAACCTTTTATCAATTTCTCGTAAATATCAGTTCCCACAAGGGATATCGCCTGCTCTTCAAGATTCTTTGGCTCCGTGATACCTGCTGCCTGCCTCTGCTCTTCAATCTTTGCCAAAGCCTCCTCAGGCGTGACCACTCCCCACATCTTATTAAATGTATACATATTAAAGGGGAGCGAATATAATTCCCCTTTATAATTTGCTATCGGCGAATTGATAAAGCGATTAAATTCTGCAAACCTGTTAATATAATTCCATACTTCTTTATTATTCGTATGAAAAATATGGGCACCATACTTATGGACATGAATGCCGCATATATCCTCGGTGTATACGTTTCCGGCGATATATGGTCTCTTGTCTATGACCAGCACTTTCTTGCCTGCATCCGCTGCCTGTCTTGCAAATACTGCGCCGTATAGACCGGCACCAACTATCAAATAATCGTACATTTTATCACCACCATCTATTCTTCAGTTTCTTATAACTGATTCTAACCTATATCTGATTATTTATCGTAAAACTTAATAGATAGCTTAACCTCAGCTCCACCATTTATTGCTGCTTTTCGTTGTATATATCCGAGATTACATGCAACGTAAATAACAATGGTGCGGGACAACCTATACTCATTCTGTTACAGCTCCTTTCGCATCCACACATGCGGGCATCCTTCATCACTAAGTACTTCACCCAAAGAACGGTATCCTTTCTTTTCATAAAAGGCGGATACTCTGACTTGTGCCAATAATTCGGCAGTATTCCCATTCAGGCTAATTATCTCTTTTTCTGCTGCCTTAAGCAATTCTGCGCCCAGATTTCTCCCTCTGAAATCTTTTAATACGGCTATTCGCCCAATCACATAGCACTGTCTTTCACCGGAAAAGTAAAGCCTGCAAGTAGCCACCGGTTCTGCGGATTCAAAAATTACTATATGTGTAGAAATGCTATCAATTTCATCAAATTCATTTTCAAATTTCTGCTCTTCCATAAACACTCTTGTACGAATCATCCTTGATTCTTCCGGTAACTGCTTAAAAGCTTTTATTTTCATCTTTTCATCCTTTCCGCTACCCCAAAAAAAGCTCAAATAAAG
>JBJENR010000029.1:0-4807 GCA_051880315.1 Acetatifactor sp.
GGTATTTCCAACATACTTTCTCATTTCATGTTAGAATTTCCAACATAAAACATATATTTCCGACTCACATTTCCAAAATACATAATATTGCAAACGAAGAAGAGGCGCTTTCGCACCTCTTCCCGTCTGCTTACTCTTTCTACCTACTCATCCCAGCCACCTTCTGCTGTACCCACTCACCGATGCTCCGCAGGAAATGTTCCAGCATATTCATACCATTTATGGTAAACTTCCTCATGAAATCATATGCTTTCTCCAGCTTCGCTTTCAGCGTCCGGTTCTCAGTTTTCAGCTCCTGATTCTCTCGCTTCAGACACTCATTCTCATATCGCAAGTCCAGCATCTTTTCAAAACATGCCTTCTCCCGGTCACCGGAATTAATATTCCTGAAGTAATCTATAAGTTCTTCTGCAAACTTCGCTTTCTGAATCGTCTCGTCCGCATCCTCCTTGATAAGTGTCAGCTTCTGCTCCTGCTCCCGAACCTCACTCTTTTTATCCGTCAGGTTCTGCTTCACTTCATCTAGCTCGGTTCTTTTATCTGCCAGGTTCCGCAGCACATCATCCAGTTCAGCGTTCTTATCCGTGATTCTGACTGACAGCTGCCTCTCTGCTTCTGCCCCCTTACCCAGAGTCTCCAGCATTGCCTCCATCTGTTCAGCCTGTGCCTGAATGGTAGCTTGCCCGGTTGCAACCTTATCCTTAATATCCTCAAGTTTCCGCTCCTCTTCCTTTGCCATCTCCGCCGCTTTCTCCCTACGATAGTCCGACAAGAGAAGATTTCCTCTCGGATTGGTGCCTTTATAAAAACGCTCCCAGCCAAACTCTCTTAGCATCATATTCTGAAGCACTGCTTTCTGTGTTTCCACCCAATCAGCACCGCCGTAACGGTCACGTCTCATCTGTGGTTTCAGATTTCCCTCTTCATCTTTCTGCCAGACTAATTCACCGCTCTCGGTAACCGCCTGCTTCATGGTAGTCGGAAATCCCAAATCTTTGAAAGTCTGTGCAAATGCATTCTGGATTGGTGCTCCCTTTGAGGAGTTGGTTGTATACGGAATATAGGTCATATGAATGTGGGGAGAATTTTCATCCCCATGATAAACCATGTGATGAACAATCAGCCCTGCTTCAAATGGTGGCTTCCAGTTGGGATCATCCAGCTCCTTCTGGGTTACCACACATACCTCCGGCAGTTCCAACAGATACTTTGCAAATTCATCCAGCAAATCCTGCGCACGATGTGCATCATCCGGCGTATATATGAAACCTGTGTCCCGCATATCCCCTATCTGCCAGATAATCTCATAACAAAGGTGCTTCTGCTTATCTTGCTCAATCTTCTCATAATAGGTCGGTGGAAATCTTTTACCACGCCCTTTCTTAATCTCCCTGTCCCTCCACTCTTTATACGGCTTAGCAAATAACTTCTCATATACCTGTTGCAGAGTAATCTCTGAATCCTTGGTATATACCCAGTTTAAATGCCGCCGCTCCTCTACGGAGTTTGGTGGAATATGGGTTCTAAGATTGTGCTCCAGATTCGGTGCGCTGTACATTGCACCACTTATGGTCTTTTCTTTCTTGCCTGTCATCAAATCCCTCTCTTCTTATCTGTATTCAGTTTAATCAACAGTTTCTTTAAGAAATCTCTGCTCATGTCGACATCCTCCTTTCTTTGGGTTTCCACGTCTCTTTCTCGTCCCCTAAAGTAATGTCCCCTTATTGGTTTGGGGGTAGCCCAAACACAAACGGGGCAAGCGTTCCGTCGCTTGACCACGGATACATCTGCTCCTACCGGCATTTGGTAAAATCTACTGCCAGCAGCCAGCATTCGCAGCTGTATGTTGGTGCCCCCTCTGGGAAGTATTTTTTATGCTGCACCAACCGTAAATCCACTATCAACAGGTGTGTCACTTTTGTCTCCCTTTTTGAAAAATGACGCCACTTTTTGACCCACTTTTTTGAAAAGTGCTCCACTTTGTGTCACACCTTTTTTTCCAAGAATTTACCGTTTTGAAAAGGTGCGTCACTTTTTGACACACCTTTTTGAAAATGACGCCACTTTTTGACGCACCTTTTGGAAAAGTGCTCCACTTTGTGACTCACCATACGGAACAATCATCCAACGCATCCAGCCACACCTGCATTTCCCCGCTAAGCATTAACCTCACATACTCCACCGGGTCATCTATCGCCAGTGCATCCATCCGTCCTTGGGAGTTTGGAGTGGTTCGAAGACCACTCTCCCACTTTCCACAATCCAAACTTACGATGCAGTTGGTATCATAGTGAATGACATTCACCGTGTTATTCTGCTCGTTGTAAAATCCTCTCACCATTCTCATGACCAGCCACCTGCCTTTCTAAAGCGAATCTCCGTTGCCATATCCACCAGATTGCTTTCCGGTTCCCCGGTAGCCTCCGCATTCAGCAAATCTGCCACCTGCTTCTGCTTATTCGGGTAAAGATGTCCGTAGATATTCATGGTGGTATTCACGGAATCATGTCCCACCCGCTGGGCTATCACCAATGGTTGCATCCCCTTCTCTATTAACAATGCAATGTGCGAATGACGAAGATCATGCACACGGATAGGTTTTAGTTTCGCCTGCTCCGTCTTTTGTTTCATCTTCTTTTGAATTGCCCTGTCCGTGATAGGGAAGATTCGGTCCTCCGGTGTCAATCCATATTGCCTGTCCACAAAATCCTTCATCTCCTCTGCCAGAAACCTCGGAATAGTAATCTTGCGATTAGAGCTCTCTGTCTTCGGTGGTGTAATATAATCTGTCTGATTTCTCCTGTAATAGGTCTTGGAGATGTTCACCGTCCCATTTTCAAAATCAATATCCTCGCTGGTAAGTGCCAGCAGCTCCCCTACCCGGCATCCAAGCCAGAATAACATCTGAAAGATAATTCGGTACATCTCCTCATCCGGACTAAAACCTTGTATAAACTGTTCATACTCATCCTTGGTCCAGAAGTTTAACTCCTTAGCATTGGGACGCCCCATTTTATCCACCTTCTTGAAGGGATTATCTTTCAAATCATAGAACTTCTCTGCGTGGTTAAAAAGCGCTGTCATCTGATTCTGTATCATCCTCAGATACGTTGGCTTATAATCCTGATTCAAAAGTGCATTCTGCCACTTGATAATATCCACGGCAGTAATCTCATTCATCTGCTTCTCACCAAAGTAAGGAATAATCTTGGTTTCAAATAATGTCCGCTTCGTCATTATGGAACGTTCCTTCAGTCTCGGTGCCTTATCCTCAAAGTACACTTCCACAAAGGAAGCAAACTTCATGTCCATGCTGGCACTCTGCTTCTGTAAAAAATCACGTTCCCACTGCTGCGCATCCTTCTTGGTAGCAAATCCCCGTTTCATCTTGGATTTACTCTCACCAAGCCAATCCTTATAGTTGCACTTACAAAACCAAGTGTTTCGTTTCTCGTCCTTATAAACCGGCATACTCATTACCTCTCTTTCTTGTAGCCGCCACACCCGGGATTACTCCGGGTATGGCTTATTCAGTTATCAAAGTTCATCTATTGCGCTTCGCCATATCCGTAGCACTTCTTTTCGAAGTAGGCTCTAGGAACGGAACCTGCCTTGGTAAAATAACCCTGTGCTTTCAGTTCCTTATTCCATCCACGAATGACTGCGTAAGCGGTTGATTCTGCAATTCCCAGAAGTTCTGCAACTTCCTTTGCAGATAAATAGCGATTCGTCATACTCTTCCTCCTTTCCACTAAAACTTATGTATGCTCTTGCACATGGCACTCACCTCCCATCATTTTATTAGTAACTATATTGTTACTGTTTGTGGTTTGATTATATAGTAACATATATGTTTCTGTCAAGAGATGGACGAAAAAAATTTATCACTTATAAAAAATGCTTCTTTTTACACAAACTTCTTTCCCATACACCCGGCTCTGAATTCTGTCCTGAATTATAGACTTTTTTTATTGCTATACAGTAACATTTATGTTATTGTATTATCAGAAACGATATTGTTACTATTATAAAATTGGAAGGAGTTACACGATGGCTATTGGTGAACGAATAAAACGAATCAGAAATTTCCGCAAACTGACGCAGGCGCAGCTTGGTGAAGCTGTGGGCTTATCCGACGTACGAATCCGTCAGTATGAAATCGGCAACCGCACACCCAAAGAAGATATGATACAGGAGCTGGCAAAAGCCTTGAACTGTAATTACCGCTCCATCTACGAGCCTTCCCTCTACGCAGCGGAAGATGTAATGTATGCTCTCTTTGAATTGGATGAGCATTACAATATGCCCCTCTACGAAGTTGCAAATCCCGAAGACCCTACCGAGAAACATATCGCTGTTGGTTTTGATTATTCTTTACTGGATGATTTCCTGAATACCTGGAAAAAGAAAAAAGAGGACTTAACCTCCGGTAAAATTACCAAAGAAGAGTATTTTGAATGGAAGATTAACTGGCCGCATGCTGAAGATTAGTAACACGTGTATCACACGCGTATCACGAGCCCATTTTAAGTGAAGAACTTGAAAAGGGCTTTTTCTATGTTCGACCATCTTCCGTTGAGAAATGCAACCTCGCCTGACGGCTCGGTCGTGGCATTCGCCACATAAGAAAAGCCACTAATACCAAAGGTCCCTAGCAAGCTCAATCCCTTGGTTTTAGCGGCTTTCTTGCATTTCTCATTGCTTACACGCAAGAAAACCGCAACTCCTCATAAAATGAGGAATTGCGGCTTATATTTAAGTTTCTATGATACTAAATCAAAGATTACTCAATGATTGTAGCAACACG
>JBJENR010000030.1:0-4783 GCA_051880315.1 Acetatifactor sp.
CAGATCCTTCAGCATGGACTCCACCCTGCTCTCCCCGATGCCACAGACTTTTACGGTCTGAGAACAGATAACTCTGTCGGTCAGGGACTCCAGATAAGAGCATACCTTTTCCTCAAACATAGGGCAAAGCTCTCCGGGCGGTCCGGGCAGAAGAATCAGTTTATTTTGATCCGTCTCCATGATGATTCCGGGGGCTGTTCCGTTGGCGTTGTCCAATACCACACACCCCTCCGGCACCATAGCCTGTTTCCAGTTATTCTCCGTGGGTTCCGTACCCTTTCTCTCAAAATAATGCTGAATTGCCTGTTTACTTGGCTCATGCAGAACCAGCTTTCTCCCGCAGACCTTCGCTGCCACTTCCTTGGTCAGGTCATCCTCTGTAGGTCCCAGACCGCCGGACAGGATAATGATGTCCGAGCGACCCATAGCCGTCTTCAGTACCTCCGTCAGGCGCACCTCATTGTCCCCCACCACAGACTGGAAATAACAGGACAGCCCCAGACCGGCACATTTCTCCGCCAGATAAGCTGCATTGGTATTTACGATGCTTCCAAGCAACAATTCCGTTCCCACACAAATCAATTCTGCAGTCATCATTTCTGCTCCTTCAGTACATCCTTATTCTTAATCAAATAGTCAACAAGTGAAATGATTGTCAGGGCAAGGGCAATCCACATCACGATATCCGTCACAATCTGCAGCCCCTCCACCCGTTGTCCGAGATTGAAAATCATCAGACACACCATCACCATCTGGAAGGTGGTCTTGAATTTTCCCCAATAGCTTGCAGCAATCACCACGCGATTATCGGCAGCAATCAGTCGGAATCCGCTGATGATAAACTCGCGGCCGATGATGATAATCACAACCCAGGCGGGAATTCTGCCCATCTCCACCAATGCAATCAGTGCAGAGCATACCAGAAGCTTATCTGCCAGGGGATCCATAAACTTGCCGAAATTGGTGACAAGATTGTATTTCCTTGCAATTTTTCCATCTGCCAAATCCGTCAGACTGGCAATGATAAAAATTGCCAGGGCAATACAGTCCGGTATCAGATGTTCTTCGCCAAACCATCCGGCATCTCCTCCCAGCAGGATTACCACGAAGGGAATAATTAGAAACATGCGGAATATTGTCAGTTTATTGGGCAGATTCATTTTCCCATTGTTCTCCTTTCAGATCATATTCATTGAAATCGGTGACAACAGCCTTCAAAAAATCTCCTGTCATGAGTGACGCCCGGGAGTTCAAAAACAGGTAGCCGTCAACTCCGGGGGCATCCCGGTAGGTTCTGGTCAGGTAGACATCCTCGTCCGCAACCTTCCCCTCGACCATCACCTCAAACACCCGGCCCACCATTGCCTCCCCTTTTTCATAAGAGATAGCCTGCTGCAGCTCCATCAATTCCTCCCTGCGGGCTACCTTTATCTCCTCCGGTACCTGATCCGGCATCAGAGCTGCCGGGGTATCCTCCTCCTGCGAATAAGGAAAGACTCCCAGCCTGTCAAATTCTGTCTCATTCACAAAGCGGTACAGCTCCTCAAAATCCTCCTGGGTTTCCCCGGGAAATCCGCTGATTAATGTAGTGCGCAGACAGATATCGGGAATGCGCTCCCTCAGGCTCTGAATACGCCTGCGTAGCTCTTCCTCATCGGTCTTTCGTCCCATCCGCTTCAAAACATTATCCGAAGCGTGCTGAATGGGAATATCAAGGTAATGACAAATCTTAGGCTCCGTGGCTATGGTCTCTATCAGCTCATCGGTGATTTCCTCCGGATAACAGTAAAGGATTCTCAACCAGTGAATGCCCTCTATCCTTGCCAGTCTTCTCAACAGCTCGGGAAGCTGCTTTTTACCGTACAAATCCACGCCGTACAGGGTGGTCTCCTGAGCCACCAGAATCAGCTCCTTCACATCCTGTTGGGCCAGTCCTTCCGCCTGGGAAACCAGCTCCTCCATGGGAATACTGCGGTAATTTCCCCTGACCTTGGGAATGATACAGTAGGTGCAATGCTTGTCACAGCCCTCCGCTATCTTGAGATAGGCAAAATGACCGCCTGTGGTAAGAACCCTGTCCTGCAGTGCTGTCGGCCTGACATTCAACTCACGGAAGTGATCCTCCTGCCTTTTTTCCAGTGCAGCCTCAATTGCCTCTGCAATTTCCTCAATTGCCATGGTTCCCACAATGGCATCCACCTCCGGAATTTCCTTCCGTATTTCCTCACTATATCTCTGCGCCAGACACCCTGCCGCCACCAGAACCTTCAGCTGCCCCGACTTTCTGCGCCGGCCCAGTTCAAGCAGTGTATTGATGCTTTCCTCCTTGGCATCTCCGATGAAACAGCAGGTATTTACCACTGCGATATCTGCATCCTCCTCGTCATCGGTAAAACAATAGCCCTTCTTTTGTAAAAGTCCCAGCATCATCTCCGTGTCCACCAGGTTCTTGTCACAGCCCAATGATACAAAAATTATCTTCATATAAATACCTTTAACCCGCTTATGCGAATACAATGTTGTGCTTTACATAGTAAAGTAGCTGGCAAATCACCAGCTACCTGTGCTTTCTTATTCGTCGTCGCCAAGAATCATAATCTTGCCCTGATTCAGCTCTTCAATCGCCATGGAAAGAGGCTTTTTGTCTTCCTTCGCGTCTACCAGAGGTTCCTCTCCTCCGATAATCTGTCTTGCTCTTTTGGAGGTAGCCATAACGATGGAATAGCGGCTGTTTACCACAGGTGCTTCTCCGGGCTCCACCTCACTGTTTACAACTTTCATTAAATCTGAATAAGAGGGATGTAACATTTTATTCTGCTCCTTTCGCGAAACCTTTCAGTTCCTCTCTGATCTCGTTTATCAACTCCTGACTCCGAACCGGCGCCCTGCGAGATGCCTCCACAAGCCTGTGAAGCTCCTCCACACAATCCTCCAGTTTGTCGTTGACTACTATATAATCATAGGCTTCAATGCCTTCTGATTCCTCTGATGCACGGGCCAGTCTCCTGGCAATGACTTCGGGGGTCTCTGTACCTCTTCCCTCCAGACGTCTTTTCAATTCCTCTGCGCTGGGCGGCGTCACAAAGATTAACAGGCTGTCGGGGAACTTTTCCTTAATCTTCAGGGCACCCTGAATCTCTATCTCAAGGATGACATTCCTGCCTGCTGCCAGCTGTTCCTCCACATAAGCCTTGGGAGTTCCGTAATAATTGCCGCAATACAAAGCATATTCTATCAGACCGTCCTGAACGATGGTCTCCTCAAAGCGTTCCCTGGTGGTGAAAAAGTATTCAATGCCGTCTCTTTCTCCTTCTCTGGGAGCTCTCGTGGTCATGGACACGGAAAGCGCGTAATTGTCATATTTCCTGAGAAGCTCTTTTACAAGAGTTCCTTTTCCCGCACCGGAAAATCCGGATAACACTATCAAAATACCCTTCTGCTTCATACTCTATCTCCTGCCTTATTCCATTTCCTCCTCGCCATCTGCACCGGAGGCACCCGGTCCGGTCTGCACACGACCTGCAATGGTTTCCGGCAGCAAAGCCGAAAGCACCACCTGGCTATTCTCCATCACCAGCACGGACTTGGTCTTTCGCCCCTGGGTGGCATCAATGGCCTGCCCTTTCTCCTTGGCGTTCTGCACCAGACGCTTCACCGGTGCCGACTCCGGACTGACAATGGCAATGATTTTTGAAGTGTTTACTATATTGCCGAAACCGATATGAATCAATTGGCTCATCGATATGCCTTTCAAATATTATTCAATGTTCTGAATCTGTTCCCGGACCTTCTCTATCTCCGTCTTGAGCTCAATGGCGCAGTTGGAAATCTCCAGGTCATTGGATTTGGACAGTGTGGTGTTGGCCTCACGGTTCATCTCCTGGGCGATAAAGTCAAGCTTGCGTCCGATGGAGCCGCCCTCCTGCAAAGCATTCTTAGCGGTCTCAATATGGCTGCGCAGTCTCACAAGCTCCTCATCCACGCATACCTTATCCGCAAAGATGGTAACCTCTGTCAGAAGTCTTGCCTCGTCCACCGTACTGTCTCCAAGGAGATCCTTTACCTTATCTTCCAGCTTCTGACGATACTCGGCAACAATCCGGGGAGACCGTTCCGAGATAAAGTCCACCAGCTTCAGCATGCCGTCAAGCTTTTCCAGAAGGTCATTCCTGAGATTCTCGCCCTCTGTGATACGGCTTTTTACAAACATCTCCGCAGCACCGTCCACAGCTTCGCGGACTCCCTTCCAGAGCTCTTCTTCGTCAATCCCCGCCTCCTCCATAACAAATACCTCAGGGTACTTGGAAAGAGTGGAAACCCGGATGTCATCATCCAGCCCGAAATCCTCTGCCATACTGCGAAGGTAGGTCAGATACTCTTTTGCCAGTTCCCTGTTGTAGCGGACACTGGAGGTCTTCTCGGAAAAATCCTCATAGGTGATAAACACATCCACCTTGCCGCGGCTGATATAATTCTTCAGCTCGGTACGTATCGCCGACTCAAAAAAATTCAGGCTCTTCGGCATTTTTATATTCACATCCAGATAGCGGTGATTTACCGCCTTCATCTCCACCGTGAATTTTCTGTTGTTCTCGGCCACTTCGCATCTGCCGAAGCCGGTCATGCTCTTTATCATCTGCTCTCCTATCTCTTTGAGAAACTATTCCAACCTACACCTTGTATTATTATAGTTGAAGTTTCCTGGGACGTCAAGTGGCGAATGGCACAGGTTTGTGTCAAGTAAACGTTGGCAACTTTTTACTGTTTTTTCTCAATGACATTA
>JBJENR010000031.1:0-22520 GCA_051880315.1 Acetatifactor sp.
ATATTCTTTTCATGTGGATAGTACCTCCCATAATAATTTATGTAATTATATTGAATACCATTTCAATGAAAGTTAGAGGAATATCTCCATCATTTTTATCTAGGAGTGAGGAACAAACCCACACACGCAAGCTTGATTATTAGGAGTACTATGGGACTCAGTAGTATAAACAACATCTTCCCACCCAACACTGCAAACATTACATATCAATACATAATAATCAGCACGTTGATGACTGTAATCATTTGCATTCGGATATGAAGTTCCATACAAGTAAGCCTTTGCATAAGTATGACCATTCGGGCATCTGGCTCCCACCAAATTATAAGCATGAATATTCAATGAAAACGGCTCAAAAAGAACAAAGGCTGTTAACAAAAACAATAAGGATAACTTTGTGATTTTCTTCATTTTAATATCCCTCCTCTATATTTTTATATTATACACATTATATTTTATGCGTCAAGTATATATTATATTTTCTTACTTAGTTATATATATTTATCATACTTATCTCTTATTATATATAATTTCTGTTAAAATTCTTAATTAGTCTATTGTCATAATATTTAAAAAAAGATAAAATAAAGCAGTAAACAACAGAAAGGTAAAATTTATCTATTATGAAACTTCAGCAGGTATTAAGCTATGTA
Source organism: Acetatifactor sp. (assembly GCA_051880315.1). GTDB lineage: Bacteria > Bacillota > Clostridia > Lachnospirales > Lachnospiraceae > Acetatifactor. The sequence goes on from JBJENR010000031.1 coordinate 654, forward strand.
AGAAAAGCAGTTGACGACTATCACATGATTGAAGAAGCGGATAAAATTGCAGTAGGTATATCCGGCGGCAAAGACAGTCTGACTCTACTCTATGCCTTAAGTGATTTACGACGTTTTTACCCGATTCATTTTGAATTGCATGCAGTTACTGTAGATTTAGGTTTTAAGAACCTCAACCTTAATAAAATAAAAGAATTATGTGTAAGATTAAATGTAGAATATACGATAATAAAGACCGATATTGCGCAGATAGTCTTTGAAGAACGTCAGGAATCCAACCCCTGTTCTCTTTGTGCTAAAATGAGAAAAGGTGCATTGAATCAGGCAATCAAGAAAGCAGGCTGCAATAAGGTAGCATATGCACATCATAAGGATGATATCATTGAAACAATGCTGATGTCCCTTATTTTTGAGGGCAGGTTTCACACCTTTGCTCCGGTTACCTACCTTGACAGAATGCAGCTTTCGGTTATCCGTCCCCTCATGTATATGAATGAGGCTGATGTCATCGGATTTGTCAATAAATATAATGTTCCGGTAGTTAAAAGCCCCTGCCCTGCTGACGGTCACACCAAAAGAGAATATATCAAGAATCTACTGCGTGAGCTTAACAGAGAGAACCCCGGCGTAAAGGAAAGAATGTTCACCGCAATAACAAACGGCAATCTGAAAGGATGGTCAATTTCAAATGGCAGTTGTGAATCCCAATAATTATCATGATGATCAGAACAAACAGAATATAGTTAAAATGAGGACAGTTCTTGATACTCTGCCATCGTTTTGTAAAATTTATTTCAGAGGAATCGAGGAATATACCTCATCCCGTACACGTCTAGCCTACGCTTATGATTTGCGCCTTTTTTTTGAATATCTTCACGAAAGAAATCCAATATGCGCCCAAATGGATATCAAGGATTTTCCAATAGATATTCTGGATCAAATGACACGCATTGATATAGAAGAATATCTTGAGTATATGACCTTATATGAAAAAAATGGTAAAGAAATTACAAATGAAGAAAGAGGTAAGGCCAGAAAGCTGGCCTGTTTAAGAAGCTTCTTTAATTATCTTTATCAAAATGAGCTCATAAAAAACAATGCAGCAGCTTTAGTTCCTCTGCCAAAGCAGCATGAAAAAGAAATCATTCGTCTGGAGCCTAATGAAGTTGCTATTCTTTTGGACCAGGTAGAGGATGGTACAAAGCTGACAGAAAAGGAATTGCAATATCACCGGAAAACAAAAATAAGAGATGTTGCACTCCTTACACTACTTCTCGGTACGGGAATCCGTGTATCCGAATGTGTTGGACTTGATCTTCATGATATTAATTTTGACGAATGTGGTATTAAGATTCATCGTAAAGGCGGTTATGACACCATTGTATATTTTGGCGAGGAAGTAAGGAATGCCCTTCTGGATTATCTGGAAGAAAGAGAGAACATCATTGCTGAAGCCGGCCACGAAGACGCATTTTTTCTCTCTCTGCAAAAACGAAGGATTGCAGTACGGTCTGTAGAAAACCTAGTGAAGAAATATGCTTCAAGAGTTACCACACTTAAAAAAATTACACCTCATAAGCTTCGGAGTACCTACGGAACCAATCTATATAAAGAAACGGAAGATATTTATCTGGTGGCTGACGTTCTGGGGCATAAGGATGTCAATACCACAAGGAAGCACTATGCCGCTCAATCTGAAGAAAACAGAAGAAGAGCTGCAAATGCTGTCCGATTGAGAGAAGGGAAACATTAACGCTGATGCACTACTGCTAATGACCAAAATTTATGTATCTGTCCAACGCCAACCTCCATAATTTCTGTCTCTGAACAGCTGCAATGTTAATATATGTATTCATCGGAATAATATGGAATAATCAGCATCTGACCTGCAATCAGAGCGGAATCATCCTCAATGTGATTAATATGTCTAACCTCTGAAATATATGTGTTAATGTCCTTATAGTGATTGTAATCCGTATACCGGTCTGCAATCTTCCAAAGACTCTCTCCGGGCTGAACAATAATATCCGTATAGTATTTATATCCGTCATTTGCATTGGACTTAATCGCACAAGAAGGCAAGGCGAGTCCGCCGATAACCAGGAGCATTGCAAATAGAAGTAACAATTTATTCCTTCTCTCTCTCTTCAGGCGCTGCTTCCTTCTGTAAGCCCTCATTTCTTTTTCCTTCCAATCTTCTCTTTCGGTTCTCAAATCTCTCATTTTCCTTCCCCCGCAATTTCTGTAATGTACTAACAAAATCAATTCTGTCATCGACAGATGTTTTGTATAGATGCTATCTTCGTATCTATTATTGATACCTTTTTAATATCCTTTGTATTTGTCGACAGTATGTTCGGAACATTTGTTCTGTTTATAAATTGATTATAATACACGAACAAATGTTTGTCAACACATAAATCGAACATATTTTTGGAATATATGTTTGCTTTTTCCGTTGTAATATGATAAACTATGTTTATGAAGGAGGTATAATTCATGGGATTTGGAAAAATTACAGCAAAGCAGCAGGAAATTCTTGACTATATTAAGGACGAAATATTGAAAAAAGGCTATCCGCCAACCGTGCGTGAAATTTGTGAGACGGTGAAGCTCAAGTCAACCTCCTCTGTTCACTCGCACCTGGAAACCCTGGAAAAGAACGGCTATATCAAACGAGATCCAACCAAACCGAGGGCTATCGAAATCTGCGACGACAGTTTTCAGATGGTACGCACGGAAATGGTCAGCATTCCAATTGTAGGTAATGTTGCTGCTGGTCAGCCCATTCTGGCTGAAGAAAATATACAGGACTATTTCCCGGTTCCGGCAGATGTAGTTCCCAAGGGGGAATCGTTTATACTGAATGTACGCGGTGAATCCATGATAAATGCCGGTATTTTCAACGGAGACAAGGTTTTTGTCAACGCCTGCAGCACAGCTCACAATGGCGATATAGTTGTAGCACTTATTGACGATTCCGCCACAGTTAAAACGTTTTATAAAGAGAACGGCCATATTCGTCTTCAGCCGGAGAATGATACTATGGAGCCAATCATTGTTGATGACTGTCAAATTCTGGGCAAGGTATACGGTGTTCTCCGCTTTTTCCGCTAATTTTAAAAGCAGGCAATTACAAATATTGTCTGCTTTTTTTATGTTTATATTTATTCCGTTTTGAATAAAATCCTGAAAACTACAAATATTATTACAGCCGGAAGCTTGTTATTGCATTATAGGCAAAACAGCTGGCGTGCAGAATGTGAGGTGTCTATGGGAAATAAATATTTGGATGGTACTGCTCTCACACTCGTTATCATTGGTGCACTTAACTGGTTGCTGATCGGGCTGTTCCGTTTTGACCTTGTAGCATTTATCTTAGGTGATATGAGCTGGTTATCCAGAATCATTTATGCTATTGTAGGTATCTGCGGCCTTTATCTTATCAGTTTCTACATGCACCTTGGAAGTCGCAGCGATAACGCTTAGAGCAAACAAAAGGAAGTCTCAACATTGTTCGGTTGAGGCTTCCTTTCTCTTATGCTCTCTTTATGGAATCAATATCAATCTGTCTGCCATCCCTCCAGATACGCTCCAGATCGTACAGCAGTCTGTTTTCCTTATCAAATACATGTACAATAATATCTCCAAAATCCAATAATACCCAGTTTGCCGATTCATATCCTTCAATCTGTTTTACAGGGTATCCTGCTCTGCCAAGTTTTTCTTCTACATTGTCCGAAAGCGCTTGTATCTGGCTCGTATTATTTCCACCGGCAATAATAAAGTAATCAGCTATCACAGATACCTCACTGATATTAATAATTCTGATGTCTTCAGCCTTTTTGTCTTCCAGCGCTTCTATTGCAAGCCTTGCAAGTTCAATTAATCTCTTATCTTCCATATATCCTCCGTTCATAGAATACAAGTTAAAAAATTCCTATAGTTTCAACTGTAATATCTCAGTGTTTTTTCCGTCATTGGATCCGTTTCGCCCCCGGAAGCTTTCAAATATTCAACAGTATCCTGCAATATTCTTACCAGAGCTGCATCAATGTCTTCAAATGCCAGTTTCCTGATTTCCGTCAGATTGGGAGCCTGCTTTCTTCCCGGTTCAATATAATCTGCAATGAATACTATTTTTTCCAAAAGGCTCATTCCTTCACGTCCTGTTGTATGATAACAAACCGCGTTCAAGATGTCCTCATTATCTATTCCATACTTTTCTCTTGCCAGATATGCACCAACCTTGGCATGCAGCAAAAATGGATTTCTCTCTTCCACTTCTGATATTGTAATCTCATTCTTCTTACAGATAGCCAGACGCTTTTCGTCGGATAAGCATTTTGCACAATCATGGAGAAGTCCTGCTGTCTGTGCATCCTGGACAGACGCCCCGTAACGCATTGCAAGAGCGGCAGCTGTAAATTCAACCCCTAAGGTATGCTCAAAGCGTTTTGCATCCTGCACCTTCTCTATCTTCTTTTTAAGCTTCCGCAATTCCTTTGATTTATCCACGATAAAATCCCTTTTCATCAATATATTTTAGTACGCATTCAGGGACCAGATATCTGATGCTTTTTCCTTCTGCAACTCGTCTGCGTACCATAGTAGAAGAAATATCTATTCTGGGTAACTTTATAAGAATTATCCTTGCCCCAAAACGCTTTTTCAATTCTTCCTGTTTCTGTTTCATTTCTTCCTCTGTAACGAAACCGCGGTCCGCCACCACAAGTGTGCATGCAGCAAATATTCTTTCCGGTTCTCTCCAGGCTTCAATTCCAAACAGACAGTCGGAACCGGTAATAAAAAAGAACTCCGTACCGGGATTCGCTCCCTTTAATTCCTCCAGGGTTTCAAAGGTATAGCTGTTTCCGGGTCTATGAGCCTCTGTATTCAGGCATCGAAAACGTTTGTTCCCGGACACTGCCAGTTCCGTCATATGCAAACGTTCCTCCGAGGGCAGTACATCTTCACCATTTTTCATATAGGATACCCCGGAAGGCAAAAGCCAGACCTCATCCAGCCCAAGAGTATCCATTGCCCACTCTGCCAGCAAAAGATGACCTGTGTGTATGGGATTGAAGGTACCGCCCAAAATGCCCACTTTAAGCATTTTCTGCCCCCTTCTTGGACACAGGCAGTACTATCTTAGGCTTGTCCTTATCCGGCTTATAGAGGACAAACTTTTTCCCGATGACCTGGACCAATTGCGAATGGGTTCTTTCAGCTACCATATCTGCAATCTCACGGGGATCATCGGCGCAGTTTTTCAAAACTGCAATTTTTATCAGTTCATTTGTATGAAAAGCTTCGCTGATTGCCTCCGTCAATTCCGGTGTAAGACTGGATTTCCCTACCTGAAATAAGGGATTTAAGGTGCTTGCAAGGCTCTTCAGATATGCCCTTTGTTTGCTTGTCATTTGGTTGTTCACCTCACTCTTTCTATAGCCTATTTGTAATAGTCAAATTTCAAGCTATACATTCGAACTGTATCACCATCCTGGATACCAAGCTCTTCCAGTTCTTTTAGGATTCCGGTATCCTTGAGAAATCTCTGGAAGAAAGTAAATCCCTTTTCGCTTTCAAGATTTGTGTATCCAAGCATCTTCTCAATTCTGGGACCCTCAACCACATATTCATCCTCGTCACTGTCATAAGCAACATTGTAGGGTTCCTCTGAATCCTTGAAGGCCTCCAACTCAGGAAAGTATTCCTGTTCAAATACAGTAACTTCCTCGTTAAGATTTTTCAGCATATCTCCCACATGGTAAAGCAACTCCCGCACTCCCTGACCACTGACCGCAGATATGGGAAATACGGCAATTCCCTTGGCTTCAAACTCTTTTTTAACTGTTTCCAGCAAATCCTCATTATCCTCAGAAAGTGCATCAATTTTATTGGCAGCTATGACCTGAGGTCTCTTGGCAATATCCGGATTATATGCCTCCAATTCCTTATTGATTGCATAGATATCTTTCACAGGATCTCTGCCTTCCGTTCCAGCCACATCCACAATATGAATAATTACCTTGGTACGTTCGATATGCCTTAAAAATTCATGTCCAAGACCGACGCCCTCTGATGCTCCCTCAATCAGTCCGGGAATATCCGCAATGACAAAGCCTCCCGTTCCCTCCAAATCAACCACACCCAGATTGGGGTTGATTGTGGTGAAGGGATAATTGGCAATCTTGGGCCTTGCATTGGTGACTCTGGACAGAAAGGTTGATTTTCCCACATTAGGAAAACCTACCAGCCCAACATCCGCGATAACCTTTAATTCAAGAAGCAGCTCCAGCTCCTTCGCCGGCTTGCCAGGCTGGGCATATTTGGGCGCCTGCATGGTACTGGTGGCATAATGCTGATTACCGTTTCCGCCTTTGCCTCCCTCCAGCAGCACAACACGTCTGTTATCTCCGGACATATCTATGATAATCTGTCCGCTTTCTGCCTCTTTTATAACAGTACCCTGGGGAACCTTTAACACAATATCCTTGCCGTCCTTGCCACGACAGTTTTTCTTCCCCCCGGGCTCACCGTCCTGGGCCTTATATTTACGCACGTTACGGTAGTCAATTAGGGTATTCAGTCCCTCATCCACCTCAAATATCACATCTCCGCCACGTCCGCCGTCTCCGCCGTCAGGTCCGCCTGCAGGGACATATTTCTCCCTGCGGAATGAAACATGACCATCTCCGCCTTTACCGCTCCTAACATAAATTCTGGCTCTGTCTACAAACATAAATATTCTCCTCGCCAAAAAAGGACTTCAAACAGTCAAGTTTGAAGTCCTAATAAGCCCGTATTACTCCTCAACAGGATATACAGATGCCTGCTTCTTGTCTTTGCCCTTTCTCTCAAAACGAAGGACTCCGTCAACCAAAGCAAACAGGGTATCATCTCCGCCAATTCCCACATTAACACCGGGATGAATCTTTGTTCCGCGCTGTCTGTAAAGAATATTTCCTGCCTTTACGAACTGTCCGTCAGCTCTCTTCGCACCTAATCTCTTGGATTCGGAATCTCTGCCGTTCTTGGTAGAGCCCACACCCTTTTTATGAGCGAAAAATTGAAGGTTCATATTCAACATGACCTACACCTCCTCGAATTTTACTTGCAAATACTTCTTACCATACTCTTCTGCTATGTTCTGCAGCGAAAAAACCATGGCGTCCATCAGAAAGCTGGATTTTTCCTGTATGTTTTTTTTAAATTCACATTTTAGGAACCCGCTGTCTTTATTTTCCGTGACATTCAGTTCCTCGCCTGCCAGTTCTTCCAGAGAATTAATCGTACCCAGGGTCAATGCCGAGATTGCTGCACACAACACATCCGGTTTACCGCGTTCCGCATACTCAGCATGTCCCATACAGTAAAAACCTCTGTACGATTCCGTATGGTCCTTTTGAATTACTACTGTTGTCATTATGCGTTAATCTTGTCAATCTTAACCTGTGTATATGCCTGTCTGTGACCGTTCTTTTTATGGAAGCCGGTTTTTCTCTTGTACTTGTATACAATAACCTTCCTGCTTCTACCCTGCTCCATAACAGTTGCAGATACGGTTGCGTTAGCAACATCACTGCCAACCTTGAGGGTTCCGTCACTTACTGCAATAACCTGGTCAAAAGATACAGTGTTTCCGGGTTCAACATTAAGCTTCTCAACTTTGATGACATCTCCTTCAGAAACCTTGTACTGCTTTCCGCCTGTTGCAATAATTGCGTACATATTAAGGCACCTCCTATTCATGAACTACGATTAGCTCATTTACTCGCTGACTTCGGTGGTATTGGAATATCTGAATATAAGCTCTACTCCCGATACACTTATACCTTGTCATGCGGCATACCGTAGTATCTTAACATAAGGTGCCTTAAAATGTCAATAGATTTAGTTATTATTTTGCAGTTTCTTTTCAAAGTCTTCGATATACTGGATAATCAGATTCACGGTACCTTCGATTCCCAGCACACTGCTGTTAATGCAGAGGTCGTAGCTGTCTGCGCGCCCCCACTTCTTGGAGGAATAATAATTGTAATAGCTCTGGCGCTGTTTATCCTTTTTGATAATCATATCCCTGGCCTTCGCTTCTGTTAAATCATATCTCTCCATAATACGCTTTACTTTGGCGTCTTCATCAGCAAAGATAAACAGCTTGACAACATTCTTTCTATCTTCAAGTGCATAGTCGGCACAGCGCCCTACAATAACACAGGGACCTTCTTCAGCAATCTTCTTTATCGTGTCAAACTGAGCCAGGAAAACCTTATGGCTGATTGGCATATCCACAAAGGCGGATGAGTTGTAGCCAAACGAATAGGTGTCCATCACCAGATTATATAGGAAGGAATTGGTAGGACGCTCATCGTGATTCTGAATCATTTCCTCGCAGAAGCCGCTCTCCTTGGCTGCCCTGCTGAGCAGCTCCTTGTCATAACACTTGATGCCGAAATATTCTGCAACCTTTTCTCCAATCTCACGTCCCGCAGAACCGAACTGTCTGCCGATAGTAATCACAGTATTCATAGTATCAACCCCTTTACCAGATTAGTATAAATACATTAACCCCACTAATGATTTATCTGTAATTATTATACTATATTTATCACACAAAAACAACCAAATCTGAAAAATTACAGAATTTTCAGCAGATGTTCGAAATATTCCGGCAGAGGAGCATCCGTCTCAATATACTCTCCCGTTGACGGATGCCGAAAGCCCAGGATTTTTGCGTGCAGGGTCTGTCCCTGCAGATGAAACGGACATTTTCTTCCGGAATAGACATCATCTCCCAGCAGAGGATGCCCGATGCTTGCCATATGAACCCTGATCTGGTGAGTTCTTCCTGTTTCCAAAATACATTCCACATAAGTATAATCCTGAAAGCGCTTTAAAACTCTGTAATGTGTGATGGCTTCTTTTCCGTTTTTTTCATTGACAGACATCTTTTTTCGGTCGCTTTGGTGTCTGCCGATAGGTTTATTGATAGTTCCCTCCTCCTCTTTTAGTACACCATGGCAGATAGCGTGATACTTTCTGTTCACACTGTGTACCCTTAGCTGCTCTGCAATACTTCTATGTGCTTCATCATTCTTGCAGACAATGACGGAGCCTGTGGTATTCATGTCAATACGGTGTACGATTCCCGGTCTCATTACCCCGTTAATCCCGGAAAGCTCTTCTCCGCAATGATACAACAGGGCGTTTACCAAAGTACCGCTGTAATGTCCGGCAGCCGGGTGCACCACCATACCCTTAGGTTTATTCACAACAATCACATCTCTGTCTTCATAAAGAATATCAAGGGGAATATTCTCGGGTTCAATGTCCGGCTCAACCGCCTCCGGCAATGAAAATTCTACCAGATCATCGGTTTTGATGCGGTAACTTCCCTTCACGGGCAGACCGTTTACCGTCACTGATTCATCCTTTATCATTTTTTGAATAAAAGAGCGGGAAAGAGAGTGAAAACCGGCCAGAAACCTGTCAATTCTCTCTTCTTCCTGCTCCTCTGTTATCTCGAAGGAATATTTATCCATAAAACCTCTCACCGCTTTATTTTATTTCATTTCACGGTATTTGTTCTGCTTGAAATTTAAGAACTCAAGGTCCTTTTCTTTAAAAACAAAAAGGAACAAAATAAACAAAAGAATGATTGCTATTACAATATAACAATCCGCCACATTAAAAATCGGAAAATGAATTAATACGAATGAAATAAAATCCACCACATGGTCAAAACGTATTCTGTCTATCATATTTCCGACGCCGCCGGCTATCACTGCCGACAGACAGATATGAACCAACCGGTACTTTTTATCCTCCGGGAGCTTCAGCAGAAAAAATAAAATCATCGCCATAAAAACAACTCCCACAAAAAGGATGAACACTTTCTGATTCTGTAGCATACCGAAGGCTGAGCCATGATTTTCAAGATAATTGAGTTCCAGTACATCCTGAATCAGAACATACGCTGGTTTGTCCTTCAGATGCACGGTTGCCAGATATTTTGTAAACTGATCCAACGCAAGAAGCACTATTACAATAACGGTGTCAATGATAAGCATTATATTTCTTTTACGCATGAGCATCCTCTTCACTAAAATTGATTTCTTTGATGGCTGCAAGAATCTCTTCATCGGTAACTGTCTGGTCAATCACAGCTTTCCCTATCTTCTTCAGCAAAACGAATTTAATCCTTCCGGCATCCATCTTCTTATCAGACTTTGTAAACTTAAGAACCTCCTCCGGATCAATACCGTCAACGGAAATGGGAAGATAGAAGGGTACAAACATATCCCTGATTTCATAGTATTCCTCCATGGAGAGTAACTCCTTTTTCCATGAAATATAGGCTGCAGCAACCGCTCCGAGCGCCACACATTCCCCGTGAAAAAGTTCAAAATTTTTAGCTTTCTCAATGGCATGCCCTATGGTATGTCCAAAGTTCAGAAGGGCTCTCTCCCCCTTTTCCGTAGGGTCCTTTTCCACCACCAGCTTCTTTACATTACAGCTTCTCAGCAGCATCTCTTCCAGAACCTTGGGATTTCTCTCACAAATCTCATACATATTTTCAATCAGCCATTCATAAAACAAACTATCCTTGATCAGACCATGCTTCATGATTTCCGCAAATCCAGAAAAATATTGCCTGTCCTCCAAAGTGGATAAGGTACTTAAGTTCATATATACAAGAATCGGCATCTTAAATGCGCCAACCATATTCTTATAGCTGTCGAAATCTACACCTGTCTTGCCGCCGATACTGCTGTCCGCCTGGGAGAGCAATGTGGTCGGAACCTGGATAAAATCGATTCCACGAAGGTATGTGGCTGCAGCGTAGCCAGTAGTATCCCCTACAACTCCTCCGCCAAGGGCAAGCAAAAGGTCCTTTCGGTCAAATTTTTCTTCAATCAGGAAACGATAAATGCCGCGAACGGTATCCAGATTTTTATTCTCTTCCCCATTGGGAAAAACATATTTCACAGCACTTTTGGAGCATCCCTGCAGCAGCTTTAAAACCTGCTCCCCATAAATCTCATCCACCTTTGAATCCGTTACAATACAGATTTTTCTTTCCTTACAGCCCAGGTTCTCCAATTCTGTGGGAAGTTCATCAAAGGATTGGGTAAAAACAATATCATAACAGGGCTTCCTGTTATATAAAACCGATAATCTCTCCATAAAATATACACTCCTTAATATACGAAAGAGCCCGCAACGCGGACTCTCACGTTTTAATCATAATCTTTGCTTTTACTGATTTTTCAACGGCATTTCAAAAGACCCGCTGAAAATATCCTGAAAGTCACCCGAAACATCAACACTTGCCGGTGTAATAATAAATATATAATGAGAAATCTTTTGCAGGTTTCCGGATATTGCAAAGCAGGAACCGCTTGTAAAATCAATGATTCTCTGAGCAATATCCACATCCAGACCTTCCAGATTCAATACCACAGTACGATTTGCAAGTAAAGTTTCAGTGATCTCTCTCGCATCTTCCACAGAAGTAGGCTTGATTACGCAAACCTCCATGCCACTGTTGTTCTGAACTCGTCTGGAAGAAGACTGCTTTATCGGTGTAATCTTATTGGCAGATACATTTCTTTTTACAGGGCGCTCCTCCGGCTCCACATCTTCCCTGCTCTTCTGTGACTGTGCTTTTCTCAGGGGTGCTGCAGGCGCCTCATCATCTTCATCATCTAAAAAATCATCATCCAGATAATCATCGTCCTCTTCACCATTCAGTTTCATGTAATTTAAAAACTTGTCCATTACTCCCATTATTACCGCACCTTTCTACAGCCCACCTTATCTACATCCGGCCCTTGCTGTAATCACGCTCTCCAAAAATTCCGGTTCCGACCCTGACATAAGTAGCTCCCTCTTCCGCAGCCACAACATAATCTCCGGTCATTCCCATAGAAAGCACATTCATATTAACATTATCAATGTTTTTTGCCTCTATGTCAACAGACAATTGTTTTAATTTCATAAAATATTTACGATTTTCCTCGGGATCTTCCGCAACAGGAGCAATCGTCATCAGACCTTCTATCTGTATTCCGGGTAATCTCGACGTCTGCTCAATCAGCTGTACCGTCTCATCTGTCGTTGCTCCGAATTTGCTTTCTTCCCCTGCTACATTGACTTCTATCAGAATTTTGACCGTGACGTTCTTCTTTACTGCTTCTTTGCTGATTTCTTCGGCAAGCCTGAGGGAATCCACACTGTGTATCATATAGACCTTTCCCACAATATATTTTACCTTATTACGCTGCAGGTGTCCAATCATATGCCAACGTATATCCTCAGGCATACAGGGCATCTTTTCCTGAAGCTCCTGTACCTTGTTCTCACCAAAGTCTCTCGCTCCCGCAGCATATGCCTCCATCAGCATATCCAGTGGCTTCGTTTTGCTCACGGCAATCAGGGTGACATCTCCCTTTTTCCGCCCTGCTCTTTCGCAGGCACTGTCAATCTTTTGTCTTACTTTCTGTAAATTTTCACTTATCATTTTTTCTCCCGTCATTGGATAAACTGATTGTCACTGACAGTTTCCGCATCCAACACGATATAATCATAGACACTTAGACCATACTTTGTGTTTGATTTTACGATTGCATACTCATCATTCTGATATAATATATTAATCTGTTTAAACTCTGCATAACCCTTGTTCATATTATATACACCAATGAGAGTGGCACGTTTACTCACGGTGTAGGTCTCCTGCCCATCTTTTTTGCACAGGATATCTCCGGCGTTTAAAATGGAACTGTCCAGATAGTATTCCTTTGATTCGCTGTCATAGTTGTACACTTCCACATCCAGGAATTCACTTGATATCGTACCGTCTTCCAGATAGCATTGTCTCATAATGCTTGCCATGCCATTATTGCTATTCTGTATCACAAAGGTGTCAGGAATCAGGAAAAATTCCTTCTGGACTATGGACGATACCGGAATCTTCAAGCCTTTTTCATCCTCCACAATCAGCTCCACATCCAGGAAACGTTCATTTACAAATGTTATCATGGAGTTATTGAACATAAGCTGCAGGTATGTATTTCCGTCTGCATTGTTCAACAGCTTTACCTCTGCCCAAGATTCATACTGATTTTTCAGAAAACGTACCTTAATATATCCTTCTTCCACCAGTCTGGCACCTCTGTCTGCCTCCACGGGAATCACAAGAGACCAGTTTTCATTGGTAGAGAGCTTATAGACAGCTTCATTTGCCTCCATAAGCGAGTTGCTGAGAATCTGTTTCTTCTCGTAGCTTCCATCTTTTGCAAAGACGGTCTCCGTCACATCCGAAGGAGTTATGTCCTCATAGCCGTCTATCCAATATGACACAATTCCGGTCTTTGGTGCATAAGCATAATTGATTGCATTAAATCCTGTGCCTGGGTCAGTATTGTGAATGCTGTTCAGCATATTGGCGTTTGCCAGCTTCAGAAGGCTGTTTTTCAGAGAATACTTACAGTCATAGGTACTGCTGTATCTTTTGCTGTCATAGTTATGGGAGAACTCAATAATCTGGCTTCGGTAATCGGAGAGCTCTTTATCGCTCAGGGAATTCTCCCCCTGACTCATTGCCGCAAGGTTTTCACTCAGCTTACCTGTTTCATCCACAATGTAAACCAGCCCGTTTTTACCAACCCTTGCCCCTTCTCTTGCATAGAAATTCACATAACCCGCTGCCTGTGAATAAATAACGGTTTCATCGCGAATGATAATTCCCCTGTAAACCTTATCCGTCGCCAAAGAACCTTCTTTTACCTGATATCTTACGACATGAGTTGTCTGAAAAGAAAGAATTACACAAATAGCGACGTAGATAAAAATAACGCCGAAAATAATCATTCCTATATTCATAAAAGGTTTTTTATATTTTCTGATTTTTGTGTTTCTTTCCTTCAAATTTACATCCTCTATACAAAAGCCCCGATATTATACCGAGGCTTTGTCATTCCATTTCAAAAATCATATTGTAAATACATGTATTTCAGGAATTTACAGGGAAACAATAACCTTTTCCTTCATGCCTGCCGGCAGCTCCGATTCATCCATGGAAACACTGAGAATGAAATCAATGTGGAATTTGCCACTGATTCTCTCAAGCTTTTCAACAGTTTCTGTTATGTCTTTTCCCTCAAGATTTGCGATTTTCAGGAAGCTGTCAAAATACATCTGCTGCAAATCGTGGTCCTGTGAAATAATACCGCACACAAAACCAACAAACTCTCCGCTGTTCTCAATCATGTACTGAGATACATCAATCAGACGAATCTTGTTGTTCAATTCATACATATGCTTTGTACTCTTGTCAAGATATACGATATTTCCGGATATTTCCTTAATTTCACTGTTAACCTTATCCAATAACTGCTTTGTCTTTCCCTTGCCCTTATTTCCTACAATCAATTGAACCATTGGAAAACCCTCCTGTAGTAATGTTATAGTAAATCCTTTATATCAATTATAAGGGATAAAGCTCTAAAAAACAACCATTAAGTGTGAAATAATATAATCATCCGGAAGTTCTGTTAATCTCTCCCAGAAGTGCTGACATACAGCGATAAAGCTCATCCGTACTGGGGGTTCCCATAACAATGGCAATATATGGAGAACCGTTGACATCTCTGACGAGCAAAAGAAGACAATGCCCTGCCGCAATTGTTGTTCCGGTTTTGCCGCCTATGACCGTAACATTGGAGGGTGCCGTGAAATTTCCGTTTAGGTAACCGTTGGTTGTCTTCTTTTCAAAGGTCTTTTCCTTGTTATTTTTGTCATAATAAACAGTCTGATAACCGGTCATCTGAATAATTTCGCTCAAGGTTTCTTCCTTCAGCGCCTCATTGAATATCAGATACAAATCATATACGGTGGTGTAATGGTTCTCATCGGTAAGTCCGTTGGGATTGGAAAAATGAGTATTGGTTGCTCCGATTTTTTGTGCCTCCTCATTCATCATCTCCACGAAGTGTTCTACCGTTCCCCCCACGTTTTCCGCAATCATCATTGCAACATCATTTGCAGAATAAACAAGCAGAATGCGAAGCGCCTGATCCATGGTCATGGTATCACCGGCCTTCAGTCCACACAAGGTAGCACCTGATTCCGTGATGTTTACCACATTCGTAGCTGTCAGCAGCTGGTCAGCCCTTCCGTACCGAATGGCGACAAGGGCAGTCATAATTTTGGTAATACTTGCAGGATAAAGCACCCTGTGGGCATTTTTTGCATAGAGAACTTCTTTTCTGTTCAGGTCAAGCAATACAGCAGCTGTGGCAACCGATAAATCAGCCTCCGTGCCGTTAGCCTTATCCCCCGTAATCACACAGAAGTTGCTTGCATAAGGTGCCGCTGTTCTTTTGTCTTCCTTGGAAATCACATTAAAGCTGCTGATTTCTGAATCTGCATGATATTCCATCTCATAAGACAGACTACCGCAGCCTGACAACAGGCATACGGCGGAAAGCATTATACAGAAAAATACCTTAAGAGTTTTTCTATTTGTACATTTCACGCCACTCTAAATCTCCTCTGTCTAAGGACTTTATCAACAGTTCCGCGCTGGCCAGATTGGTAGCCAGAGGTATATTATGCATGTCACAGAGCCTTACCACATTGTTGACATCCGGCTCGTGCTGCTTCGGGTTCAGCGGATCCCTTAAGAAAATAACCAAATCCATCTGGTTATGCTCAATCTGGGCACCAATCTGCTGTTCCCCGCCCAAATGCCCCGCCAGAAATTTATGGATATTCAGATTCGTCACTTCCTCAATCAGCCTGCCGGTTGTCCCAGTGGCATAGAGATCGTTTTTGCTGAGAATTCCTCTGTAGGCGATACAAAAATTCTGCATTAGTTTCTTTTTTGCATCATGCGCAATCAATGCGATGTTCATACGATACCCTCTCTCTGTTTAGTCTTACCTGACTGCAATCTTACGTTTAACACAAACCCCATTCCAATAAACAAACTCATCAGTGATGTGAGCCCATGGCTCACAAAGGGCAATGGCAAACCGGTATTTGGCAGGATAAATGTAGCAACGCCGATATTAAAAAAACTTTGAAAGGCAACCAGTCCTCCCATTCCCGCTGCTATTACCGTTCCTGCCGTATCCTTTGCCTTTCTGGCCACTGCAATGCATTCCAGGGAAATGCCAAACAGTAAAAGAATAACAACCAGTGAGCCCTTAAATCCGAATTCCTCTCCGATGACAGCAAAAACAAAATCCGTCTGGGCTTCGGAAAGAAAATTTCCGTTTTTCACAGAGGTAATTTCATTGTTCTTATAACCTTTCCCGTCAAGCATCCCGGAGGCAATTGCCGTAACGGAATTCAACTGCTGATATGCCTCTGCATCCTTATATTCCTCGGGATTGATGAAGGCCAGAATTCGATTAGCCTGAAATCCCTCTAAAAGCTTACTGTCCGGCTGAAGTGCCAGGGAAATAATCAGTGCAAATGCAGGAATAGCCACAACCAGTATCCCCAGCACCACCTTCCAACTGATACCTCCTGCAAACATCACCACACAAAAAAGCACAATCACCACGATACTGGTAGATAAATCCGGTTGTTTATAGATTAAATACCACGGTAAAACAATCAGCACCACACTGCACGTCAAAACCCGAAAAGTATTCAGCTTCTCCTTATATTTCATAATAAACTGCGCAAAGAATAAAATCAATAAAATTTTCGCTAATTCAGAGGGTTGAAATCGCAATCCTCCAATTTCCAGCCAACGCTGGGCTCCATATTTCCCCTCATCTCCAAGGCTCCACACGGCAACCAGAAGACCGAGATTCAGCAAGTACATCAGCCAGTATAATTTCAATATCCATTTATAGTTGAGGAAAGAAATAAAAACCATAAGGGCGGCACCCGCCACCACTCCGGCCAATTGTTTATTCCGGAGTGATGGTTCCGCGCTGCCGATGGTCACAACACCGATTGTGGCAAGCATCAATATCATAATGATAAGCTTGAAATCATATTCTCTGAACTTAAATTTAGTAAACATTTTGAGTATCCTTATGTATATCCGGCTTTGACACATCTACAATGGGAATGTTTGCGCAAAGGCTGGTCTTTGCCGTTCTTCCGGCCTTACTTCCCTTTGTATTAATCTGTATTTCCATATTTTCAGCGTCAATCTTCATGTATCTTGATATCACCTTTGCAATATCCGTCTTTATCAGCTCCATCACTTCCGGCGAACAATTCACCCGGTCTGAAATCAATAAAATCTTCAATCTGTCCTTGGCTACCTGGCAGGAGCTTTTTCTGCGAAAGAAATGTCTCATAACGCTTGTCTCCTTCCCTTATATTTTGTGAAAAATACCGGATACCCGAGTCCAGAAGGAAATCCCTTTTTCAAAATTGAGAAAGGGAACCTCTCTTCCCATAACGCGCTGAACTACATTTGCATAGGCCTGTCCCGCCGGGCTGTCACTTCCCACCAGCGGTTCTCCCTGATTGGTGGCAACTACCACGTTTTCATCATCCGGAACGATACCAATCAGAGGTATAGCAAGAATATCCATGACATCCTGGGCGGACATCATGTCACCGCGCTTTACCATATCCATGCGCAGTCTGTTGATTATCAAATCCATCTGATTGAACCCGTTTGCTTCCAGTAAGCCGATTATCCTGTCGGCATCTCTGATTGCCGAAACCTCCGGTGTCGTTACCACCAGTGCCCTGTCAGCTCCCGCAATGGCATTTTGAAAGCCTTGTTCAATTCCCGCGGGACAATCCAGGATAATGTAATCGAACTGCTCCTTTAAGTGCTCTATCACCTTTATCATCTGTGCAGGGTTCACTGCAGATTTATCCCTTGTCTGGGCGGAAGGCATCAGATACAGCCCGGGATGTCTTTTATCACGAATCAAAGCCTGTTTCACTCGGCAGTTACCCTCCACCACATCCACCAGATTGTAGACAATACGGTTTTCCAACCCCATCACAACATCTAGGTTTCTCAAGCCGATATCCGTATCGATAAGACATACCTTTTTTCCAAGCTTTGCCAGACCCGTACCGACGTTTGCAGATGTGGTGGTCTTGCCCACACCGCCTTTACCTGAAGTGACGACAATGACTTCGGAGCTGCGCTGCTCCCCGGAAAATTCATTTTCCATTTTCTGTCTCCTCCAATATTTTTTTGTCGTCCCGCCAAGGCTTCTTTCTAGAAAGAACTCAGCAGTTCTTTGGTAATCGTCTCAAAAACTATCTTTTTGTTTTTTACACATGCAATTTTCGGCTGTACTTTACCGTGGATTCCCCACTTAAGCTGTTTTCCGGTAGGTTTGTATTTGAAATCGCCGATCTTAATTCTCTCCGGCTCCATTTCAAGCGCTGCCACAAAGGCATCCGGCTGACCGTTTCCGCCGGCATATGCCTCACCATATAGCCCTCCCAGTACGATAATATTTTTTGCACTGATAACCGCACATCCCGGATAGACATCCCCAAGAATAATTACACTTCTGTCTGTCTCCAATACCTCTTTATTCATCAGGCTTCCCTTAATAAACTGGCCGTCATCCTCCTCGGCAAGCTTCTTTTCGGTATGTGCAAGAGCTTTGATAAAATTCTTGTTTGTATTCTCATCTTTTCCCACAATACAGACAATGTTCAGGTTGCTGTTCTTTTTTATTGTTTCAAGAATCAGAATTTCTTCAGCTGCCGAAACCTTTCGGTCTTCAATGGATAATGCCATGGAGGCCTTACCGAAGAAATTCTTCGCCTCCGAAAATTTGCCGGCAATCTCCTCCAGCACCTGTTCAAAGGGTTCCTCACAGTCCAGATGCAGTGCAATTCCGTTAGGAAAGCTTTTGATTAACACCAGGTCTTTCATCTTGCTTTCACACCCCTTTCTTATGTTTACATTTCATTGGAAATACCGCTGTCCGGCTCGTCGGCAGTACCGTTAATCAGCTCTTCCTCCTCGGCCAGCCCATAGTAATATTTGATGATATCTCTTGTGGCCTGGGCAGCATAGTCAGAGGAATATCCGTAGGGGATTCTGGTGGCTATGGCTATTTCCGGCTGCTCAAAAGGCGCATAGCTGACAAACAACGCATGGTTCGGCCTTGATTTGGTCTGCTCTGCAGTCCCCGTCTTTCCTGCCACCTCTACCGCCAAATCACTGAAATAAGACTTATTCTTTACTACCTGCAGCATACCGGATTGTATGGCATCCCAATATTCTTTTGGCATATCTATCACATTTCTGACATCAGGCTCAAATTCCTTAATGGTATTCCCTTCCGAATCCGTTATCCTGTCTATCAATGTGAGATTGTAACAGGTTCCGTTGTTGGCGATTGTCGATACATATCTTGCAAGTCCCACGGTGGTATAGCTGTGGGTACCCTGACCGATGGCGGATCGCACTGAGTCCTCCGTAGATACATTGGGCTGGGTTTCCGCTATCTCGATTCCGGATTTCTCCGTAAGCCCGAACATGTCAGCATATTTATATAACAGATTCAAGCCTTCCGTCTCATTATAGGTACCTGAACGTGAGGCCAAATCATAACCTACACTGTAGAAAAAATAGTTACAGGAATCCCGGATAGCCGTAGTTACCGTTTCATTGCCATGTCCCCATCTGTTCCAGCATCTGGGTGAGGGAGTAACCTTTGTGAACGTACCCACGCAATTGCTCTTACTCTGCAGGGTAATGACACCTTCCATTAGTCCCGCAGAAGCCGTCACCATTTTAAAAGTGGAGCCCGGTGCCATGGAGGATTGTGTTGCAAAATTATACTGTGGCATGGATTTGTCCGTGGTCAGCTTTGCATAGTATTCGGCATCAATGGAGTTTGCCATTTTATTATTGTCATATCCTGGATAGGAAACCAGGGCAAGCACATCCCCCGTATTGACATCCGTAACCACCACAGAGGCATTACAGGGATCCAGTGCCAGCTGCGCCGGTGTAATATCGATTGCAATGATTCTGTTCATCATAAACTGGTATGCACTTAGCCTGCCATTGTAAAGTGCTGTTTCATCTTCTCTCGGAATATCTACATTTCCCTGTTCACAGAGAATCATACATACCTGTTTTCCGTTGATGACATCTGACAATAGCATATATTTAAAAAACTTTTTCTGGAACTCGGTGTTGCGGTCCAGCATGTCTATGATATACTCCAGCAGCTTGTCATATATCTCCGAGGAGTCGGAGTACTGGCCAAGCTCCAGACGACTTACGTCAATCCAGTTCTTAGCAATACAATAGTGCAGATACTCATTCAGGCTGATAACCTCATTGGTAGTCCATGCAATATAGGTTGAATCGGAGGTATCCACCACATCCGACATAATAATGCCATTTTTATTCAGCAGTGATACGATATTGCTCTCGTACACCTGATATTCTTTTGAAAGCTTATTGTAAGGTGTCTTTTTATCCTTTAATTCAGAGTTCAGCTGCTCATACACTGATTCCTTATAATCAAGATATGCCTGATAAACCTCTTTCTCCGTATCACCTGCGAATTCTGAACACATATGTTTTAAATCAATGATGGAATTATTGAACATTGTGTAATAAACATCATAAATGGGAATTCTGATATCTGAGCTTCCCGCATTCGGAGCCGCAATGTACTGTTTTTGATTGATAATCTTGCTGGCCACCAGTCCTGCCAGCTTCTGTTCTACGATATTATAGGCGGCCTTGGTCAGTTCCTTATCAATTGTCAGATAGACATCCTGCCCTGCCTGCGCATCCTTTCTCTCCTCAATGGAGATGACCTTGCCCATATTGTCTACCACAACCTTTTCATAGCCCTTGGCTCCGTGCAGGGTTGTCTCAAGATAAGCTTCAATACCGCTTTTTCCCACAACATCATTGATGTTATAGGCGTCCTCCTCCCTGCCGAGCTCCTTCATTTCCTGATTCAGCTGTGTCAGTTCCTCGGAGGAGATTTTGCCCGTATACCCCAGAACATGGGCAAAATATTTGCTGTCTACATATTTCCGCACGGTATCTTCCACAATGGATACACCCGGCAGCTCCGTGGAATTTTCCATAAGCACTGCCACTGTCTTTTCACTGACATCCGTAGCAACCGTAGTACCGATATATTTTCTGTAGGAGGTCAGACTCATGGCATAGCGTATTGTGACTAATTTCAGCCAGGTTTCCTTTGTATAGCCTCTCCCGGGATAAAAGGTACTCTTCCTGTTATCGGGGTCCTCATATTCCCCAATCGCAAACCCGCTTCCAGTGTTCCTGCTCAGGTATTCCATGATTGTCTGGGCGGTTGCCCGCTTCTGGTCTTCCTCCAGCTTGTCTATTGTCTTTACGCCATAAACATCTGCAATGAACCTGAGTTTTGACGTTCCTTCCACGGTATAACAGAATTCCCCGTCTTCATTCAGATATATCTTAAAATCGGTAATACAGGAATCCCCGTTTTTTTCAATTAACTGAATCAGTCTCAAAATGGTTTCATTCAGATTCTTGTTCTTGGAATTACCGGATTCAAAGACATCCTCAATCTTGACGGAATATGCAAGCTCATTGTAGGCAAGGATTTCACCGTTTCTGTCGTAAATATTTCCTCTGGTACTGGAGATATCTCTGGTTTTTTCCGTTTTCAGGATAAAATCATCCAGATATTCCTGTCCGTGTACAATCTGCAGGTCAAAGCACCGATAAACAAGAATACCTCCGAGAAGAGCAAATACAAAAGTAAAAATCGTCAGTCTGCTTGTAAAAAACCTTATTAATTTTTCTCTGAATTCATCAAACAAAATCCCGTATACTCCTTTTTTCTCGGGCCTCAAGCTTCTCATTTACCTTCAGAATCAAGG
>JBJENR010000032.1:0-22433 GCA_051880315.1 Acetatifactor sp.
ACAAATATATCGATGTTTGTTCTGGCTGAAAGTCTGACAGTACCCATGGCAAAGATATTTGTTGGGTATGATTATACACTGAACGAATTGACCATACGTGGAATGAGGATTTACTCCATCGCTTTTTTAGTTATGGGATTTAATATATTTGCATCGGCTTTTTTCACCGCATTAAGTAACGGGAAGGTTTCAGCGATTATATCTGTTATCCGAACATTGATTTTGCAGTTACTTATGATATATTTACTGCCGATGTTATTAGATGTGGATGGGCTTTGGGCAGTGGTAATAGCAGTAGAAGGAATCAGTCTGATAGTGACAGTATATTACATTATGAAAAATCGAAAGCATTATGGATATATAAAATAATGTTTATCCCATGCTTTTCGTCTGCCCCTTCAGCGACAAAAAATGCCCCGGTCTTCATGAGAACCGGGGCTTTCATATAGATTCTGATACTAATATAAAGGATACCGGATTCCGAAACCGCAGATTCCGGTCAGATTGGAACTCTTATGCCTGACCTACAGATCCGAACAGCTCCATCTTTTCCTTAACGGTAGCCTTGATTGCCTCAAATCCGGGAGCCAGAAGCTTACGGGGATCGAAGCCCTTGCCTTCCAGATCCTTGCCTGCCTCGATATACTTACGGGTAGCTTCCTGGAATGCAAGCTGACACTCTGTATTTACATTGATCTTGGATACACCAAGGTCAATTGCCTTCTTAATCATATCTGCAGGGATTCCGGTACCGCCGTGAAGAACCAGAGGAAGAATTCCGGTCTTCTGCTGTACTGCATCCAGAGTCTCAAAGCTCAGGCCCTTCCAGTTTGCAGGATATTTTCCATGAATATTTCCGATACCTGCTGCCAGGAAGTCTACACCGAGGTCTGCAATCATCTTGCACTCATTGGGATCTGCGCACTCGCCCATTCCTACAACGCCGTCCTCTTCACCACCGATGGAACCAACCTCAGCCTCGATGGACATGCCCTTGCCATGTGCAACCTTGACAAGCTCGGTGGTCTTAGCAATGTTCTCTTCGATAGGGTAATGAGAACCGTCAAACATGATGGATGAGAAACCGGCCTCAATACACTTATAGCATCCTTCGTAGGTACCATGATCCAGATGAAGAGCTACGGGAACATCGATATCAAGGTCCTTCAGCAGACCGTTTACCATGCCCACAACTACATCGTAGCCGCCCATGTATTTGCCTGCGCCCTCAGATACACCCAGAATAACGGGAGATCTGTTCTCCTTGGCAGTCAGAAGGATTGCCTTGGTCCACTCAAGATTGTTGATGTTAAACTGGCCTACGGCATAATGGCCTGCTTTTGCTTTTTTCAGCATTTCTGTTGCAGAAACTAACATATTACATACCTCCGTTTGTATTTTCATATATTTATTGCATCAAATATATCATAGTTTGTCCAAAAAGGGAAGAGCTATTGCTCCATTGCCTCCGCTTTTTTCACGCGTATCTCAATTCCCTTGTTGACGTTACGGATTTTGACCTCGGTATGTGTCCCTCCGTTTTCACCATCCAGAGTCCATGCCACGGGCTCTTTTGACTCAAGGATAACCTCTGCCGTTCGGAAACAGTACATGGTATTTGTATCAATATCACGGTTCAATAGCGACAGCATGATGTTATTGAAGTCCACAACATTTTTCGGTGTCTTTATCAAGGTGACTTCAAAAACACCGTCATCCAGCTTCACGTTTTTTCCCGTAATATTTTTAAATCCACCTACGGAAGTGGAATTCGTTATCATACCGAAAATAAACTCATCCTCTATCGTTTTGCCTTCATAGCTCACCTTCATGGGATAAGATTTCACCTTGGAGAGTCTCTTCATCCCTTCCAAAAGATATGCAATATGTCCCAACACATTCTTCACATCCTGGGCAGTCTCATAGGACACATCCGTAAAAAGCCCGAAGGCCGCAATGTAGACAAAGATGTCATCATTAAAAGCCCCCACATCGCAGGGGAAATCCCTGCCGTTCACTATGGTCTCCGCCGCCCGAACCATGTTCTTTGGCAGGGCCAGGCTGCCGCCGAAATCGTTGGTACTGCCGGCCGGAATATAGCCCAATGGTACCTTATATCCGCTTTCCATCAGTCCGGTGACGGTCTCATCCAGGGTGCCGTCTCCTCCGCTGCAGACAATAAGATCATACTCCCTGCTGCGTTCTGCCACTGCCTCCCTTGCCTCACCCTGTCTTCTGGTAGGGAGTATGGTAATCTCATAATCAGCAGCAGCAAAAATATTGAGAATATCGGCAAGTTTATTCTTTATCATAGCCTTTCCCGCTTTGGGATTATACACAAAAAACAATTTCTTCCCCATAGGCATCTGTTCCTCAACTTATTCCTGCTTCCTTGCAGATTACTTTTGCCTCAGATACAAAAGGCAGAATCAATGCACTTCCATTGACTCCGCCCTGTCTGCTTTTCACTCGGTATCATTCACTCGCCTTTTCCACTCAGAAAAGCTTCAATCCCCTCAATGGCTGCATCCTCATCGGGGCCGTCCGCAGACACATTCAGAGTCTCACCGTTTCCAAGTCCCAAACTCATCATCCCCATGATGCTCTTGGCATTGACTCTCTTTTCGCCCGACTGAATATAGATGGTACTGTCATATTTGCTTGCTTCCTGTACCAGCAATGCTACCGGTCTTGCCTCCAGACCCCTGGCCAGATTAATCACCACGTTTCTTTTTGTCATGAATACACCTCCTTTGCGCTGAAGCTCACTGTCCTCCTCTTACTCTTTCTGCAAGCTCGCTCAGCTTACGTAATCTATGATTTACCCCCGATTTACCGATTGGAGGGCAAAAACACTCTCCCAGCTCCTTTAGCGACATTTCCGGATTCTCCAGCCGTATCTCTGCCATTTGCCGCAGTGACTCCGGCAGGTTCTGAAAACCATAATGGGTTTCCAGATATTCGATATCCTCCACCTGTCTGGAAGCTGCATTTACTGTCTTTGCTATATTGGCTGTCTCACAGTTTACCCGCCTGTTTACAGAGTTCCTCATCTCCTTTAATATGCGGAGATTCTCCAGCTTCATAAGGGAAACCGGAGCCTCACAGACGTTCAGCAGATCCACAATACAGGCACCTTCCTTCAGATATACCACATGATATTTCTTCCGGAAAATAACCTTCGATTCAATGTCAAAGTCTCCCATAACCTTCTGAAGCTGCTTCGCCTTATCCTCATCCGTGCAGTCAAATTCAAGATGATAGCCCTTTGTGGGATCACTTATGGACCCTACACTTAGAAATGCTCCCCTTAAAAAAGCTCTCTTACAGCAGGAATTTTTTATCAGCAAACCGTTTACCGGTTCCTCGAAGTTTCCGATTTTCTGAAGAAATTCCTGCATCTCTGTACTTCCCAGAGACGCACCAGCTTCTATATTAAATGCTTTTCGCAATAATGTAAAGCCTTTTCTTACAACAGCTTCATTTTCAGTCTGAAAACCTATGGTAAACCTTCCCTTTTCATCCTGTCCGTACTGCCCGCAAAAATGCATAATCGCTGCCAGCTCCGCAATCTGACAATGTCTGGCATTGCTGATATGTCTGGCAAGCTCTTCCTTAACCTCTCCGGAAAATGACATCTCCTGCACCTGTATTCCTGTAAATTCCGTCCGGGCTGTCGCATTCCATAAATGCTTATCACCTCAGACGCTGTGGTTATCAACATCCCTATGATACAACTTCAACCCGTAGGTTCCCTTATCCTTCATACGCTTGTACAGCTCATTGGCAAGGGTTACACTGCGGTGTCTGCCGCCGGTACAGCCGATTGCAATCACCAGCCGGTACTTGCCCTCCTTAATGTAATTGGGCAGCAGAAACTGTATCATGTCTGTCAGTTTTTGCATGAATTCCTCGGATTCCTCACTCTTCATGACATAATCCTGAACCTCCCTGTCGTTGCCCGTCTTCTGTTTCAACTCATCGATATAAAAGGGATTGGGCAGAAACCTCACATCAAACACAAGGTCCGCGTCTGCAGGGATACCGTACTTAAAACCAAAGGACATCACTGTCACCATGAGACTATTATATTCGCCGTTCTCCACAAAAATACGATCCAGCTCTGCCTTCAGTTCCCGGGTGAGAAGATTGGTAGTATCAATGACATAATCGGCACTTTTGCGGATATTCTCCAATACTTTCCGCTCTGCCCTGACACCATCCTCCACTCTTCCGTCCAATGCCAGGGGATGCACCCGTCTGCTCTCCTTATAACGTTTGATTAAGACCCTCTCGTCCGCATCCATGAAAAGGATTTCAAACTGATAACCCTTCTCCTTCAGCTGACGGAGAACCCGGGTTGCATCTGAAAAGGATTGGTCCGTTCGCACATCCAATCCCAAAACCACCTTGCTGATTTCACTGTTGGGCATGGAAATCAATTCCACAAATTTCTCCACCAGAGAAATGGGAAGATTATCTACACAATAAAACCCCGCATCCTCAAGCATTTTCAGCGCTGTACTTTTACCGCCGCCGCTCATTCCGGTCACTACAACAAATCTCATCCTTACTCCCATCCGAGAAACAAAACTTCTGTCTCCAGGTTTACGTTGAATTTATCCTTCACTTTATCCTGTACATCCTTGATTACTCTGCGAACATCCTCTGCAGTAGCACCGCCGGCATTTATCACAAATCCGCAGTGCTTATCCGACACTCTTGCACCGCCACACTGATATCCTCTAAGTCCCGCCTCCATGATTAGCTGCCCGGCAAAATGACCGACGGGTCTCTTGAAGGTACTCCCTGCACTGGGATATTCCAGAGGCTGCTTCTCACGTCTTCTTGCCGCCAGCTCATCCATTCTCGCCTTGATTTGTTCTCTGTCTCCGGACTCCAGTCGAAAAATCACCTTTGTCACAGTGAAGTGATTGTCCCGAATGCTGCTCTTTCTGTAACCAAACTCCATGGTACTGTTGTCCAGCTCCATTGTCTCTCCCAGGGAGCTTACAACATTGACCTGTACCACTATCTGACTCATCTCCCCGTCATAGGCGCCAGCGTTCATCACCACACCGCCGCCTACCGTGCCCGGAATGCCGGAGGCAAATTCCAGCCCGGTCAAGCCATGCTCCATAGCAACCCTGGCAGTCTGTGACATGGTAGCCCCGGCCTCGGCAATGAGCTCACACCCATTCACGGTAATATGATTCATTTTGGGGCCAATCCGAAGTATCACCCCGCGATAGCCTTTATCACTGACCAACAGATTACTTCCGTTACCCAGAATAAAATAAGGGACTTCCACCTTGTTCAGATAATCCTGAACTTTAATCAGCTGTTCCTCATTTTCCAATTCCACCAAACAATCAGCAGGTCCCCCTATTTTGAAAGTAGTGTGACCTGCCATAGGTTCCTGCAAGCAGATGTTGTCCTCCGGTACATATTGTTTTAAAGCCTGAACCACTGCTTCACTGACCATTTCATTATCATCCTATCCACTCACCGGTATGGCTGTTCTGCAATAACCGCTATACCGTTATTATTTTCTTAATATCAGTCCCGCTGCGCCATAGATTCCCGCATCATTTCCAAGCTCTGCCAGCGCAAATCTTGCTCCGCGGCACTGTTGGAATGCATATTTTTGGAACTGAGGCTCCACGTAGGAAAGAAGAACCTCACCGGCCTTGGAAACTCCCCCGCCGATAACAAATATTTCAGGATTCACCACAGCCGCAACCGCTGCCAGTCCTTTTCCCAGATACTCACCGAACTGTTCAGCAATCTCCACAGCAACCTTGTCTCCCTCTTTCACGGCATCAAAAACCGTCTTTGCAGACACCTCCTGCTGACGTAGCAGGGATGCCTCATCATCTGCCGCAAGACGCCTTTTCGCCAGGCGTACAATTCCCGTAGCAGATGCATACTGCTCAAGACAGCCCTTGTTTTTGCAGCCGCATTCTTCTGTTTCATTATCTTCCAAATGCATATGACCAATCTCACCGCCGGCTCCCGTGGCTCCTGCCAGAATGTTACCGCCGATAATAATACCGCCGCCTACACCTGTTCCCAAAGTGACGGCAACCATGTTCCGGCAGCCTCTGCCGCCGCCCTGCCACATTTCGCCAAAAGCAGCCGCATTGGCATCATTCACCGCCTTCACCGCTACCTTAGTATATGCCTGAAATGCCTCAGGTATGTTAAAGGGCTTCCAGCCAATATTTACTGCTCCGCCAACCAGTGTTCCCTCATCGTCAACTGCACCGGGAGCACCGACACCGATTCCGCACAGCTCATCCTCCCCGATGCCCTTTTCCTTCATCTCTGCCAGAAGACTCCGGGCAATGTCGGAGATAATAGACTCCCCTGCATTTGCCTTATTTGTGGGAATCTCCCACTTATGCAAAAGCTTTCCGCTCTCTTCAAAAAGACCTATCTTAACCGTTGTGCCGCCGATATCAACACCAAAGGCATATTTTCCCATTTGTATATCCCCCTTTATTCCTCATCTTCCTCTTCCCGCTTCTTCAGGGAGTTCTGTACGCGTGAGTACAGTTCCTGAGCCGCATTGTAACCCATTTTTTTCTGACGGTGATTAACTGCCGCCGATTCGCATATAATGGCAAGATTTCGGCCGGGACGTATGGGAATGTTGTGACATACAATCTTATTTCCCAGATATTCCGTATAGTTCTCTTCCAGACCGAGTCTGTCATATTCCTTATCCTTGTCCCAATCCTCAAGCTTAATCACAAGATCAATGGACTGGGTATCCTTTACGGAGGATGCACCGAACAATGCCTTGATATCCACGATGCCGATACCTCTGAGCTCAATCAGATGCTTTGTGACATCAGGCGCAGAACCAATCAACGTATCATCACTGACCTTACGCAGCTCCACCACGTCGTCCGTCACCAGACGGTGCCCTCTCTTCACCAGTTCCAGGGCTGCCTCTGATTTACCGATGCCGCTTTCGCCCGTAATCAGCACACCTTCCCCGTATACATCTACCAGCACGCCATGTACGGAGATGCAGGGAGCAAGCTTGACATTCAGCCATCTGATGGTTTCCGCCATAAATGCGGAGGTTGTCTTTTTGGTGGACAAAATCGGAATCCTGTGGGCAATGGCCCTCTCAAGGAAGACGGGGTCAGGCTGCAGCTCCCGGCAGAACACAAATGCCGGCACATCATAGCTCATCAGCTCATCACAGACCTCTCGCTTTCGCTTTTCATCAAGATCGTTAAAATAACTTGCTTCCACGAAACCAATAATCTGAAGTCTTGTGGCATCAAAGTGCTTCAGATAGCCTGCCATCTGCAGGGCAGGACGGTTGATATCCGGCTGCGTAATTTTAATCCCTTTGACGGATAATTCAGGCGTCAGATTCTCAAGTTTCATCTTCTCAATCAGGCGGGTCAGTGCAACATAATCCATGGCATCCTCATTTCTGCAGCTACAGTCTGCTATCATTCTCCTGTAACTATACCATAATTTCTATCTTATGTGAAGTTTTCGGTTTCCTTTTTTCGGAAAAACCCATAAATTTCCTCTGCTACCCTGCGATTCAATTCCGGTATCTTCTCCAGCTCCTCAACAGATGCCTGCTTCACCTCCTCAAGGGACTTAAAGTGCCGCATCAGAGCTTTTCTTCTGGCAGGTCCCACACCGGGAATATCATCCAGAACGGATTTTACCTGTGATTTGCTTCGCAGGGAGCGATGATACTCAATGGCAAACCTGTGGGCCTCGTCCTGAATTCTTGTAATGAGCTTAAAACCCTCAGAGTGCGTGTCAATGGGCAGCTCCACATTGTTGAAATAAAGGCCTCTGGTGCGATGGTTATCGTCCTTGACCATGCCGCAGACAGGTATATTGATGTGCAGCTCCTCCAGAACGGATAGGGCAATATTTACCTGCCCACGTCCGCCATCCATCATCAGCAAATCCGGGAACTTTGTAAAGCTGCCAAACTCCCGGTCCATATTTTTTTTCTTTAATTCTTCCTGTTCTTCCATGCCATGAGTGAACCGTCTGGTCAGCACCTCTCTCATGCAGGCATAATCATCCGGCCCGGACACGGTACGAATGCGGAACTTACGGTAATCGCTTGGTTTTGGCTTTCCTTTTTCAAAAACTATCATAGAGCCCACATTCTCGAAGCCGTTGATGTTGGAAATATCAAAGGCCTCCATGCGCTCAATATGGTCCAGGCCCAGGATGTCAGCGATTTCCTTCACGGCACCGATTGTCCTGCCCTGCTCTCTCTTCAGCCGTTCCCTGTCCTGTTCCAGAATATGCCTGGCATTTTGAGCCGCCAGCTCCACCAGCTTTTCTTTGGAACCAATCTTGGGCACCCTGAGGTATACTCTTCCACCTTTTCTCTCCGTCAGCCATTTTTCAATCAGCTCCCCGTCCTCAATCTCAAACTGCAGCATCAGTTCCCGTGGTATAAAGGGCGTTCCGGCATAAAATTGTTTCACAAACTCCTGAAGTGTCTGCCTTTTTTCTGACACATTTGTCATGTAATAGTGTTCCCGTCCAATCAGCTTGCCGTCTCTCACAAAAAACACCTGCACAACTGCCTCGGATTCATCCTGATAAAGTGCAATAATATCCTTGTCCTCGCCAACGCTGTCGGTAATCTTCTGTTTTTGGGAAACCTGCTTTACACTGTTATACAGATCCCGGTATCCGGCTGCCGCCTCAAAATCAAGCACCTCTGCGGCCGCCTTCATCTTTCCCTCCAGATCCTTCAGGATAAGATTGTAGTTTCCGTTCAAAAATTCCAGGGCATTATTTACCTGCTCCCTGTACTGCTCTCTGCTCACATATCCCTGGCAGGGTGCCAGACACTGTTTGATATGATAATTCAGACAAGGGCGCTCCAACCCCGTATCCCTGGGCAGATTCCTGCTGCAGGTGCGAAGCTGATAAAGCTTATTCAACAGTTCGATGGTATCCTTGACCGCTGCCGCGCTGGTATAGGGGCCGAAATACTTGGACTTATCCTTCTTCATACTGCGGGAGAACATAATCCGCGGAAACTCCTCCCCCACCGTAACCTTGATGTACGGGTAGGTCTTGTCATCCTTCAACAGAGTATTGTATTTCGGAGAATTCTCCTTAATCAGATTGTTCTCCAGTACCAGTGCTTCCAACTCCGAATCTGTCACAATATACTCAAATCTCGCAATCAGAGAGACCATCTTGTCAATGGCCGGCCCCCGGCCTATGTTCTCCCGGAAATAGGAACGCACGCGGTTGTGTAAATTGACAGCCTTTCCCACATACAAAATGACATCCTTGTCATCTCTCATAATATAAACTCCCGGCTCTTTGGGGAGTTTTTTTAACTCTTCCTCAAAATTAAACATCGCTGTCTCCATATTGCGGGTGATTCCATACCGTGGCTGATTCTTTTTCCGTCAGAAATTCATGCTTTATGCAGCCCAATCCTTCCGGTCACAAAATCCACTGCTCCTCCCACGGCCACATACAGGAGCATCCCGGCTATGTCCATGGCCTCCAGACTGACATGTGCGGCATTGAGATAATAGAAGGGCGGCAAAAAGTACTGTATCATGCGCAAATTCCTGAAATTGAAAAAGATGGGACAAATCACCAGCATTCCGAGAATCAGGATGGGAATCGCAGCCCCCAGCCGTCCCGCCGTTCCACACAGCTTTCTCACCAGATTACAGAACACCATACAATCCAACAGATAAAGGGCAGCCAGCAGCAGTTCCCTTCCCACCCCCGTAAAATCCCTTATGAGGTACAACGCAACAAGCACCGCCACCGTCACGGGAATCATGGCGGCAAGCTGATAGATATATACTGCCCACTGCCTGCGCTTTACAGGGAAAGCATCCAGTACCCCCTGCTCTCTATCCTGCATAAAAAACATATCTGCCGCAAAACCGCAGAGAATAATCAAAAGCGCCAGCATCCCCCTAAGCGGTGCGGTCAGATAATTCTGTTTCTGTGCAGCCGGTGTCCCCTCTCCGTCGATATAATCCAGCAAAAACAACTCACTTTCGTTGTCATAGGACTGAAAATAGGAGCGCAGCTCCTCATCGTCAGCCTCAATTCCCAAATCACTATATGCAAAATCCTTACACAGGGCATAGGACAACACGGGATACATGGCACCAAACAGCTTGATTCTGGCGAGCTGCATAGCAACATTATCCTCCTGCTCCACCACAGTAAGGATGCCCTCGCCTTTCATTCCCTTAGAGATAATTTCCTGGGTTCTGTTGACAAAATCCTCTTTAAAAATCCAGAGTGCATCTGCCTCCCCCCGACTTACCATCCTTCTGCCTGTCTCCACGTCCTCAACCATGCTATAGGTTATCACACTATCAGAGTTTAAAAGCTTATCCGTCAGATTCTGCACCTCTTCTTCCTCCGGATTCTCCATATACAACAGAATATCCAGCATTCCGGTATCCTTCCCGGAGACATTCTTCAGACACAACACCAATAGAGGGACGGCGCAGAGCAGAAGAACAAAACTCAGTTTTTTGAAAAAGCGTTTACTCAACAAAGCGTAATAAAGAAAAACATGTCTGATTTTTCTCATGCCTTCATCCTCCGCATTCTGACGGCTGAAGCCAGTCCCAAAAACAGCACAAGGTACAGAGCCAGCACGGCCGCTTCTTTCCCGGCTGCATTTCCCTGCATCACCTCAATACCATACTTCATGGCGGCTCCGGAGGGAAGAAAGGGCACAAACCTCTGTACACTTTCCGGCAGGAAAGAAAGGGGATAAATACAGCCCGACAGATAAGCAAGGCTCAGCCCTGCAACAAACTGTAACAAAATACCGCTTACCATATCCGAGATAAGTTCATAGAGAAAAAATTGGAACGCAGCCAACAGCGCCATTACCGGAATCATTCTGATAAGAAAAGCCACACCCTCCGAAAAAGGATCGTTCTGCCATTCCGGCAGCAGCACCTCCGATTTCGCCAGAACTCCTACCGCAGGCACAAAAATCATCAGCATTATCCCCAGCATGAGGATAAAATATGCCATATACTCCGCAGTTATCTGCTGAAAGACGCTCTGCCCCCTGGCCTTGAGAAATTTCGGAAGAGAGACATCACGCTTTATAAAGAGACTGCTCCCGGTAATTCCCCAGAGCAGCATAAACAAAATCATAATAGCGATAAAATAGTAGCTGATAAAGCCCAGATTGCCGCTGACACCCAGGATTTCAAAGGACCAAAGCCTGGTTCTCCCGAGAAACAAATTTACATACTCCAGAAACAGCCGGTCTGAAACCTCGCCGTGGTCCTCCTGAATATCATAAACCTCCAGCAAATCCCAGATGCCGTTGATGGCACTTCTGGAATCAATCACCACATCCGATACCACATCCACAAGCTCGTTCATCAGAACAGAACCCACACCGGAAGACTGGTTGGCGGCAGCATAAGTGACCTGGACATCTTCTCCTCTGTCAAAGGCCTCCGCAAAACCATCCGGAATAATAACATAGGCAGTCATTTTACCGGCCTTCAGCTTCTTTTTTGCCTCTTCCTTCGGCATCTGCACAAAATCCATGGAAAATCTGGAGGAATCCAGCATCTGTAGTGCCATGATACCAAAGCTCAGATAGCTGTTTGAGGTATCTCCGACAACACCGATTTCCAGCCTTTGCTTTTTGTCGGAGGAGTTATACGCCCTCAGCATGGAAACTGCAAGAAGCGTCATGCAACCCACCAACAAAACTGTCATCAATGCAATAAACGGAAAAGCTCTGCATACTCTTTTCAGTTGTGCCAGAAAATATTGTTTAAATCTTTTCATATGGCTCCTTACAGCTTTCCAACAAGATGATGTACATTGCCGTCAAAGGTATAGGGCTCCAGCACACCATCCTTCAGAATGTAAAGCACATCACAGAGGTCCAGTTCCTGTACATCATGGGTGGCGAGCAGTACACTGCCTCCCTGCGCCTTGAAATCCTTCAGATAATTACCGATGCGTTCCTTACATACCAGGTCCAATGCTGCAGAGGGTTCATCCAAAAGGAGCAGCCTGGGACGATTGGCTACTGCACAGCCGATGGAAAGTCTCTTTTTCATTCCCCCGGACATCTTCCTCACCGGCACCTTGATAAAGCCGGGAATTCCAAGCATGGCAAGAACGCCCCCCTCCAGCTCCTTCTTAAGGTCTTCCTTCTCATACCAGAGCCGAAGATTGTCCCACGCTGTCAATTCTTCCATCAGCGGATTGCCCTGGGGCACATACCCCAGTACCTTGGACCGCATTTTTTCGTCAGCAAACAAATCGGCTCCCTCCCAAAGGAAGGAACCGTTATCTGCTTTTTGCACTCCTGCCAGGATGGAGAGCAGTGTGGATTTTCCGCAGCCGTTGCCGCCGAGAATACCGACACAATTCCCCTCCCTGACAGAAAATGTGATATCTCTTAATACTGTTTTTTTCCCGTATTTCTTTTGAATATTCTTAATATCTGTCATAATTTTAATATGTTAAATTATTCTCTATCATTTCAAGGTTGTCTCTAAGCTGGTCAACTGCCTCTGAAGGGAATCCAATCTCCTCCAGGCTGTCAAGCAGGTTATCCCAGTCAACAGTATCCAGATATTCGGCAATGCTGTCCTCGGGATAATCAATATCCTCAATCATAATCGCATCTGAGGGAACACTGATTTTCTTATCGCCCATCTTCTCGGCGGATATGCTGATACCTGCCCAGAGCTCGTCATCCTGCTTCAGACTTAATGTACACTTAGCCGAATTCTCATTGGAGGATGCCTCGAACACAAGCTCCATATCCTCAACCATGGAATAAATCTCTTCGGGAATATTATCTTCCATCAATTCCAGAGCATCAGAAGCCACACTTAAGCCAAAGGTTCCGTTTAAGTATCCCTGCTCCAGGGCATCCAGGTCAAACTGCTTTACACTGACATTGACAATCTTCATCTTTTCGCCGTCTGCCTTGACAGTGAGATAAAAATCACCGTCCAGCTTACCCTTGGTATTCTTACCGCTTCCCTCAAACAGCACTCCGTTTTCCACATCGTTAACTTCTATCAACGCAGAAACCTTGTATCCAACCTTGCTGCCGTCCTCAGGATTTGCAATCAGCAATGTAACTTTGTCCCCTTCCGTCTCAATCTCAAACTCTCTGCCGCGAATGGTTCCCTTGGAATCGATATATACGCTCATAATCAGCTCAAATTCGGGTAATTCCGCATCCTCCATCTGGGAAAGAATCTCATCACAGATTTCCTGGAACTGCTCATAAATTTCGTCTGAATCCATCTCCAATCCAAGTTCTTCGTCCAGACCCAGCTCTTCTGCCTGCTCAACAAGTGTCTCAACAAGGTCTGTCATATACTTCTTGACATCCTTGTCATTTTTAAGTTCTTTGCAGATTGCCTTGGCTGCCTTAACAAGGGTTTTGCCGTCAATCGTCACCTTCAGACAGGTGCATTTCTGGCTAACGCCTCCGGCCTCCAGCTTTACGCCTGTTTCCTTATCTACATCATCAATACAGCCCAGAATGATGTCAAAGTATTTCACAAGAAGATCCTGAGCCTGTTTTTCATCGGGAAGCACCTTGACAATTTCCTCAATGGCATCCAGGTATGCCGTCATATCACCCATACCATCCAGGTACTCGGTATAATCTGACATGACATCTTCAAAGTTAATCCCCAGATAGGTTTCGGAAAGCTCCGGAATTGCGAGATAAAGTGAACTATCCTCATAATCCAGAATAGTGTCCACGGAAATCAGCCTGGTATCGCCGATGGTCAGTCCGCCTGCGGCATTGATGAGGGCATCCTTGGAATAAGCCTCGTAATCGAAAGTAATCTTATGCCATTCGGAGAAATCAAATGACGTATCATCCTGAAGTGACATTGCCTCCATGAGCCTTTGTATCGCTAGGTCACCCAGTTCAATGGAAATCTCTCCGCTGTAACCACCCTCATAAATCTCACCGGATACTACACTGTCATACATCTCAGATGCCGAGGTCAGCGGCTCGCGAAGCAGACTCTGGTAAGCACCTGCTGCAGACGCGGCTGCCTTGGTGAAGTTTTCCTTCTCTACGGTTGCATAATAATCTTCGGGAGAAGAAAAGGTACTTTTTACAGTGTTTGTCACTGTATCCCAGTTGAAAGCAACAGCAGTACCTGCTCCGGCAACCACAGCCAGAGAGGCCAATGCTACGGCAATCTTGCCGCCCTTCTTTTTCTTCTTAGGTTTCTCATCCTGCCCGGTCTGAGCACTGCTTCCCTGCGGTGCTGAAGCTGTCTGAGACGCATCTGTCTGGGGCGCTGACCCCATCTGGAATACATCTGCCTGAGGAACACTCGCCGGAACATTTTCCTGAGGTGCGTCTGTTGCCTGAGGCGCATCTGTTGCCTGAGATGCAGCTGCCGCCTGAGCTGTTTCCTCAGGAGCTCTCCAACCGCATGTCATGCAGAACCTATCCCCGGCCTGCATTTCCTTGCCACAATTTCCACAAATCATTTTTCATCCTCCCTTTTAATACCTAAACCTGTACGGTTTCTGTCTTTACATACCATGCAATGGCACAATACCTCTGTAAACGGTATATAAACCATATTACATCACAACAGCGCTTTCTGTCAACGAATATCCTTACCCCGGCTGTTCCCCGCCCCGTCTGTCTTTTCAAATAAGATACCGAATGTCAAAGGACCACAGTTTGCGGCAATGGTTGCCGAAGCCGCCTTTTCCCAGACCTCATCAAACTTAATATGCTGGGACATTTTATCATGAATGAATTCCAGGAGCTCATGTCCGCACCCCACATAAGTAATAAATGCCCTGTCCTTTTTTATCCTCTCCGACTCCTTCAGTGTCTTTGCAATATAGTTTGCTGCTGCTCTTTCGTATCTGCCGAAATAAAGCCTTTTCAGCACCAGTTTTCCATCCTTCACCGCAAGCGCCGGATGGAGTCGAAACGCCCTGCATATCTTCATCACACTTTCACTAACTTTTCCATTATAGTAAAGATAGTCCGCATTATATGATAAAAACGATGTGTTTATGACCGGTATCTTTGCAATCACATTCCTGACAATCTCTTTGCTGACAAGTCCCTCATCTCTCAGTCTTGCCGCTTCCAGGACAAGCAGTCCTATTCCTGACGAAAGATGCATAGAGTCTATCAGATGAATCTTGTAGCGTTCGTTTCCCAGCTTTTCTCTGCCAAGCCTCGCATTGTTCAGGGCAGCGCTGACACCGCTTCCGATGCTGATATGTATCACCTCATCATATTCTTCCAGGCGGTTTCTGAAAAAGGCACTGTAGTCATTGGCCGACGGTATGACACTCTGGGCCTTTCTTCTGCCGCCTGCCATGTATTCGGTGATATTCTGGGAATCAATTTCCGAAGTATCCCTGAATACACCGGAATCGGTTTCAATATCCATATAAATAATATCAATGCTGTTCTGCTCAAGTAGTTTTCTGGGAAGGTCTGCTACACATTCCGTTGTAATCGCAATGCTATTCATGTGAACCGTCACCTCCAAATCCATACCTTGCAAACATCTCATCTATCATCTTCTCAACCGAGTCATACTCAAACTCCTCGGCATACTCCATCATCCTTTCAAACGCAACCGACAGTTCTTCTCCGTTATATACAAGGCCGACTCCCTCCTTCGCCTTATTTACAATCTCGTCGAGGTCGAATTCCCTGCAGGCTGCTTTGATACTTCCAAGAAGCTGCTTTAATTCCTCTTCGCTCACCAATGCCTTACCCGGTGTCGAGTCGTTCTTCTTTGTATCTGCAGCTTCCGTCTCCCCACTGCCGGACAACAGCTTTTCACCAATCGTTATCACCTTTTCGTAGAGTGCAAGCATATCTTTATGGTGATTCATGATATAGCCGAAATCTCCTGCTTTGCCGCTGAGTTCCAGCTTTTTGGCTTTTTCCGACAATTCCACCGCTCCGATGGACAGCGAAGAGCTTTTCAGTGCATGTACCTCAATAACATAATTATGCCAGTCCTTTTGTGCAAATAATTCCTCCAGATACACAAGCTTTTCTCTTCCCTTTTTCACATAAACATTCAGGATTGAGATATAGGCTTCTTTATTGTTTCCAATATATCCGAGGCCAACATTGACATCGATGAACGAAGATTCTTCTTTTGATAATTCCAGAACGGTATCCTGCTCCTTTTTCGGCTTATTATCCGAATCTCCCGGCTTTACGATATATTCTTTTGGCAGGGTCTGCTTTAACACCCTGTCCAATGCCGAAAGCTCAATGGGCTTTGCAAGAAAACCGTCGAAACCATTGGACATAAATGTCTCTCTTGCGCCTCCCACTGCGTTGGCTGTCAGCGCAATAATCGGAAGCTTCTTATAATACTTCTCCGGCTTGCTTCTTATGATGTTGGTGGCCTCAACTCCATCCATTCCCGGCATCATATGGTCCATAAATACGATATCAATGTCCTTTGATTCAAGCATCTTAATTGCATCCGGTCCGTTTTCTGCAGTCAGAATCTGCATTTTATAAGGCTGCATAAGCCCGGTGGCCACCTTGAGATTGACATCATTGTCATCCACCAGAAGCACTCTTGCCCTGGGCGCGATAAAGGAGTGTGTACTTCCTTTCTGCGAATTCATGTCAATAACGGAATCATCATGGTTAAAGATATTGGCAATCGGAATCTCATAGATTGGTTTATAAATACAGCACATATTGTCGGGAACCTCAATACTGTTATTCCTCGACTGCACAATCACTATCTGAACATCATCCGAAATACTTTTAAAATATTCTTTATTTTCAAGAAACTCTTCCTTACCCACAAAACAATGTGTGATTCCGCCAAATTCAATTCGCATCTTCAGCTCTTCAAATTTTCTGCACACAATGTTTTTCAACTGAATGGAATCTCCAATTTCCGATATAAACCTGATATAATTCTTTTTCAGATCCGGATTTGAAAATTTATTCATGTCTATATAGGTTGCCACATTGATTCCATCAGTATTCTCTATATGCACAAAGGGCAGCTGATTACTCACCTTCAAGGGAATTACGATGTGAAACGTGGAGCCCTTTCCATATTCACTTTTAACATTGATGAATCCGCCCATGCTACCCAGAAGTCTTTTGGTAATTACAAGGCCAAGGCCTGTTCCCTCCACTGCACGGTTTTTCTTGGTATCGACCTGCTGAAAGCTGTTGAACAGCTTTTCAAGATTTTGCTTTTTGATTCCGATTCCCGTGTCCTCAACGCTTATATTGAGATTTATTCCGTACTTTCTGACGATTTTGCTCACC
Organism: Acetatifactor sp.; assembly: GCA_051880315.1. Lineage (GTDB taxonomy): Bacteria > Bacillota > Clostridia > Lachnospirales > Lachnospiraceae > Acetatifactor. Next base: position 17,333 of record JBJENR010000032.1, read on the forward strand.
TTTAGCAGGATGACACCTTCGTTAGTGTATTTCACGGCATTGGTGAGCAGATTTATCACTATCTGTCTGATTCGGATTTCATCACCGATTAGTCCCCGGGGTATGTCAGGGTCAACCTTTACAATAAATTCAATGTTTTTGTCACCAATTCTCGACATGGTCATATTTACAACGTCATTTAACAGAGAAGACAGATTAAACTCTTCCTCCACAAGCTCCATCTTCCCGGATTCAATTTTGGAAAAATCAAGAATATCATTGATGATGGACAAAAGACTTCGACCGGAATTCCGTATTTGAACCGAGCAGTCTCTTACGGATTCCGAAAGCTTGTTTTCGCGTAATATCAGCTCGCACATGCCTATGATTGCATTCATGGGTGTACGAATCTCATGGCTCATATTTGCCAGAAAATCAGACTTTGCTTTTTCTGCCTGTTCAGCACGGGAAAGCGTTTTTTTCAGTCTCTCAACATGCATGTCCCATCTGACAATATTATAATACAGAATAATACCAACACCAAAAATCAAAAACAGAGCCATGTCAAATTCTGCCCTGTTATCACTGATCTCCAGGCTGATAGCATTAATCAGTTTACTGTGGAGAACAATCGCCAGAAGACACATGGCAAGCTGAAATGCTATCAGTTTCCTGCTGTTGTAGAAGGATATCAGCATCAGCGAACCACATAGCATCATGCACTCAATGTAATAATCCTTTACATAAAATCCGGTGATAAATATTGTATTCCAGGTACATAATGCAAATATAACCGACTGTACCTTTAACGGCACTCTTGTAATGACGGCTGTTGCAATAATTGCCGCCATCTGCCCCCATACGATAATGTATATGTATACGGGCCATCCTGCCGAAATGCCTATTCTTGTATCAAGATACGCCGCTATGGTGGTTAAAGCTGCTGCCAGATAGACTGCAAAGCTTCTTTTTTCCTTTTTGTTCTCCATGCTTCCTCCGCTGAAACTGCAGCCTAATGATGTATCAGATTTCTAATGCTCTCCTTGAGTATGTTGGGGTTAATGGGTTTTGTAATATAATCGTCAGCACCCAGCAATTCGCTCTTTCTGATAGTATCAAGGTCCTTCCCTGCCGTAATAAAGATGACCTTCATCTTATACACGTTCTTATGAATCCACTCCAGCACTTCAAACCCATTCATGTCAGGCATTTCCATGTCCAACAGACATATGTCGTATTTGGCCTCCTGCAGCATTTCTATGCCCTCTTTTCCTCCATAAGCTGATGTCAGCGCATAGTTTTCAGTGAGCAGGGAATACTGTACCAGCTTATGAGATACTGCATCATCATCAATCAGAAGGATATTCACCGTCTTGTTGTGATTTGACTGCTTCATATCATACTGCATGTCCTCATCAATCATATCCAGCATAATCTGGGCAATTGCCGGGTCGAACTGCTTTCCCATTCCTTTTCTTATCTCTTCCCTCACAACACTTTGGGGCATGATTTTGTGATAGCTTCGATTGCTTGTCATCGCATCATAAGCATCCGCAACACTGATAATGCGCGCCACCAGAGGGATATTCTCTCCCGCAAGTCCGTTTGGGTATCCTGTCCCGTCATATCGTTCATGATGCCATCTTGCGCCGATTGCGAGATTGGGAATAACATCGACACCTTTTAAAATCTGGTAACCTGCAACCGTATGCAGCTTAATCTGCTCATATTCCTCCTCAGTAAGGTGTCCGTTCTTATTGATGATACTGTCATCGATGCTTATCTTTCCCACATCGTGAAGAATTCCTATATAATAAACCTCCTGCAGGGCCTTCTCATCTCCGCCCATCCTGTACATAATCTCACGGGCATATTGTGCCACTCTCAGGGAATGCCCTTTTGTATACTGATCCTTGGCCTCCACAGTGCTGCACAGTACATCTATCAGCTGGCTGCTGAGATTTTCCTGATACTCCTGCATCTCCTCAAGCTTTTTATTCTCGTCAATTATCAGATCCCTTACTTTGTATTCGTCATCAAAGTCCCTTTCTGACTGAATAAAGGTAAACACCATGATAAATCCTAACGAAATGGCCACGTTCAGTGTGGAATATTTGTACGTCACCACCTGAACCAGCTCAGCAATCAGAGGAATTACGATAAATATTCCCAGATAAATCCGTTCCCTGCTTTTAAAGGCCTTCCTGTATCTGATTAACAGATAAATAGCCATCAGGTAAACAAGGTACGGACAAATCTGTGTGAGCGGAAAAAGCTTTCCTCTCTGGTAATAATTGTTTTCATTAATAAATGCCAGCCCCATGATTGGCATCATAACTGCGAGAACTACCTGTATGGCTGATAAGGTAATTCCAACCTTCAGCCAGAGAGATGAAATCTCAATCTTCTGTCTGATGTAGGAAATCAGCCAGCCATACAATGAAAACAGCATAAGTCCGGAGGCCGAAAAATACACTACTATCGAGAAGATAACCTGAATATAGTATGAAGCTATTCCGGGCATACCTCCCAGAATCCAGTCGCACAAATCACCGGTCAACATGGCCATATTACAGATAATCATGCTCAGGAACCATTTATTTGTCTTATTGTTGCTGCGCTTTTCAAAAATCTGATAGAATAATAGTATCAGACAAATCAGCATGCTCATAATTTCAAGCGCAGTGTTCACATATCTGTAGGTCATGGGCTTCTCCTTTGCAGTGGTACATTTCAAGAGAAATGACTAAAAATCTGCCTCAGTTGATTCTCCCCCCGGAAAACCTTCCGGTGGAATTGCCGTCGTTGCGCTGTTCCTCCGTTTTTGTCTCCCTTGGTTCATGGAAGGACTGCTCCCTCCCGGTCTCTGCAACCGCCTTCTCCTCCGGGGATGACTGCATTTCCCCGGAAGTCTCCTCTGTCGCCATCTCCTGAGATTCCTCCATAGACGATTTCCCTTCCACGGATTCTTCTGCAGATACCTTTTCCGCCTCAGGCTCCTTTGCAGATTCCTTCTCCTTATCCTCAACGGGTTCCGGAAGTCCTTTTTCCCTGCGATAGATTTCCATGAACTCCTTGCCGGTGATGGTTTCCTTTTCAATTAGGAACTCTGCCAGCTTATCCATGACATCCCTGTTTTCCTTCAGAAGCTCCTTTGCCTTCTCGTAGCTTACCTTCAGAATCTCCACTACTTCCGCGTCAATTTCCGCAGCCGTCTCGTCACTACAGTTCAGTTCACTTCTTCCCTCAAGATACTGGCTCTCCACCGTTGCAAGACCCACCAGGCCGAACTTCTTACTCATACCGTACCGGGTTACCATATTGCGGGCGATATCCGTCGCTTTTTCAATATCATTTGCAGCTCCCGTAGTCACGGTGTCAAAGACGATTTCCTCTGCAGCACGTCCTCCCACCAGGCTGACCAGCATATCTCTCAGTTCTGCCTCCGTGTTCAGGTATTTCTCCTCCTCGGGAACATGCATAACATAACCCAGTGCGCCCATGGTACGGGGCACAATGGTAATCTTCTGCACCGGCTCTGAATTCTTCTGCAGGGCGCTGATTAAGGCGTGACCGACCTCATGGTAGGACACAATGCGGCGCTCCTCCTTACTCATGATACGGTCCTTCTTCTCCTTACCCACAAGCACAACCTCCACCGCATCGAACAGGTCCTTCTGAGAGACAAACTCCCTGCCCTCCTTCACGGCATTGATGGCGGCTTCGTTAATCATGTTGGCAAGGTCGGAGCCTACTGCGCCGCTGGTAGCAAGGGCAATGGCATCCAAATCTACCGTTTCATCCATCTTTACATCCTTGGCATGCACCTTCAGAATCTCCACGCGGCCCTTCAGGTCAGGCTTATCCACAATAATTCTCCTGTCAAAGCGCCCCGGGCGCAGCAGGGCCTTATCCAGAATCTCCGGACGGTTGGTGGCACCCAGAATCAGAATACCCTTTGAGGTGTCAAAACCGTCCATCTCCGAAAGCAGCTGATTCAGGGTCTGCTCCCGTTCCTCATTGCCGCCGCCGTACTTGGAATCACGGCTTCTTCCGATGGCATCTATCTCGTCAATAAAGATGATACAGGGAGCATTTTTGTTTGCCTCCCTGAACAAATCTCTCACCCGGCTGGCACCCACACCTACATAAAGCTCGATAAAATCCGAACCCGTCAGAGAGAAGAAGGGCACATGGGCTTCCCCCGCCACCGCCTTGGCAAGCAGAGTCTTACCTGTTCCGGGAGGGCCCACCAGCAGTGCACCCTTGGGCAGTTTTGCACCAATTTTTGAATATTTACCGGGATTGTGAAGGAAATCTACCACTTCTACCAGAGATTCCTTTGCCTCATCCTCGCCTGCCACATCCTTAAAGGTGACTCCTGTTTCCTTTTGTACATAAACCTTTGCATTGTTCTTGCCCACGCCCATGGGGCCGCCGCCACCGCTCATCTTGCGGAACATCAGACTCAGAAGAATCCACATGAGCAGTATGGGGAGAACTATGGAAATCAGAATCTCCATGATTCCCGAATTGGTGCTGAGCTCCCTCTGGCCCTCTATACCGTGAGCCACCAGGCGGGAAGTCAGGGTATCCAGATCCTCCATAATGATGGCATAATACTTTTTCGCAGGTGCCTTTCGGACTCCGTAAAAAGTAAAACCCGGAACCAGTCCCGTGGAGCCTGTGCTATTGTTTTCCTGTGCCGGGTCTGTCTTCAGGGAAAAATATACCTCTCCCGTGGATTTCACCACAACATCTTTGACGCTGTCCTCCTCCACATATTTCAAAAATTGCGTATAGGGAACCTTCTCACCCTCTGTGGAATCGCCGAAGAAAAAATTCGCGAAGAGCGTGACAATTAACAGTGTTGCCAATGCCGCCAAAATCAGCGCGGCAATGTTGGGGCGCTTCGGTGTCTGATTTCCGCCGTTTGAACCGTTTCCACCGTTACCGCCGGGCGTGTCCCCCCTGTTCCCATTGTTTTGATATCCCCCGCCATTTTCGTATTTATTGACCTGATTGTCCATAGTAACTCCGTTTCTGTATCTGTTTTTATGTTATCACATCCACTTTCATCAAATGATGTCAATACATCTATTTTATTATAGAGATTGCTGTT
>JBJENR010000033.1:0-70405 GCA_051880315.1 Acetatifactor sp.
TTTCTTCTATGAATTTATTCATTGCCAATGAATATGGTATATTCCTTCTCCATGCGATTACCGTACTTGCTGTTATTTCAGGATACAACCTTCTCTGAACAAGCAAATCCTCTCTCCAATATTTTGTAGCACCTTCAATCGAAACTGGATATCCCAGTCCATGAATCGCCATAACCCCCGCATTTGTTCCAAGATTACTGATAAAAGATACATGGAGTTTATTGAAATCCTTACCAAACCAATTTGCGAACTCGCTCTGCACATTCTGTCTCCGTGGAAGAATGAGTGGTTTATCCAGAAGATCCTCTTTTGTAATATATTCTTTGTCCGCCAATGCATCATCCGGCTTCATACCAACAACCCAATGGTCACTTTCCATGATTCTGATATAATCGAGTCCTTCTGTATTGATCGGTTCCAGAAATAATCCAATGTCCACCAAACCCTGATTCATCATTTCATATACTGAATCTGCCGTTGCCGTGTGTAACACAATCTGCACCATTGGGTATTTTTGCTTATATACCTTACAAATATCCGCTAAAGTTTCAACAGCAGCAAACTCACCACACCCAATTGTAATAGTACCTTCTATTAGTCCTTCTTTCACCTTTAATTCATCCAGCATTTTTTCTTCCAGATCAATGATTTCCAAGGCTCTTCGTTTTAATAATATCCCCGCCTCCGTAAGTGTAATACTACGACTCCCCCTTATAAAAAGAGCTGTGCCAAGTTCCTCCTCCAATGCAGCAAGCTGTCTTGATAGTGTTGGCTGTGTAATATTCAATTGTTCTGCGGCTTTCGTAAAGTTCTGTTCTTTTGCCACGGTCAAAAAATATCGAAGTATTCTAATATCCATATTTATATACACCTCTTTTATGAGAAAGAATAATATTTTCAGTAGAATAGGATTGATTATAATCCCTCCAAATCCCGATTTTTGAAACCAACACTTCACCCAATGTAATCTTATCATATCACCTGTATTTTTTCCATAAAAAAGCACCCAAGCATTTCTGCCCGAGTGCCATCAAATCCTATTTCTATACTCTTACTTCAAATCCTTTCTTGAACATGAAACACTTATTTCACCATCCCAAAATGCTCCAGCGCATCTCTTATCGCCTTTTCCTTCTCCACTGGACACTGAGGCTGTCTGCTATCTTCCGACTTCGGTAAATTATAGTTCTCTCCAACCTCTATTCCACATTTTCTTTTTATCTGTGAAATATACAGATTAGACACCTTCAATCCATGCTCCTTCAGCACATAATCCTTAATCTCCGCATAAGTTGCCTTACTCTCTGCCGAAGTCAAATCCATTTCATCCAATTCCAATTTAACCTCAACATAATCATCCGCTTTTCGTTGGGACAAAAGAACAACACTCTCCACATTCGCCGTCCAGGGAAACTGATCCACTGCCACAGCCTTCACCACCCGGTATCCGCCGGCAAGGAAGGTCTCCAAATCTCTGGCAAGGCTGGTAGGTTTACAGGAGATATAGACAATCTGCTCCACGCCATACTTGAGAATCTTCGGCAGGGCCTTGGGGTGAATTCCGTCTCTGGGAGGATCCAGGATAATCATATCCGGCTTGTCCTCGATGCCATCCAGCACCTTAAGGACGTCTCCGGCAATGAATTCACAGTTGTTCAGTCCATTCTCTGCCGCATTGCGTCTGGCCGCCTCCACAGCCTCCTCCACGATCTCCACACCCACCACCTTCCGGGCGACCGGTGCCATGAGCTGGGCGATGGTTCCCGTACCGCTGTAGAGGTCAAACACTACTCCATCTGCCTTTCCCGCATACTCTCTTGCTGTCTCGTAGAGCACTTCTGCGCTGTAGGAATTGGTCTGGAAAAAGGAGAACACGGAGATACGAAACTTCAGTCCCAGCAGCTCCTCATAAAAATAATCCTGTCCGTACAGGATATCCGTGCGGTCGCTCTGTACCGTATCTGCGGGAGAATCATTTACGATATGTAATATGCCCGCAAAGCGTCCTGACAGCTCACCTTTTTCTTCCAGTGCCAACAGAGTCTGCTTAAATTCCTCCAGCATATTCTGTTCATCAGCACCGGTAGTTGTAACCAATGCGACTAAGATTTCTCCTGTACGGGAAGCCTTTCGTACCAGAAGATGGCGAAGATATCCCTCATGGCGCAGTCTGTGGTAATAAGAAATGCCTCTTTCTGCAAAGAACTTGAGAACAGTGTCCAAAATCAATCGATAATCGCCGTCCACAATGCGGCAGTCCTCCACTGTCACCACATCATAAAAGCTGCCCCTCTTGTGCATACCAAGTGCAAGAGGACCATCCTTTACTTCGTCTCCAAAAGAAAATTCCATTTTATTCCGGTACTCATATTCTCTGGGGCTGGCTTTGATGCCTTCCCATACCCAGGGAGTCTCCTGATTTTTCAATGCCTGCGTCAGAAGCTTATGCACCTGGGCTTCCTTAATCTTAAGCTGTTCGTCATATGGGAGAGACAGATAAGTGCATCCTCCGCACAAGCCAAAATGGGAACACGGAGTCCCCGTCTCCAGAGGTGACTTTTCCAACACCTCCAGCAGACGGCCTTCCGCCTTCCCTTTTCTCACTTTATTGACACTAAGCTTAATCTTCTGACCGGGCAGGCTGTTTTTTACGATTACGGTTCCTTCCCCGGTATCCGCGATACCTTTGTTCGGAAAGTCAACCCTTTCAATCGTCGCCTCATATACCTGTCCTTTTTTCATCTGCTTAGTTCTCTCCCTCATCTACGAAGAAATCTTCCTCATCGTCAGCATCTTCGTCATCAAATTCATCTTCGAAATCATCCTCGAAGTCTTCCATATATTTGGGAGTAAAATAGCGATATACAGCATAGCAGATTCCGGCAATTGCTGCAATAACACCGATGACAGTCAGCACACATACAACCGGATTGCATTTCTTCTTGGGCTCCTCCTTCTCTTTCTTACTGAGAAGTTCGCTCAGCTTTGCTGCTTCCATTAAATTCTCTAACTTATTCATAAAGCACCTCCGTAAATGTGATGTCTTTCAATTGATATTATACCACTAATTATGAAATAATACTACAAAAAACTTTTCGACTATCAAAACTAAAGCTTCTGAAGCTTGGCGAAGGAGGCATACATGATTTTCTGACCTGCACCGTCAAAGTCTACTGTAACCTTATAGTCTCGAGGTTCTTTTGTGAGATTTATCACCGTTCCTTCCCCATATTTCACATGCAATACCCGATCACCGATACCATAATCCGGAACGCTGCCTGTCTGTATCGGTGCTCCCTTAGAAATACCTGCCAGCTGGTTCAGGCTGGAAATCCCCTTGGTAATAAAGGGCTTATCCCCTTGTGCCATTACCTTGGGCCGAAGTGTTGCTTTAGGTCTGGGATCATATTGTTCCGTCAAATCCGCTCCCCTGCTTCCAACCCCTATAATGTTTTCCAGAAACTCCTTATCTCTTTGAATGCGCCTGGAATTTGCATCCGTGTCATCCAGAAGTTCCATCGGTATCTCCCGCACAAAACGGCTTACGGAATTATACTGGGTCTCCCCCCGAAGCATTCTTGACCTGGCATAAGTCAGGGTCAGGTCATCCATGGCTCTGGTAATGCCCACATAGGCAAGTCTGCGCTCTTCCTCCAGGTCTTCTGGATTATCATTCCAAAGCGCTGCCTGTCCCGGAAATAAACCATCCTCCATACCTGCCAGATACACATGGGGGAACTCCAGGCCCTTGGCTGAATGCAGCGTCATGAGAAGTACCCTGTTGTCATCCCCGTCCACATTGTCTATATCTGCCACCAGGGCAACCTCTGCAAGAAACTCTGTGAGGCTTGCCTCGTCATGCATCTCTTGGTATGACACGGCCTTGGTAATTAATTCATCCACATTTGCCATCCTGTCCTCGGCGGATTCACTGTCATTATCCTGCAGATAATCCTTGTAGCCCGTACGCTCCACAATCTCAGCAATCAGTTCCGCCACGGTCATTTCCGTGGAATCCTTTCTGAAGGCATGAATCAGCTGAACAAAGGGGCGCAGCTTGACGGAGGCTTTTCCAAGGCTCATGATTTCATCCGCCATTTCCATCGCCTCATAGAGACCGATGTCACGCATCTGTGCATAATCCTCCAGTTTCTCCAGGGTAGCCGCACCAATCCCTCTCTTGGGAATATTGATGATACGCCGTACCGCCACTTCATCTCTTCCATTGTCAATAGTCTTTAAGTACGCCAGAATGTCCTTAATCTCAGCTCTGGAATAAAAGTTCGTTCCTCCTACCACATTGTAGGGTACTCCCTCCATAATCATCCGCTCTTCCAGCAGACGGGCCTGAGCGTTGGTCCGGTAAAGCACTGCACAATCTCTGTATTGTGCGCCTCCCTTCCTCACTTTTCTGACCACATCCTCAGCAATATATTCCGCCTCTTCATAGGCGTTATCAAACTGTCTGAAGTGTACCCTGCTCCCTTCATCTCTGGCGGTCCAAAGAGTTTTATCCTTTCTTCCCATGTTATTCCGAATGACTGCATTAGCTGCATCCAGAATGGACTGTGTGGAACGGTAATTTTGCTCCAGCTTCACCACCTTTGCCTCCGGAAAATACTTCTCAAAATCCAGGATATTCCTGATGTTTGCCCCCCGGAACTTATAGATGGACTGGTCATCATCACCCACCACACAGAGATTTCTATATTTGTCCGCCAAAAGACGCACCAGTTCAAATTGCGCCGTGTTGGTGTCCTGGTATTCATCCACCATAATATAGCGGAACCGCTCCTGATAATAATCCAGCACCTCAGGCCGGCTTTGGAATAATTCCACGGTTTTCACAATCAGGTCGTCAAAATCCAGCGCATTATTCTTCTGCAGGGTCTCCTGATATTCTCTGTAGACTCTGGCATAGACTGCTTTTCCATAGTCTCCCGCTGCCTCCAGCTCATACTCCCTGACACTGATCAGACTGTCCTTTAAGGATGAAATTGTACTGAGAAGAGCCCTCTCCTTATACATTTTGGAGTCAATATTCAGCCGCTTGCAGATTCCCTTCATCACCGTCTTCTGGTCGTCCGTGTCATATATGGTAAAATCCGTGTCAAACCCCAGCAAATCAATATGTCTCCGCAGGATTCTTACACACATGGAGTGAAAGGTAGAAACCCATACCTGGTCTGCCCCAAAGCCCACCAGTCTGTCCACTCGCTCCCGCATCTCTCCCGCTGCCTTGTTGGTGAAGGTGATTGCCAGGATATTCCACGGCTTCACCCCCATCTCATCTATCAGATATGCAATCCTGTGAGTCAGGCATCTGGTCTTACCGCTGCCCGCACCCGCAAGAATAAGAAGGGGACCGTCTGTATTCAGTACACCCTCCTTCTGCTCTTTGTTCAAAGTATCGTATATACTCACTGTTATCCCTCTTCCACATCACTGAAATTCCATATTCTGGTATTAAATTCCAGAATCGGGCTTCCACAATACATACATGTTTTTGCGCCGAGCTTGGGAAGTGGTCCTCCGCAGTTCGGGCAGTTCATTGCCAGTCCCATATCCTCGGCATTTTCCAGCAGACTGGCATCCTGTATGTAAAGCATCTCCACATTGTACCTGCTCTGCTTTAACCTATCCCGGCTTCCTTCTACCACTTTACCGCCACGCTCCAGATAATAGTTGTACTGGATAGAGCTCTGGAAAACAATACTGCATTTGCCTTTTAGTTTCCGATACGACTTGATCTCCGTCCTATGGATTCTGATATTTCTATAATGCTGTTCAGCTCCCTCGCTGTCCAGATTGGCGATTCTCATACGCAGCTTTTCCTTGAGCTCCGAAGTTGTTCCCTCAGCGAAATCGTTCATGCTCTTCCTATCCACACACTGAAGAAAAGAGGTCAACACATTTTCCGCCTTGTTTTTCATTTCCTCAAGGTGAAATTCCGGAAAATCTCTCATAATCTGCGGCAAATAGAGGCTGGTTGCCGCAGATACCGACTTGGGTGTAACCTCGGCTTCCTTCTCGACCTTTTGAAATCCTTCCTTGATATCCTCTGTACCGAAAGCCATCCTGGAAAATTCTCTGACCTTATTGCGTACCTTTCGATATGCAACGTAGCCGCTTATCATGATTATCAGTATCAGGACCAATATGATAATACTCAGTATCTTTCCAAACATCTTCTTCCTCACTAACGCAGAAATCGCAGCAGCCCCATTATCAGCAAAAGCTGAGTATCCGACTGCTGCGATTACATTACCTGTCTGTTATTCCTCAGATTCTGTCGTTCTCATCAAAAATGTCTCCGCACTCAGGGCAGAACTTGGGAACATTGGTAGGATCCTCAGGCTCCCAACCGCACTTGTCGCACTTGTAAAGCGGAGCACCTGCAGGTTTTTTGCTTCCGCAATTGCTGCAGAACTTACCCTGATTTACATTTCCGCAGGAGCAGGTCCAACCTGCTTCAGAGGGCTTGGGGGAACCGCACTCAGCGCAGAATTTACCCCTGTTGTCCGTATGTCCGCACTTACAGGTCCAGCCAAGAACAGGTGCGGCCTGTGCAGGCTGCTGACCAGGCTGCTGTCCGGGCTGTCCCATCATACCGCCCATGAAACCGCCGCCATTGCCGTTCATCATATTGTTCATCATGCCCATTGCCATCATGTTCATCACACCGCTCATGGCATCTCCGCCACCATTGCCGCTTCCAAAGCTGGAATTAGCCATCATCTTATTGAAGCTCTCCGCTTTGGTAGCTTCTCTCATGCTCGCGTTCTGAAGCACAGCAGACTCTGCCCACTTATTGATTTTCTCAACATCCTCAGGCGGGAAGGAGGGAACGATAGTCATAACGCAGATCTCAATACCGCGTGTCTGAGTCCACTGTTCGCTGAGTTCTGCTTTTACCAGCTCTGTAATCTCCTTGGTGTGCCCAATCAGCTGGGAAGGCAGAACGCCCTCTGCACCAATCGCCGCAAGTGAGGGATGCAGTGCCTGAATCAGCTCATCCTTCATGATGCTGAGCAATTCGCTCTTGTTGTAGCTGCTGGTAACATTTGCACAGATATTCTTGTAGAATAAAAGTGGATCCACAAGCTTAAATGTGTATTTACCGTTAATCTTAACATTTGTTTCAAAGCTGAAGGTACTGTTCTTGTCTACAATATGAAAGGGAATGGGATTGGCCGTTCCGTACATATTGTTCAAAATCTCCTTGGTATTGAAGAAGTAAACTCTCTGATCCTTTGCCGTATTGCCGCCAAAGGTGAAACGCTTCGCCATGGTAACAAAGGTATTCTTGACATTCTCACCGAGATTGCCGTAAAAAAGGCTGGGTTCTGTAGAATTGTCGTAAACAAACTCTCCGGCTTCCGCACAGACATCCACAATTCCGCCCTGATCCACGATAATCATACACTGGCCTTCATTGACAGCAATGACTGAACCATTGGAGATGATATTGTCATTACCCTTTGTGTTGCTGTTACGACCACTGTTAATTCTCTTCTCGCCCTTAACCATCAACACATCGTTTGAGAGAGAATCACAGTAAAAATACTCTCTCCACTGGTCAGCCATCAGGCCGCCGGCCGCATCAAGCGCTGCTCTAATTAATCCCATTTCCTTACCTCCGATTCTTTTGTTTCTTTCTCCATTTTATCAGATAATCCCCGTTTTCTCAAGCCATTTCAAAAATATTGTTATTGAAGTTTTATCAAAGACTTTACAAAAAGGAAATTATCTAATAAACTTTATTCATGTTCACAATCAGATTATACCACAACAGAGGAAATAAAAATGGGAAAAAAAGCCACGAAAGCAGCCGATAATATGTATTATCTCGCACGTTGCGAGGCCGAAAAGAAAAATGATGACTTTTCCAGCCGTGAAAAAGCAGCTGAACTTATAGGAATTGACCGCACCAGACTGGCGCGTATAGAGCTGGATGCCATCGCGCCTTACCCCGAGGAGGTAAAAGCGATGGCCGAAACCTATAATATGCCTGAGCTCTGCAACTCATACTGTGCCAGAGAATGCCCTATCGGCCGGGATAATGTCCATGAGGTCACCATCGATGATTTTGACCGTCTGGCACTGAAGGTACTGGGCTCCTTAAAGGATATCGATTCTCTTCGCGCATCACTGATTGCCATCTCCGAAGACGGCATTATTGAGGAAAGCGAGCGTGCAGCCTTTCAGGATATTCTGGATTCCCTGGAGAAAATCAGCACCAACGCAAAAGCCCTGCAGCTCTGGGCCATCAAAAATATCAGACTGAAATAAAGCGGACTGCCTGCTTTCATCAGCGGGCAGTCCTATTTATTAGTGTGTAGTCTTATTTATCAGTGTGCTGCCTTCTCTGCAAATTCCGTGGTGACAAGATCCTCATAAGGCACTTTTTCCTTCAACACCCCGGAATCCATCAGAATATTCTGCAGCAATTCAAAGGATTCCTTCGCAAAAACCAGCTCTGCCTTCCAGGTATCCTGTTCATGATATCTCTTCACAATGGCAGTCAGCGTAGCTATATCCGTCTCGGGAAACTGCGGAGCAATGACCTCTGCTATCTCCTCGGGTGTATGCTTCTGTACATAATCCATGCCCCTTTGAAGTGCATTGGTAAATGCCTGCACTGTGTCCCCATTTTTCTCAAGATAACTCTTTTTTGCAGAAAATGAGGTGTAAGGCACATAACCGGAATCCCTTCCCAGGGAGGCCACTACATACCCTTCGCCTTTTTGTTCCAGTGCTGTGGCATGAGGCTCAAACTCTACCGTGAAATCCCCCTGTCCCCCGGAAAACGCAGCCGCTGTGGAGCCAAAATCGATGCTCTGGTCTATCTTGACATCCGTCTTAAAATCAATTCCGTTTTTTGCAAGAATATACTCAAACACCATCTGGGGCATTCCCCCCGCTCTGCCGCCAATCACACTCTTTCCAATCAGCATATCCCATTGAAAATTGTCAATAGGCTTCCTGGATACCAGGAAATTCCCCGCCCGTTGTGTCAGCTGTGCGAAATTTACTACATAATCCGACGTACCTCCGGCATAAGTGTATACAGTACTCTCACAGCCCATAAAGCCGATATCCGCTTCCCCTGTCAGTACAGCTGTCATGGTTTTATCAGCTCCGAACCCTGTGACAAGCTCCAGTTCTATTCCCTCTTCCTCAAAATACCCCTCTTCCACTGCCACATACATGGGAGCATAAAAGACCGAATGTGCAACCTCATTCAGCACTACCTTCGTCCTTCCCTCTCCCGCTGCAGTTCTGCTTCCGCAGCCTACAGACAAAAACAGTATGACAGCAGACAGCCAACAGACTGCCCCTCTCCTCAAAACTGACTTTTTCATAAAACCCTCCTTTTGATAGATGCTACATCATATGAAAAGATTTACGAAAATGTTCCAAAAGAAAAGAGCTGCCCAATGGCAGCCCTGAAATCTTATTCGTTTTTGTTTGCGGCAGGGGGTGTCTGTTCCCCTGAAATTTCATCCACAAGTTTTTCGATAATAAGCTTCTTTATATACACATCAAAGCTCAGATGACAGATAAAGGCAAATTTCGTCAGAAATTCCTTCTCCTCCTCCGGTGCTTTCGGAAAAGCCTGTTCTGCCAGCTTGTATTTCTCCTTCAAATCCGTTTTCATTCTCTCAATCTGCTCGGCACCCAGTGCAGAGGCCTCCCTGTAGATATCCTCCAGGCCAAATTCTCCCGGCTTCTTAAAAAACTTGTTCGTTATAGGTGTCAGCAGTGTCTGGATATCATTGATGGACAGAATCCCCTTAAAATAATATATAAAAATCAGCAAAAGAATATGTTCCTTTGAATACTTCTTCTTCACCGGCGGCGGAAGCAAATCATTTTTTGCGTAATTATTAATCATCGTCTTGGTCAGAATCTTGTCCTCTCCGGGATACCTGGCTGTGGATTTCAGACGGCTGTCCATAAAGGTAGTCACCTGATCCATATAGAGTTCAATATTCGGAATATCGTCCACACTGATAAATTTCACCCTGTCAAGGCTTGCCAGAATGCTGTTTAATAAATCTTCACTGTTCAAAGTCATAGAAGTAACTTCACCTTTCCGCGCATAAATGTTAGTGTTAACCTCATTATATAGTAATCAATACTACATCGCAACAGTTTCTTATAAAATTATATCTGTTTTTCATTCCTTGTTTACTTTACAACTTTAATATGTTAAAATAAACTAGGTCAAGGAGGTATCGCCATGAATAAAAAGATTAAAACCGAAGCTGTAGATTTCCTGTTTGATGCGATATTGTGCTTAAAGTCCCGGGAAGAATGCTATAATTTTTTTGAAGACTTATGTACAGTCAATGAGCTTCTCTCTCTTTCACAGCGTTTTGAAGTGGCAGCCATGCTCAAGAACCACAAGACCTATCTGGATATCGCCGAGAAAACAGGTGCTTCCACCGCTACCATCAGCAGGGTAAACCGCTCGCTGAATTATGGCAACGATGGTTATGAGATGGTGTTTGGTCGAATGAACCCGGAGAAAAAGGAACAATAAGGATTATTCAGGCAATCCTGTTTCTTCCTCGTCGCCCTCTTCTGCCATCCGCTGCTCTTCTACTTCCTTCAATGCTTCCACGATAGCTGCTTTAGCCGATTTTCTCCCGGCTCTGAGAGTTTTGGGAGAGAGTTTCTGGCGCTTTGCAGGGGTATCCTGATTCATATTGCATTTTCCCTGAAAAATAGCCTTTTCATCAATCACAATTACAGCAGTCGTGATGTCTCCTATCACCTTGGCCGTACCGGTCAGTTCTGCCTTCTCAGGCGCCATAACATCCCCGTATACTTCTCCGCCAATAGTCACAGCCCTGGCTGTCACGTCGCCCTCTATACACGCCGAGGCTCCAAGGACCAGACTCCCGTCCACCTTAACGCTGCCGTTTACCTTTCCGTCAATCCTGGCAGAATCACAGGCCGAAAAGTCACCGTCACACACCGCGCCTCTTCCTATAATCGTTGTAATCTCCACAGCATTGTTTTTCATCATAAGTATCTCCTTCCTTTATCGGAATTCAGTCGCTGACATATCAGCCGCTGATTGACAGTATTTCCATGGGATCAATATAGACACCGTCCTTCATCACCTGATACCCCAGTCTGCTGCTGTTTTCGTTTATGAGGAAAAGCGTGGTTCCCTGCATTACCGTCTCGCCCTGCTTCACCTTAACCTCACCTGCATTTCGGTATACCGTCACATAACCATTCCCATGATCCACCCAGACGTTATGTCCGTAATCAACATCATCATTGACCGCCGTAACCGTGCCCTTTGCAGCTGAGATTACCATAGCTCCGTCTGTGGCTGCAAACACACACATAGGTTCTCCTTCCGACACTTCCTCCATTGTAGCGGAACCCGTCAGCGGAAATTCCGTGGGAATCATCTGTTTCTCTAATTGTATCGCTAGTTCATTTTCGTTCAGCGTCTTTTTATTGACGGTATCGCTCAGCACCTGAATTGTTTCATCCAGCTCTGCCACTTTTGCTTCAAGAGCTGCCTTCTCCTGTTCCAATACAGTTTTTTCCTGTTTCAGTTTCTCCAGTTCCTGGGCATGCATGGCGGCTTGACTCCTTCTGTCTCCGAGCACACTCCCCTCGTAATAGAGCAAACCAATCAGAATACCCACTGCAACGCAGGCCACCAACACCAGCACCTGCACCAGCCAGGAACGAATCCGAATCTGCTTTACTCCGGCATCCACGGCATCCGATGTCATGATAAAAATATGGTTCTTTTGACGTTTATGACGTTGCCGTACCATAGGCAAAAACTACCTCCGATAAATTAACAATATGATTAATATTATCATAGCTTTTGGGCAACATCAACGCGAGCTTAACATTTTTGTAACATTTTACCAAAAATGGGAATTAAATTATGTTGATTTACCATAAGAAATATTCTGAAAAATCAACCTTCCTGACAGATTTTTTGAACTTTTTCCCACTCCAACGCACCTCCAAAAAGATTGAGAGCGCTTCCCACAGTGACATTCAGCCGATTATTTCCCAGCTTTTTTAACAGGTAAAGATCCTCATAGCTGTGTACTCCTCCGGCATAGGTTACCGCCTTCTTCCCCCAGTTTCCCAACATCCCTGTGAGCTCCTCCTCAATCCCTTCAGCCTTTCCCTCGACGTCCACCGCATGCACGAGAAACTCATCACAATATTCAGCCAGTTTGTCCAGCAAAGCAGCACTGACGGTTTCCTCTGTCATCCTCTGCCATCTGTCCGTCACAACCTTGTACCCCTCTGATGTTTTCCTGCAGCTTAAATCCAGCACAAGTCTCTCTCTGCCCACTGCTTTCACCAGTTCTTTCAGTCTGTCATAATATACCTTTCCGTCCCGAAACACATAAGACGTGACAATCACATGGGAAGCGCCCGCATCCAGAAACTCCCCGGCATTTTTCGGGGTAATACCGCCGCCTATCTGCATTCCCCCCGGATATGCCCTCAAAGCGCCGAAAGCCTGTTGCTTCGTCTGTTCATAAAAAGGACTGTCCTTGGAATTCAGCAGGATAATATGTCCTCCCCTGATTCCCGCATTTTTATAAAGTTCTGCATAAAAGGAAGCATCCCGCTCCGTCACAAAATTTTCTTCGGCACTGTCCCCGCTGTCGCGAAGACTTCCACCCACAATCTGCTTTACCTTTCCGTTATGAATATCAATACAAGGCCTGAATTCCATATTTTTTTCCTTTTCAATGTATATTTTCTTTTCAAATTCAAATACTATGCACAAATCCATGTTTGTAAAACACAGACAGGATTTAAAAATTCATCTTAACAGACAAAAACGGAGGACTCTATGAAAAAAGGTAACAATTCTTTAGCAGTAAAAAAGCTTCTTGCACTTGGCTTAATTCTTGCACTTATGTGCATGACGGTCGCATGTACCAACGATAAAAATCGAAATAATTCCGGCAGTATGGCCGGAAGCAGCTCTCAGGGCGGCAGCTCCCAGAATAACAACAACGGTTCCATGGACTACAATAATCAAAATGGAAATGGGACAAACAACAATCACAACAACAGCACATCCGGCGAGTACAACAATTCCGTTACCGGAGGCAGCGTAAACGGCAGTGACTCCCTGCTGGAAGATGCAGGAAATGCTGCAGAAAACCTTCTGGATGATGCAGCAAGCGGTGTAGGCGATTTGACCGACGACCTTACCGGTAATGACCACACAACAAACGGTACAACCAATGGTACTACAAACGGTACAACCAATGGTAAAACAAACGGTACTGTTACCGGAAAAGGAACAGGAACCACGGCAGGCGGCACAAGCAGATAGTCGTAAAAATACAGGCAGTCCCCCCTCAGGAAAGGACTGCCTCAATTACATTACTCATATCATACATTCCTGCAGGTTTTCCCGCCAGAAATTTTGCCGCCTGAACTGCTCCCTTTCCAAATACTCCTTTGGAATATGCCGTATGGGAAAAGGTAACGACTTCATCCGAACCGGCAAAAATCACATCATGGTCTCCCACAATGGTACCGCCCCTTACTGCACTGATACCGATTTCCTTACTGGGGCGTTTCTCCCTTCTGCCACTTCTGTCAAATACATACTCATAGGTGCCGCCAAGCTCTTCATTGATGGAATCTGCCAGCGCAAGTGCTGTTCCGCTGGGCGCATCCACCTTCAGATTGTGATGCTTCTCCACGATTTCAATATCAAAGCCTGCAGGAGCAAGAACATCTGCAGCCTTTTTCAGAAGCTTCAGCATCAAATTAATACCCAGCGACATGTTTGCAGATTTCAAAATGGCAACCTTCTCTGAAGCACGCTTTACCTTTTCCAGCTGTTCCGGACTTAAACCGGTGGTACACAGCACACAGGGAACCTGCTTCCGAACACAATACTCCAGAAGGCCATCCACTGCTGCAGCCGCGGAAAAGTCAATAATACAATCCGCCTCCACGGTGCATTCGCTTATGTTTTTAAAGACCGGGTACGAGTTGTGTCCGTCATCAAAGGCGTCCACCCCGGCCACAAGCTCGACTTCATTATCAGCCGTAATCAAATCGGTTATCACCCGACCCATCTTGCCGTTACAGCCATGCATAATCACTCTAACCATACCGTTTCCTCTTTTCGCATCAAAATACAAAATTTCCTGCTACAGCAGTCTGCTTTACAGAATTCCATATTCCTTCATTGCCTTCTCCAGCCGCTCTGTATTTGCAGGCTCCATCTCCGTCAAAGGCATTCTTAAGTGTCCGTTAATCTTTCCCATCAGAGTCAGCGCCTTCTTTACGGGAATGGGATTTACCTCACAGAACAAAGCATTGCAGAGATTCAATGCCTCAAGCTGAAGCCGGCAGCTCTCCTTCACATTACCGTCCAGATAATTCTGACAGATTGCATGTGTCTGTGCAGGCGCCACATTGGAAAGAACCGAGATAACGCCAAGACCGCCCAGGGACATAATGGGAACAATCTGGTCATCATTTCCCGAATAAATATCAACACTGTCCTCAGCTATGGCTGCCAGGTGCGCAATCTGGCTGATATTGCCGCTGGCTTCCTTTACACCCACAATATTTTTGACCTCCTTGCAGAGACGGACCACTGTCTCCGGCAAAATATTGCAGCCCGTTCTGCTGGGCACATTGTAGAGCAGGCAGGGAATATTCACTGCCTCTGCCACTGTCTTAAAGTGCGCAAACAGACCATTCTGGGTTGCCTTATTGTAGTACGGACTTACAAGCAGTAATCCGTCCACACCGGCTTTTTCAGCCTCCTGTGACAGATATACGGCTGTCTCCGTGCAGTTGGAACCCGTTCCTGCAACCACCGGTACCCTGCCTGCAACTACCTTTGCGCAATACCGGATAACATCCAGGTGCTCCTCATGGGTGAGAGTGGATGATTCACCCGTGGTTCCGCATACAATAATTGCATCGGTGCCGTTGGCAATCTGAAACTCCACAAGCTGCTCAAACTGCTCATAATCAACTGTTCCGTCCTCATGCATCGGTGTGACAATGGCCACGCCTGCTCCCTTAAAAATAGCCATTTTAATTTTCCTCCGTTGCTATCTTAATGTAAAAGCGCCGACGTACACAGTGCGCCGGCGACTCATTAACACTTTACTTGCATAAAATAATAGCATTCTCTGTGTCTTATGTCAATATTTTTATATTCTCAACTCTCCTGAGACTTTTTCCTCTCTTATTGCAGCTATACTGCTTATTAGCTCATCATACAACCCTTTATTTCAAAACCGCATTCCCCAGGAATCCAAATCCTGTATTTGTTTCTGCTGATTATATCAGCTTTCCTCTTCCGTAAGCTCCAGCTTACTTACGGACACCTCAAATGCAACTCTTTTCTCAACGTTCTCTTCATCTAATTTCTTCATATATTCACGACTCTGAATTCTGCCCCAGACCGCACATCTTTCCCCAACCTTGAAGCTGCTTGCATAGCGTGCATTTCTTCCCCAGCAGATACAGGGGATATAGTCGGACTTACCGTAGGGTCTGTTCACGGCCAGAAGCAGATCCGCAATTTCTCTTCCCAGGGGGGTTTTACGGTATATCGGCTCCTTACAGATAAAGCCGTCCAGAAAAATCTGATTCGTCTTTGAACTCTCCTCCATTTCCTCGATGAAGCTGATCTCTCTTGCAAACACCGAAAGTACAAGTCTGTTTCTGTGCTCTTCATGTCTGTTATACGACCTGAACTGACCATTGACACAGATCAACTCCCCTATGTAGTCTGCAGTCACATCCATCAGTCTTTCCGACACCATGACCGGGATGACATCATAGCTCTCACTGAGACGCTTACATCTGACATCCACCATATAGAACCCTTCACCAAAAATTTCATGACTGTAAGAAAAACCGCTGACAATCTCCCCCATAACTGTTACCTGATTGTTTTCAATTACCTTATCTGTCATACTCGTTCTCCCTTCTTGTTCTAAGACTTTTTCCGGTAATACTATCAGTGTGCAGGCCAAAAATCACCGATAGATATTACTATTTATACAATACCCGGAGAACAAATAGTACTGTTTTTCATCGCCGATTTCCGCATTTTTTCGCGTTGTATCGCGCTTTTTCGCGGATGGCATATATAAACCGGCAATAAACAACATCGTTCCTGTACATTCCGTGCATAGGCCTCTTGCACAGAGGTTAAAAAAGTGCTATACTATATCAGTTTGAGAGTTGATGTTATTTAGCTTATGAATAAGGAAGGATCATTCATATGAGACAAAAAAGAGAAGACATTCGAAATGTAGCAATTATCGCACATGTAGATCACGGCAAGACCACTCTTGTGGACGAGCTTCTTAAGCAGAGCGGTGTATTTCGCGAGGGTCAGGAGGTTGCAGAACGCGTGATGGATTCCAATGACATTGAACGGGAACGCGGCATCACCATCCTGTCAAAAAATACCGCTGTTAAGTATAAGGATACCAAAATCAACATTATTGATACCCCCGGTCATGCCGATTTCGGCGGCGAAGTGGAACGTGTCCTGAAAATGGTTAATGGTGTCATCCTGGTTGTGGATGCTTTTGAGGGTGCCATGCCTCAGACCAAATTCGTACTGAGAAAGGCCCTGGAGCTGAAGCTTCCCGTCATTGTATGCATCAATAAAATAGATCGTCCGGAGGCACGCCCCGACGAGGTAGTGGAGGAAGTGCTTGAGCTTTTCCTGGAGCTGGATGCCGACGATTCCCAGCTGGACTGCCCTTTTGTATATGCCTCTGCAAAAACCGGGATTGCCTCTCTGGACGCTTCCACACCCGGAACCAATATGGAGCCTCTGTTTGAAACAATTATTAATTACATTCCTGCTCCAGAAGGAGACCCGGATGCCGGCACACAGGTTCTGATCAGCACCATCGATTACAATGAATATGTGGGGCGTATCGGTGTTGGCAAGGTAGACAACGGCACAATCAGGGTAAATCAGGAGGTGATTATCTGCAATCACCACGAGCCTGACAAGCAGTCCAAGGTCAAGGTCAGCAAGCTCTATGAATTTGACGGTTTGAACAAGGTGGAAGTAAAGGAAGCCGGTATCGGTTCCATTGTTGCCATTTCCGGTATTTCTGACATCCATATTGGAGATACCCTCTGCTCCACCGATAACGTAGTGCCCATTCCCTTCCAGAAAATCAGCGAGCCCACCATTGCCATGCAGTTCATGGTAAATGACTCTCCCCTGGCAGGTAAGGAAGGTAAATTTGTAACCAGCCGTCATATCCGTGACAGACTTTTCAGGGAACTCAACACTGATGTGTCTCTCCGAGTGGAGGAAACCGATACCACGGAATGCTTCAAGGTATCCGGCCGCGGTGAGCTCCATCTCTCCGTACTGATTGAAAACATGAGACGTGAAGGCTACGAATTCGCAGTAAGTAAAGCCGAGGTACTCTATCATACCGACGAAAGCGGCAAGCGCACAGAGCCTATGGAGCTGGCCTACATTGATGTTCCCAATGAGTTTGCCGGTGCTGTCATCGAAAAGCTTGGACAGCGAAAGGGCGAGCTCAAAAACATGGGAACCATCTCCGGCGGTACCTATACACGCCTGGAGTTCTCCATTCCCGCAAGGGGCTTAATCGGCTACCGCGGAGAGTTTATGACCGACACCAAGGGTAATGGTATTTTGAACACCGTATTTGACGGATATGCTCCTTACAAGGGAGATATCCAATACAGAAAGCAGGGCTCCCTGATTGCCTTTGAAGCCGGGGATGCGGTAACCTACGGACTCTTCAATGCACAGGAGCGCGGTGCACTCTTTATCGGGCCCGGAGAAAAGGTTTATGCCGGCATGGTAATCGGTCAGACAGGCAAGGCAGAGGACATTGAAGTTAATGTCTGCAAGAAGAAGCAGCTGACCAATACCCGTTCCTCCAGTGCTGACGAGGCACTTCGTCTGACACCTCCGAGAATCCTTTCCCTGGAGCAGGCACTGGACTTCATCGACACGGATGAGCTATTGGAAATTACTCCCAAGAATCTGCGTATCCGCAAGAAGATTCTGAATCCCCTGCTCAGAAAACGTGCTTCCATCAAAAAATAAGGATGACAAAAATAAGCCCCCCGCAAATCGCAGGGGGCTTTCTTAATGCTCTCTTATTCAGCTTTTATTCTGTAACTACCTTTACGGAAGTGATGTGGGGATTCACACCCTCATACCAGTAGAGGAAGCCTTCCATGTCAATCTTATCGCCAACCTTCAGGTTCTGCACTGCCTTATAAACCTCAGTATCCACACCGCACAGGTAAGACTCTACGGTAAAGGTATAGGTATTGCCGTTTGCATCGGTAACATCGAAGTACAGGTCATCTCCCTCTTTGCCTGAACCGTCCCACTTATACAGGTAAGCAGCACCATCGCCCTTATCGGCAACTACCATTCCGTTGAAGGATACAAACTCGTTCTGGTGCTTAATCAGCTCATCGGTTCCCAGCAGTTCGGTTACGTCAACAGGAGCTGCCACATAATTGCCATCGATGATTTCGAAGGTAGCATCTACAATTTCAACCTCTCCTGACCACTCACTCTTATAGCCGGTTACTCTGATCTTGGTTCCGGTTGTCAGCTTTGCATAATCCTCCTCGGAGCAAGCCATATTATACAGGAAATATGCACCGTCCTCATCCTGGGTGTAAACAGTTGCCTTGTCCTCCCACCAGGACTGCTTTGCCTGCACATAAGTCTCTACAACTACTTCTGTGTCAAGCTCTGCTGCAATATACTCTGCATAACTCATCACTGCAGGCTGAGCCTCTGCAGAAGACTTGTCTGCCTCTTCAGAAGATGCAGGAGTGGATGATGCAACAGCTTCTCCGCTCTCCTCTGTCTCACCGGACGCTGCCACAGAGCTGTTTACTGCGTCTGATGAACCCTGGTTCTCTTTGTCCGCGCCGCATCCCACTACAGACAGGGTAAGTACGGCAGCCAGCATTGCTACATAATACTTTTTCATATTTTTCTCCTCTTTTCGTTTTTTCGGAAAATCCCAAAAAAGGTTTCCGTTCTCAACAATTAGTTATTGTACATAACAATCCGAAATAAATCAATCCTTTTTATAAATTATTTATTTCTTTCTCTTCTTAATCTGTTCCGCAACAAGATAAGCCAGAATCAGCAGCCAGACGGTTCCGAGTGCGGCAAGTAATGCTTTGGCTGTCCCCGGCAACGGCCCCAGGTCTTCTTTTTCCGAAATACCGGTTCCCTCCAACTCCAGACGATAGAGTGAAATCACGTCGCTGTACAACTTCTCCATAAAAGCCTGGTCAACAGTCTGCTTTCTCCTGACTGCCTTCACCGTATTCTCAATCAGTTGCCCGGAGGCATCCCGAAGGGAGGCAGAACCATTGAATACCGGCGTCACAAAGGTATGCTCAATGTTGTCCAGCAGAAGCTTTGCCGCCTTAATTTTCACCTCGTAATGGGTTTTGTCATCCTCTCCCTCTGCGGCAAGATACTCCTGATAAGAAGCATCCCCGTGGGCCCGTGAGGTCACAGGAATATACCCTTCCGTCTCGGAATAGGCAATCTGCACATCATTGGTGAGAAGATACTGAGCAAATATCCAAGAGGCCAGAACCTCCTGGGGGTCCTGCTTGTTAAAAATGCAGATGGAAGGGCCCTGGGAAATCATCTGAGGATTCTCCGGGTCAAACTGCGGTACCGTCATTACGGCAGTTTCGAAATCCACCACCTTATCCCCGCAGATATCCCTCAAGGGGGCCCTGGAGCCCATCCAAGTTGCGCCTGCAGTGGAATCCACCGCAAAAATACACTGACCTGCGTTCAAAAAGTTTGCCGGGTAACTGGAAATTTTAAAAGTGGAAAAGGCCCTGCTTTTTCCATGCTCCGCAATCGTATATAATAAGTCCTCGGTGACGTCATTAAACAGGAGAATCTCCCCTGTTGCCCTGGAATAACCGGCACCTTTCTGCTTCAGCATCTGAATCATCATGTTATCCGTGGATTTATAGATGAAGGGAATCAGCACATTCTGCCCGTTCACCAGGAAATTGCCGTCCTTATCCCTGGCCATGGCAGCTTCGGAAACCTCCCACACAAAGTCCCAGGTAAGTACCTCCGGCAGTGTATAGCCCAATGCCTCCACATAGGTTTTATTCACATAGCAGGCTTCCGTGGAACGCATATAGGGAATGGCATAATGCTGCCCCTGAATCACACACTCCTCCATAAACTTGGGAATCATCTCCTCCCTGCTCACGGAATCATATTGTAGTTTTCTGCCCCCAAAACCGTAATCCTCATCCTCAAACAGACTGTCCAGAGGCACTACCACATTTTCCCCCGTTATATAGGTTGCAATGTGGTCCGGATAGGTAATACAGACATTGGGTGTGGTATTTGTGGCGATATTTGTAATGACATCGTTATATATGTCCCCATAATTTGTATAAAGTCTTATGTTTACCTTAATATTCGGATAAAGCGTCTCAAAGTCCGCTATGGCCTGATTGTAAATCTCCGTCTGGGTTATGTTTGTATCATTCTTTGCCCAGAAGGTTATCTCATACTCCCTTGAAGTATCAAACTCCTCCGGCACATCAAAGGCAACCGTGTCCCTGGTACCGTGGCAGCCGGTAAGTAACATGACAACAAACGACGCCGCAAGCATGCCTGTAAATTTCTTTATTCCACTCTTTTTCATCAGCCCTTGGTTCCTCCTCTGGACACACCGGTCATGATTTTTTCCCTGAAAATTAAGAACAACACAATCAGGGGAACCGAAATAATAACCACCGCAGCCATCATGGCAGGAATATTCTCCCGTCCGAAGCCGTTCTCCCGAATCTCCTGTATTCCGTTGGAAACCAGATAATAGTTCTCGTCATCCGTAATCAGCCTGGGCCAGACATAGGAATTCCAGCACTCAATCACCTTCAGGATACAAACCGTAATCATTGTGGGCTTACAGATTGGCACCATTACCTTCAGCAGGTACTTCATATCCGAAGTACCATCCATCTTTGCTGCATAATACAGGGAATCCGGCACCTGCGCAAAATTCTCCTTCAGCAGGTAAATATAGAACACTGAAGTGACGGAAGGCAAAATCAGCCCCAGAAACGTGTTGCGCATGTTCAGGGAGGTAATGGTGGCAAAATTGGTAATAATCACCAGCTCATTGGGGATCATCATCAGGGAGAGAAAAAGTGTAAAAACAAGATTTTTCCCGCGAAACTCCAATCTGGCGAAGGCATAGGCAGCCAGGGTAATCACCACCATCATAACTGCTGTGGTCACCACAGTAAAAATAAGGGTATTGATAAGATATCTTCCCAGAGGCACTGTTCTGAAAGCGTCCGCATAGTTCTGCAGAGTAGGCGACAGTGTGTAGAATTTCGGAACATATTCCGAATTGTATTCTCCGTAGCCCTTTACGGAGGTCAGCAGCATCCAGTAAAAAGGAAACAGTACCACCAGTGCCCAGACTGTGAGCAGGACATATATGATGATATTTATCGTTCTCTGCCGCGCTGCCGCAGATTTTCTGATTTTTTCATAATCCATAGCTTTGACCTCCCAATCAATAATAGACATGTTTTCTGCTGACAAGAAGATTAATACAGGTCACGGTAAGCACAATGGAAAAAAGTATAATTGCCGCCGCGGAGGCGTAGGACGGATAACCGCCGCTGTCCCCGTAGAGCATATCGTACACATAACCCACTATGGTATTCATCTCCGCTGCATTGAGATCGGTTCCGAAGAGCGCCACAGCATCACTGTACGCCTTAAATGCCCCGATAAAGCCTGTGATTACTAGATAAAAAACAGTGGGGGAAATCATAGGCAGCGTAATCCTCAGGAAAATTCTGCCCCTGGAAGTGCCGTCAACTCTTGCCGCGTTATAATAATTCTGATTTACTGAAGCCAGGGCACTGGTAAGCAGAAGAATTTTGAAAGGAAGTACCACCCAGATAATATAAAAACAAAGTACAAACATTTTGGCCCAATAGGGTCCGTCGATGAAATCCACGGTCTCACCTCCAAACCAGGTAATCAGAAGATTGACCAGTCCGTCCGTATACTCCGTCTTTTTGAAAAGAATCATAAACACCAGACCCACCGCAAGAGTATTGGTAACATAGGGCAGGAAATACACGGTCTGGTAAAGATTCCTCAGCGGCTTTATGGAACTGAGCCCCAGCGCTATCAGAAGAGCAAGCCCCGTAGACAAAGGTACTGTGATTACCACCATCAGGAAGGTATTCTTCACCGCCTGCAAAAAATACGGGTCATGCAGCACATAAGAAAAATTATAGGTTCCCGTGCCGTAATAGGTTCCGGATGCAAAGTTATATCCCTCCTCGAAGGAGTAAATAAACACATCCACCAGGGGATATACCATAAAAAAACCAAGAAACAGAACCGCAGGCAGCAAATACAGCCACCCCTTTAAATTATTTTTTTCCATAACACACTCTCCCGTCTCATCCCTGTTTCCCGCCATACTTTATATTTTTCACCATGTTCTTGATAATTCCCACGTTCATATACAGCGTATCCTCGCAAATATGCTTTTCAGCCAGTCTCTCCAGAATCCGGGGCTTTGCATCAGCATCAATGACAATAGTGTCAATCAGGTAAGACATATCGATTCCTTCATTCTCCAGGATTTTCTCCAGCGGACATTCATCCCTGCCCCAGAGAAGGAACAGCCCTTTCTGCATATACAGCCTGTCAAACTGCTGAGTGGCATCAATAAAGATAGGCATGTCCACCTCTTCATTTCCCACCAGAGTGGATTCCTTATCAATGTATTTCTGCAGCCATTCATACAGAAACTTATTGTTGCGGATGACTTCACTGGAGCGCATCTTCCGCTCCCGCAATACCTGTTCATACCTGCTTTTATTAAAAATAAAAACCTTGCCGTCATTCTCCGTGTAACGCCCCTTTTCATCATGGCAGGCAAAAAACAAAGCCACATCAAAGGAATAGGAAAAATCCAGCATTCTCGTGGGTAAGGCAAAATGCTGGGCGATTTCGATGCAGGTCAGCTCGTCGAAGTTAAACAATTTCTTCATCTCGTCCACAAAACGAAACATCTGGCTGTCTGCGGTCTCAATGTGGTCTCCACGAAGCCCTGACGGAATCAGCACAAAATCACTGTTGGCCTGTCCCCGGAACACAATCACATCTCCTCTTCCGTCCAACACATCCATATATTCCTGATAGGAGGAAACCTTTTCCATCACAGCAGCCTCTCCCCCTTCTCCTTATCAAACAGGAGCACCTTGGCAGGCTTCAGCGCGAAATGTACCAGCCCGCTCTCCGTATCAACTTTGTTTTCCGCATTAATAATTGACCGGATATTCGCATTCTGAGAACAGGAATGGGTGGAAACCACGCTGATGTCCCTTCCCATAACCTCCACTCCAGACAGTTTGCAGGTCATAGGACCATCCTCCTTCAGCACAAAGCCTTCCGGTCTGATACCCACTACCACTTCACCCTCTCTGACACCGGGAGCCTCCAACACCGCTTCTTCCCCGATAAACAGCTTATTCTCCTTCACAACACCATCAAAAATGTTAATGGGAGGTGTGCCAAGAAACTTTGCCACAAAAAGATTGACCGGATTATCATATACCTCCTGAGGCTTGCCAATCTGCTGCAGTACACCTTCCTTCATCACTACGATGACATCACAAATGCTCATGGCCTCCTCCTGGTCATGAGTGACAAAAACGGTAGTAATCCCCGTTTCGCGCTGTATTCTTCTGATTTCCTCCCTGGTCTGCAGACGAAGCCTTGCGTCAAGGTTGGAAAGAGGCTCGTCCAGAAGCAATACTTTGGGACGCTTCACCAGCGCCCTGGCGATTGCCACACGCTGCTGCTGTCCTCCCGAAAGCTCGTTAGGCTTTCTGTCCATCAGGTCTTCGATTTGCACCAGCTTTGCTGCTTCCAATGCCTTCTCCTCCATTTCGGCCCTGGTGAGCTTGTCAGCACCTTTCAGATTCTGCAGAGGAAAAATAATATTCTGTTTTACTGTCAAATGAGGATAAAGGGCGTAATTCTGGAATACAACTCCTACTCCTCTGTTCTCCGGAGGCAGATTCGTCACCTCATCCTCCCCGAAAAATATCTTTCCTTCAGAAGGCCTCTGCAGTCCGCAAATCATAAAAAGAAGGGTACTTTTACCACAACCGGAAGGTCCCAGCAGACCAACCAGCTTACCGTCAGGAATCTCAAAATCAAAATCATTGACTGCGATTACGTCCCCTTTTTCTTTTCTGTTGCGATTAGGAAATCTCTTTGTCAAATCCTGCAATACAATCTTCATAGTGCTTCTTTCCTTTCCCGAATCTTCTTATTAACCTTCCGATGACTCTGTCACAGCCGGCACCATCGCAAACCGATACTGTTTCTGCCGGAATCAGTCTGTTTGTACCCATTATACATAGTTATCCCTGTTTTTTCCAGCTAATATGATATTTTGGCACCGAAAACCATGCAAAAAACCTCCTCTGCATGCACAGAAGAGGTTTTTGTATCTCATATATTGATATTTCGGAAGACTCTATGCCTCTTCAGGTGTATGCCATTTCCAGTCGCGTACCTCAGGCAGATCCTGACCGTACTCGGAAATGTACTGGTCGTGTGCTACCAGAGTATCGCGCATCTTCTGAAGCAGATATGCACCGCGGTTGCCAAGCTGAGGGAGATGATTAATGATATCCATTACCAGATGATATCTGTCGATTTCATTCTGTACTCTCATATCGAAAGGAGTGGTAATGGTACCCTCTTCCATGTAACCATGAACGCTTAAGTTGCGGTTGGTGCGATGGTAGGTCAGCTCATGAACCAGGGTAGGATAGCCGTGGAATGCGAAGATGATGGGCTTATCCTTGGTAAACAGAGCATCGTAATCCACATCGGTAAGTCCGTGAGGATGCTTTGTGTGAGGCTCCAGCTTCATCAGGTCAACTACGTTGATGAAACGGATCTTAATCTCAGGCATATTGTCGCGCAGGATGGTAACAGCAGCAAGAGCTTCCTTGGTAGGCGTGTCACCACAGCATGCAAGAACAACATCCGGTTCTTCGCCCTGATCGTTACTTGCCCAATCCCAGATGCCGATACCCTGAGTGCAGTGCTTCACAGCCTGCTCCATGGTCAGCCACTGATGGCTGGGATGCTTGGATGCCACAATCACGTTTACATAGTTCTTACTTCTGATACAGTGATCGAAGCAGGACAGCAGGCAGTTTGCATCGGGAGGAAGATACATACGTACAACGTCTGCCTTCTTGTTTGCAATATGATCCAGGAAACCGGGATCCTGATGGGTAAATCCATTGTGGTCCTGCTGCCATACATTGGAGGTGAGGATTAGGTTCAGAGAAGCAATCTCCTCTCTCCAGGTCAGCTGGTTGCACACCTTCAGCCACTTTGCATGCTGTGCGCACATGGAATCTACCACACGGATGAAAGCTTCATAGGAAGCGAAGAAGCCGTGACGACCGGTGAGAAGGTATCCCTCCAGCCAGCCCTCGCACATATGCTCGGAAAGGTAAGAGTCCATGATTCTTCCGTCGTATGCTAGGTCCTCATCCATCTCATGGTAATCGCCGTTCCAGTCACGCTTGGTCTCTTCAAATACCTTGTAGAGACGGTTGGACATGGTCTCGTCGGGTCCAAAGATACGGAAGTTCCTTGCTTCCTTGTTCAGCTTGAAGATATCTCTTACAAAGCCGCCAAGCTCGATCATATCCTGCTTCTCCACAGCGCCGGGCTTCGTAACTTCAACCGCATAATCACGGAAATCGGGAAGACGAAGGTCACGAAGCAGCTTTCCGCCGTTGGCATGAGGGTTCGCACTGATTCTTCTGTCTCCCTTGGGAGCAATGTAACGAAGTCTCTCTACCAGACGTCCGTTCTCATCAAAGAGCTCTTCGGGATGATAGCTGAGGAGCCAATCCTTCAACATATCAAGATGCTCGGGCTTCTCCATGGTGATAGGTACCTGATGGGCACGGAAGGAGCCTTCTACAGGAAGACCATCCACTACCTTGGGACCGGTCCAGCCCTTAGGAGAACGAAGCACGATCATGGGCCAGAAGGGTCTCTCATTGCTGCCGTCTTCTCTTGCAGCCTTCTGGATTGCCTTAATCTCCTCGATACACTTGTCAACAGCC
This sequence comes from Acetatifactor sp., assembly GCA_051880315.1. Lineage (GTDB taxonomy): Bacteria > Bacillota > Clostridia > Lachnospirales > Lachnospiraceae > Acetatifactor. The sequence continues at coordinate 26,242 of JBJENR010000033.1, forward strand.
TCAGCCATCAGCTTGTGCATAGTCATGGGATCGCTGCCCTCAACAAAGTAAGGCTTCCATCCGTAACCGTGGAACAGGCTCTCCAGCTCATCGTGAGAGATGTGAGACAGCACGGTAGGGTTGCTGATTTTATACTCATTCAAATGCAAAACAGGAAGAACGGCACCATCCGTCTTCGCATTCAGGAACTTGTTGGAATGCCATGCCGTAGCCAGGGGACCTGTCTCGGATTCACCGTCTCCTACGATAACGGTAGCAATCAAATCAGGGTTGTCAAATGCCGCACCGAATGCATGTGCGATGGAATAACCGAGCTCACCGCCCTCGTTGATGGAACCGGGAGTCTCGGGTGCAACGTGGCTGGAGATACCGCCGGGGAAAGAGAACTGCTTGTTCAGCTTCTTCAGTCCTTCGATATCCTGGCTGATATTGGGATATACCTCGCTGTAGGTTCCCTCAAGGTAAGAGTTTGCCACAAAGAAGTTGCCGCCATGTCCGGGACCGGAAATCAGAATCATATCCAGGTCATACTTGTTGATTGCACGGTTCATGTGTGCATACACAAAGTTCTGTCCCGGTACGGTTCCCCAGTGACCTACAATTTTCTTCTTAATCTGCTCCCTGGTCAGGGGCTCCCTTAACAAAGGATTGTCCAATAAATACAACTGGGTGGCTGCCAGATAGTTAGCTGCACGCCAGTATGCATTTAGGTCTGATAAATACTCTTCTGACAAGAATTTATCATCTTCCATTCTTTCTTCCTCCTGTTTATGTGATATATTTTTTTACCAGTGTATATTCTATATCACAAATCCCAGAAAGACAATGTGAAAGATTTAACGAAATTATTGAAATTTTATGGATTTTTATGGTAAATTGCACATAAAAAATTCTGAGCTTACGTCAATGCAGTTTCTTTATCTTTAATTGTACCAAACTGTAGATGTTCTCATTTCCAATGATTAAGTTTCGGTACTACTGCTTCCATATGGGCCCGAACCTGTTCCGCGGGCCAATTCTCATTTGCCATATGTTCTGCACAAAAATCAATCAGTTGCTCTTTACTGGTATACTTAAATACGCCGTCTGTGTAACACCACTTACAATATTCTTCATTGAAATCCCCATTTGGCTCTTTACTGATTGTAGAATCATCAAGTGGCATTCCACAACATTGACATATCAGCTGCCTCGGCTCACCTAAGAGCGTATTGATTGATACATCAAATACCTTGGACAACAGCTTTAATGTGTCTGTATTAGGTACAGTTTCGCCATTTTCCCAACGAGATACAGCCTGTCTTGTAACCATTATTTTTTGAGCAAGTTCTTCTTGCGATAATCCGCTTTTCGTGCGGAGTTCTAAAATAACATTCTTTGTCTCCATCATCTTACCCTCCATAAGAATAATATAGCAATTCTTCATTCTTCAGACAAGCAACTCGCTGTTGCTGCTGATTTTTCGCAGATAAATCAGCACTCTGTAAGTACGATAGTATTTGGGGAATATACTGTGGCTTTGCCAAGCCTACCTGGGCAAGCGCCTTAACACAGATGGTCAAGCAGCGAGGCAAAGTCGTCAAAATATTTGTACCATTTATCTGTTGCCTGACTCTCGGACATAATCCTATCGGCAAGAGCACACGCATATTTATCCGCTTTTGCGATCAAGTGACTCAACAGCAACCGTATAAACACCGCTTTCCGGGATATTTACAGTAAAATCAGTTGTTTCCTTTCCGTTTCCGCGATAAATTGTAGTTCCATCCGGTGCTTTCATTTCCATATACAAAGCTCCCTTCACTGTCTCAAAATGAATCTGAAGAACATCACCGGTCTGCAAATCAAGTGTATGTAGGTCAGTTCCGTTCATCCTCTCAATATCCAGCATGTAAGCATCCGGATTTTTAACGCGGCTGCCTGTAAAACCTTCCTGATTGTAACAAAATAGACCGACGAACATCCCGGCAATTAATAGTACAACAAATACAAGGATAAAAATAATTTTTTTCGTAGTTTTCTTCATTTAGATAATCCTCTCTTCACAGCTCACTTTTTTTGTATAAAGGATTTTCTCTCTGCAAGGTAGTCTGTCCGCAAAAGGTGGATTGCCAGTTCCTCCGATGATGCCGCAAATGCTAAAATACATACCACCCAGCTATATACAACAATGGCCGAGCCCAAAAGAACATAGGGCAACAGAAATACTGCCGCACCGGTCAACTTGTTCAGCCATGTATGCAGTGACGCGAAGCGATGAAATTTCACTGCCGCTGTTACATACGCCCCAAGACGCACAAGGACGATTCCCGATACGGCATACCAGATTTTTCCCGGAAGAATATGATATAAAACAGGAAAAAGGCGGATTAGCAAAACGCTGTAAAACAACAAGTCAGCGATACTGTCCAGCCTTGCACCAAACTCACTTGCTCTTCCGGTTTTTCTTGCAAGCCATCCATCTAAAACATCTGTCAAACCGGCGAAAGAATAAATAACAAGAAACCAGATGGATTTCAAAGGAAGGAAAAACAGAAAAAGAGAGGCTGTCATACGCATGACGGTAACTGTATCCGCCATGTTCCAATTATGTCGTTTACTTTCCATTATCCCTTCTCCAGCATAGAGATGCCTGCGCAGGCAGGTCCGATTCCGGGCATGACAACCGCAGCCTGAGTTTCTAACTTACCCGGGCAGGACAGAACTACAACTGCACGCCCCATTGCTAATGTCAACGACTTCATAACTGTTGACACTATTTCCTTAATTGATTTCTTTTCCATGTATCTTTCTCCTTCAAGTAAAAAATGCAAATCTTTTTCCATATCATACAATATGTAGACATTAGCCACCATCTTCACAATAAGGTTCAAATTCCTATTTATAATCATATTTCCGTCAATAGACCAGCTTACTGAAAGTACAGATATTCTATCCGATACCATTTTTACAAGATGTAAACGTGCTTTTCCATAAGTCACTTAAAAATATCTGCGTACATTCCCTTCAGATACTCCAGATAATGCTTGGTAATTTCTATAATATAGAAAGTACTTACAGTCCGACATATAATATTCTTTCTTTTGTTGGCATGCATCTTCTATCCCTAAAATTCTAACAACCATTTTCTGTATTATAGCTAACGACCGTTTTCTTTGTCAAGATAAACATTTGACTCTTTGACCTCTTTGACTTAAACGACATTAACATTTGACCTAAACATTTGACTGGGGATAATGTGGATAGATTTTTGTCTTGCTAATTAGCAGATACTGTGGTTAAGTATATATACATACTATTTTTAGGAGGTATAAAATGATTTATGAACAAGCAAAAAATGAATACAATGCTATTACTAACCGAATCCAATGTATTCAAAACGAACTAAAGAATCTGCCTTCCGGCAAACTTGTCTGTTGTTCTCACAAAAAATACACAAAATGGTATCAAAGCAACTCGCATGAAAAAACTTACATTCCAAAATCCAATCGTTCCCTGGCAGAGCAGCTTGCAAAAAAGAAATACTTATCTTTACTGTTACAGGATTTGGAAAAAGAAAAAACTGCACTCTCCTTTTATCTTCGACATCATAGCACCATGAAACAATCAGAACAACTTCTGACCTCTTCCTCGGAATATCAAAAATTGCTTGCTCCCTGCTTTACTCCGTTATCACAAGAATTAGCCACTTGGATGTCCTCACCTTATGAGCATAATCTATCTCATCCGGAAACGCTTATTCATAAGGGTGTGTCAAACTATTTCCTGCGTTCCAAATCCGAAGTACTGATTGATATGCTTCTTCGCACACATCATATTCCGTTTCGATATGAATGTGCTCTTGAATTGAATGGCTCTGTCTTATTTCCCGACTTCACAATCAGGCATCCTCAAACAGGGGGGTTCATTTATTGGGAGCATTTTGGATTAATGGACAATGTCTCATATATCGATAATGCAGTTTCAAAAATACGTCTTTACGCCACAAACGGCATCATTCCAGGAATTCAACTCATCACCACCTTTGAAACTAAGAATAATCCTCTAGACATTGAAACAATTGAAAAGACCATTGAATTTTACTTAAAATAGCACTAATAACATATTATATATTTAGGAATTTTATTCGCTTGGTCTATGTGATTTTTATATATCGACTGATTCCATATTATAACAATTCCTTTTGGTTTTAGGTCTATGGTTACTTTTTACATGGTTGGATTCCATTTTTTCACTTTTTTCTTTGGTTTTTAGGTCTATGTGCTTTTTTTGCATGGTTAGAATCCATTTTTTCACTTTTTCCTTTGGTTTTTAGGTCTATGGTTACTTTTTGTATTGTTGGATTCTATTTTATCACTTCTTCCTTTGGTTTTTAGGTCTATGTGCTTTTTTACCTTTACAGGATTCCATTTTTTATTATTTTGTACCTTTTGCTTCCAGTTTATAGGTCTATACTGTTTTTTTGTATCTTTAGATTCCATTTTGTGTGATTTTCAATCATTCATCCTCTTCTATCCATATTTTTGCACGGATGCCACAGCCGTATTTTAACCAACTGACACTTCGTGTTTGGCTGAAATGCGGCATTCGCATTCCGCTTCGCTTCTTGCTCATGTATGGCTTTCGCCTCTCCCTCCGGTCCATGCGGCATTCGCATTCCGCTTCGCTTCTTGCTCATGTATGGCTTTCGCCTCTCCCTCCGGTCCATGCGGCATTCGCATTCCGCTTCGCTTCTTGCTCATGTATGGCTTTCGCCATATATTGGCGTATCAGAAAAGACACCTCCGTAAGTAAACTTACTCGGTGTCTTTTCCGATACGCCACCGCATGGTCTCAATGCTCCAGCATATTCTCAATAAAAATCCCATACCCTCTTGTGGAATCCTGCACCAGGACGTGGGTTACAGCGCCGATAAACTTTCCGTTCTGGAGGATAGGACTGCCGGACATCCCTTGAACGATTCCACCGGTGAGTTCCAGCAGCTTCTTATCTGTAACCTTAAGTTCAATCCCTCTGTTAATATTATCGTGGCTTAAGTGGATATCCGTTATCTCCACATCATAATACGCAGGCTCTTCTTCTATGGTACAGAGAATCTGAGCAGGACCGAGCTTAATTTCCTGTTTTAGCCCGATGGGGACCGGGTCCTGCATTTCCATAGCCAGAGCTCTGGTATTACAGTTTCCGAAAATCCCCCTGCTGCTGTTTTCTGTGATATTTCCCAATATCCGGTCATCCGAATATACTATCATCCCTGTCATTTCTCCGGGATTTCCGCGGGTACCCTTTTTAATATCAATGATACTGGTTTCATAAAGAGTGCCTCCATTCATGTGCATGAGTGTGCTGGTGTCAACATCATTGATTCCGTGTCCCAACGCACCGAATTCTCCCCCGCTGTCGATATAGGTCATGGTTCCCACACCCTGGGCATTATCTCTGACCCATACCCCAATCTTATACTTACCGCTTTTGTCCCTCTGGGGCTTGATTGAGACATCCATGATTTCTCCGTCTCTTTCCAGTGTCAGAATCACGGCCTTACCTCCGCTTTTCTCCACCGCTGTAATCAATTCTTCTTTTTTATTGATTTCCTCCCCATTGATTTTTCTGATATAATCGCCGGACTTCACTATGTTCTTTCCCGGAGAATAAGTGATTCCTCCCACTCCCTGGAATTCACCCGCTCCTATCACAAGTATTCCGTCAGTCTCCACATAAATTCCGATAGGCATTCCCACAGGCACCAGTTCCTCATCGTCAATGGCACGAATTCCCACCTGTTTGATGGGCAGGATTCCAAAGAGCTTCACCTGCATCCGGCAGCCTGTCTCAGCTTCCATCTTCATGGTCACTGTACGGCTTAAATCAATCTGAACTGCTCCCTTTGGTATATTGCTGCCACCCTGGTCACTGACACTGATAATTTCTGCCTTTGCAGGCACTCCAAGGAAAAAAGACTGCTCCTGTCCTGCCCTGATATTGATTATAGAGGGTATGTTACTGTCCACATGATAATAAAACAGACCTGACATAGCAAAGACGGCAATTGTCAGCGCACTTATAAAACATGCCCTGAATATCTTTCGACGCCTGACCCTGCTTTTCCAGTTCTGTAATATAACAACTGCATTCTCACCCGCTCTTTTTTTTATTTTTTCATTATTCTTCCCATTATTAAGCATCACAAACACACTCCCAACCTGCCGGTATACAGACCTGCCTTTTCCTCCGTGCGGTCTGAATTTAAAAAACAAAAAAGACCCTTACACAGGTCTTTCTTGCGCCATTTATAGTATGTGTGTTTTTTTTGCTTTCATTCAGTCTTCCTTTTGAAATCAGCCATTCATTTTTTTCTTTTCAGCCTGAGAATCTGAAACACAGCATTGTCATTTCCCCTGGGTGCACACCGGTCAGACTGTACAAAAAATTTTTCCGCATTCTCCTCATCCCCCTCATGCAGGGCCATGAGTCCCCTGCACTCCCAATATTCCGTACAATCTGTAAGAGTACAATGACTGCACCAGGAGCTCTTTTCAATTTCTTCCAGATACTGTCCTGCCTTATCATAGTCATCCGTATAGTAGGAGCACAAGAACAACTGATACAGATTATGTCTGGTGCCAATCATTGAATTTGCGTGAAGCTCTTCAGCCGTCAGACCAAGTCCGTGACATTCGCTATACTGCTCCTCCAGACACTGGATGAACATTTTATGGTAATTATCTGCTGCTTCCCAATCACCCATCCGCTGACAGCATGCCATCAGTTTTAGCAATATTTCCTTGTAATCACTTTTGTCAGCATCCTCACCGAGAGACTGCAGCATTTCCAGTGCCTTCTTTAAGTATTTCAGCCCCTTTTCTTCCTCCAGCAGACAGTAAAGCCATGTGTAAGCCATCTCCCGATATGCGCCAAATTTACCTTCCGCATTCCTCTCCAGCTTACTACCCTCCGGGGCTTCCAACAGTGCCTCTGCTTCCAGAAGCCGCTTTTTCACTTCCTCCGAAGGTGACATAAGCCGATAAAGGTGCATAAGATCCTCAATGCGTTCCCCCTCGTTTCTCCAGGATTCACAACAATACTTTTTTAAGTCCGTACTGCCGTAGCGCTCCTCAATGACTGCCAAAGCCTTGTCATACTGTTTCATTTGAATATATATTTTTTTGATAAAGTCGAGATTCTTCCCTCTCTGCCTGTCGGAGACACATTTCGGAAGCCATTTTCTAAACCAGGCAATTCCCGTTTCATATTGTTTTGTCTCGATAAAATAATCGGCCATCTGACTGTAGGAAAAGGCATAATCAGTAGTGTCCTCCTTCAACAGAGCTTCAATTCCGTTTTCATAACATTCTACCGCCTCATCCCTCCTGTGCATCAGCTCCAGCACCTGACCTTTATGCCCCCAGTTGCGGGCTCGTCTGTCTGTCTCCAGTGCCCGATTGATTTCCTCCAATGCCAGTTCAAATTCCCTGCCGCGTCTGTGTAAATCGGAAAGTTGCCAATAATCGGTGGCATCAGCCTCGCATCTCTCCAGCTGCAGCTTCATATACTCCAATGCTTTCTCATAATAAATCTTCTGGCCTGTTCTGTTGAATTTCTGACGATACAGCCATGCCGCGCGCCATGCAAAATCCTTCTCCTCCGGGCCCGTTTCAACCGCCTTTTCGTAATATGTAATGGCATCGTCCCATTTTTTAAAGTTCTCAAAGCACCTTGCCATATAATAATACATAAAGCAGAAGGTCAGTCCCATTTCTTCACATACCTTCAGATGCTCCAGCGCTCCTTTGGAATCCTTATGATATAAAAACAGGGCTCTTCCAAGGGAGTATCTGGCATCTACGGTGTCCTTCAATTCCACGGAGCGCTGGGAATATCTTGCAATTTTCTTTTGATTTCCAAGCTCCTTCGCTCCTTCCTCCCCCTGGATATATGCCAGCTCCAGATAGGCCTTCGCCAGCAGTTCCTCCGATGCCTTTTCCTTTGTCAGCTCAGAAATGGTTTTTCTGGCATACATGTCTGCCTCTCTGGCTGTCTTCCGATCCACAATCAGCTTCCTCAGAAGCTGAATTCGCTGTACCTTCAGGGTGTGGCTGCTCAAGCCCGCTTCCTCTGCCTGATGTAATATATCGGAGGCATCATGACACTGTCCATAGTCCAGAAATACTCTTGCTGCGCGCTCGTAGATTTCCGGATGCCCGTTGTAAATCTCCTTTGCGCTATAGAAGAAATCAATAACCTCCTGGGGCTTATGTAATTCCTCATACGCCTCCTGGGCATAAAAGTGTGCCCAATAAAATCCCTGGTCAATTTCCCTCATCCGCAGACATAGTTCTGTTATATATTCGTATTCCTTCAGCTCTCTTGCAAGCATGAGACGGTTCATCAGCAGATTAATATCCTTCGGTTTCAACGTAATTCCCAGTTCAAAGGCTTCCACTGATTTGGCCATAAGGGAGGCTTTCTCCTCCTCTGCCGCCTGCTCTGCGAGCATTCGATACGCCCTGCCCTCCATCTCCCGGGCCTGGGCCATACTTTCCACCCGTTCCTCCGGGGTTAAGGAATCCTCCTCGTTTGTCTCGGAGAGAGTAGGTTCTTCTTCCAGATTTCTGCGCCAGCCCTCGCAATGCCCAAGGGCCTCTTCCGGACGGTTTGCCTGCAACAACAGTACCGCCAGGGCACGATGATTTCTAAAGCCGTCTCCCTGCAGCATACGATGTGCTTCCATGAATTCCAGACCTTCCGCACAACGATCCGTCTGAATATAGCACCAGGCCAGTTTCTGAGTCTGCTTTTCCGTCAATTCCTCCGGTATCCCGCTCCACTGCTCAATCAGTCTTGTATTGATTCCAGTCAACAGCTGGACTACCTCCTCTGTCTCAAAGAGGTCATGGGCATCCAGACATTGTTTTCTGGCATCCTCCAGTTTACCTTCCTCTTCGTACAATTCTGCCAGATTCAGGGAGACATAATAACGAGAACCGTTAGGAAGCTTGTCTTCCTTCAGCAGTCTTTCAAACATGGGAAGGGTTTCCCGGTGGCGTCCCAGCTCTTTTAGCATTCTGGCACATCCCAGATAAACCTGCACATCATTTTCATAGTTCACAAGAAGCCTTTGAATCAAAGGCTCTGCGTCCTGCCTTCTGTCTGTTCTCATCAGGTATCTTGCCTTTTCCAGCTGCATCCACGGATGCTCCATACCCAATGACTCCAGATACTGAATTTTCTGTTCTGCTGCCCCCAGAGCAGCCTCTCTCCCATCCTCCCGGGAAGCCTCCTCCATCAGACGGCGCAGTTCATCATAACCGTTCAAAAAACCATCATAATCCAAATCGGAATTATCCATTGGCAGGAACTCGTCATAAGGGAAATCAAAGGTTTCCTCCTCTACAAGCTTTCCCTCAATATATTCCACAAAACCTCCCGGCAGGTTTTCCATAAACTCCGCCTTGTGTTCCCCGATAAAAAAATAAGAATCCAGCAAACGCCATATTTTTACCGGCAAACGCCAATGGCCTGCAAGCCAGGAAAAGAGACTCCACTTGGCAGTTTCCTCAAGCTCCAGTGCATCAAACAGAGGATCCTCCAACAGCTTCTTCCAGGCATCCGGATTAATTCTGTCAGCCATCCGGGAATAAACCCTCTGAAACCGGTCCATTAACAAATCTACCGGTCCTTTCTCCGTCTCCTGCTCTTCCTCCGTTATTCTGGCAAAATCCAATGCCTGCTCATAGGCATTTCTTAAGCGTATAAATCCTTCCTGGTCATCCTCCGGGTTGACCTGCGCAAGTCTGTCCCGATAAGCCCTGCGAATCTTTTGCTCATCCTTTGTCTGCTCAATACCCAGAACTACAAAGCATTCCATATCCTTCCTCCGTGTGCCACTCCATCGCCTTATGCTGTAACGCCTGTCCCCGCATCTCTCGGGCATTGGAAAGCGCTGCCTCCGTCAAGGCATCACTGCCAAGCAGCCGTGCCAATTCACCCAGGCTTTCTTCTTCATTCATCATTCTGATATCCGTGATGGTATTATCCCCTGTGCTGCTTTTCTCAATGCAAAAATGCCTGTCAGCCATAGCGGCAATCTGCGGTAAATGAGTGATACAGATGACCTGATGTGCGTGCGCCAGCGTATCCAGCTGTTCAGATACCTTCCATGCCGTCCTGCCGCTGATGCCGGCGTCAATCTCGTCAAATATCAGGGTGTCAATATCGTCCCTGCCTGCCAGAACCGTCTTGATGGCCAGCATCACTCTGGAAAGTTCACCTCCGCTGGCAACCTGTCCCAGTGATTTTAACGGTTCTCCGGGATTTGTGGAAATCATAAACTCCACATCATCATATCCCCCGGCGGTTATGGTCTGCTCCGGACGAACAGCAATCTCAAAATCCACCGTCAGAAAATTCAGGTTCACCAGCGCTTCCTTCAATTGTCTTTCCAGCCGGGAAGCATTTTTCTGCCGGATTGCCGAGAGTTTCTCACAGGCTGCTCTCAGTCTGCCCTCCGCCGCAGCAAGCTCCTCCTTCAGCTGCTGCATATAAGCATCATAGTCTGCCAGCTTTTCCAAAAGCTGCTTCCTGCCTTCCTTATAAGCAATCACCTTCTCCAAAGTATTGCCATATTTTTCCTTCAGTCTGTTCAGGGTATTCAGGCGCTCTTCCGCCTCCACAAACTCCCTTTCATCAAACTCACAGTCCCCCATATATCCGGCAACGTCACGATTATAATCGGCCAGCAGATTATCAATCTCCGCCAGCTGCTCCTCCAGCTCCTCCAACCGGGGATCATAGGCTGCAACACTGCGGATTGCCCGCAGGGCACGGCTCAGGGCGCTGCCTGCACCCTCTCCCTCATTGCCTGTGAGCTGATAGCTTTCGGACAGGCTTTCCGTGATTTTTCGGCTGTTGGTCATAAGACGATACCGCTGTTCCAGTTTCTCATCTTCCCCCGGAGTAAGCCCGGCATCCTCTATTTCACGGAATTCAAACTCTGCAAGAGACTGTTCCCGCAGTCTGGACTCCTCGTCAAAAGTCTCCTCATCCAGTTTTTTTCTGATTTCCCTACACGCCAGAAATTCCTGTTCCACCTTCCCTGCGATTGCGTCAAATTCCTCTCCGCAGTAAGAGTCCAGAATCTCCATATGCTTTTTCTTATTCAGCAATGACTGATGTTCATGCTGACCATGAATATCGATCAGCACCTCTGCCAGTTCCTTTACCTGCCTGGCAGTAACCGTCTCTCCGTTAATCTTACAGACGTTCTTTCCCACCTGCATCTTACGGCTTAAGATTACCGTGTCGTCCTCCTGGGGCTCTAAATCCATCTCCAGAAGCTTCTCCCGCACCTTGGGATTATCTCCGGTAAACACCAGCTCCACCAGCGCATTTTCAGCGCCCTTGCGCAGCATATCCTTCTCGAATTTACCGCCCAGCGCCAGGCTGATACTGCCGATCAGCAGAGATTTACCGGCTCCGGTTTCACCGGTAAGGATATTCAGTCCCTTACCAAACTCAACCTCCGTCTCCTCCATCAACGCCAGATTTTTCACATGTAGACTTTGCAGCATTTCAAACCCTCCTTGGATTTCCATCCATTTGCCCTTCCCCGACAATACAGGTCTGTATTATGCCTTGATAAAACTATGTATTTTATTCATCAGCTTCTCCGTATCTTCCGCGGAGCGCGCTGCAACAAAAATCGTATCATCTCCCGCTATACACCCTACGACCTCAGACAGCTTCATGGCATCCAGCGCCATGGCCGCTGCCATGGCCATACCGGAACCGGTCTTGATAACCAGGATATTCTGTGCCATTTCCATAGATGAAAATCCATCTCTAAGTACTCTGGTATACTTATCTCCCATATCCCCTCCGGTCTGTTTCAGGGAAGCATATTTCTGCTTTCCGTCCGCAGTCTGCACCTTGGTCAGCTGCAGTTCTCTGATATCCCTTGAGACGGTAGCCTGGGTCACACGAAACCCGGCGTCCCGCAGCCTTTCTGCCAGTTCCTCCTGGGTCTCAATGTCAAATCTGTGAATGAGTTCTTCTATTTTTTCATGCCTGTTCTTTTTCATAAGATTACAACACCTTTCTAATCTGACATCTTCCTGTGCAATACCTCCAAAAAGTTTATCCTGTTCAGCCGGATAAACGTTGCCACCATATCTGAGCGTACAATTCTTATCCTGTCACCTGCATTCAGAGGGATACCGTAATTTCCGTCAAAACTGACTTCCGTGGTCTGATGCCTGTCCTCCCTCCCCTGAGGGATTTCTATTTCAATGCAGTCATCCGAAGAAAGGACAATGCTTCTCTGATTCAGCGAATGAGGACAAATCGGCGTAAGAACTATGAGACAGGCTTTGGGCTCCACAATAGGACCTCCCGCAGACAGATTATACCCCGTAGAACCTGTGGGTGTTGTGACAATCATGCCGTCCGCATCATAGGAATTTAAAAACTGCCCGTTGACATAAATATTAAATTTCAAAATCTGCAGCGAGCCGCTTCTGGCAAACACAATATCATTCAGAGCCCAGCTTTCCCGGACCTCTCCATTCTTTAACAAAACCTTGCCGGTCAGCATCATTCGGCTCTCCGTCTCATAATCTCCGGCTATCAGCCTGTCCAGTGCCGATTCCAGTTCGGAGGGCTCAGTCTCCGTCATATAGCCGAGAGTTCCCAGATTCACTCCCAGTATGGGCACTGCATGTCCAATGGTTTCACGCACTGCCTGCAGCACAGTACCATCACCACCCAGGACCAACATACAATCCCCTTCGGGAGGCATCTCTCCGGTGCCTTCAGATTCCGTACAGGCTCCCTGCTCCTGCCACAGGCCGTCCTCCGAGAGAACAGATACCTTTTTTCCTCTCTGTCCCAAATAAGAACAAATCCGCCCGGTGACAGCCATGTTTTTATCCTTATGTCTGTTCGTATATACCAGAAAATGTTTCATATCCTCTCCTCACAATAAATGGGAGTTCTCTACCGTCTCAGCAATCAGCCTTTGCCATTCCGCGCTCCGGGACAGGCCTGCCCCGCTTTCCGTCAGCTGCTTCAGTGCTGCTTCCGCTTCCTGCTCCGTCAGTTCCCGGATTTCGGTTTCCGGCTCACATTCCTTTTTCAGATGTATCAGATACTCAATATTCCCCTCCGGTCCCTTAATGGGGGAATACTCCAGATGTAGCACGGCAAAGCCGATACTGTGGGCATAGTCGATAATCTTCTCTATTACTTCACGATGAACCTCAGGCTCCCTGACCACACCGTTTTTTCCCACCTTGTCACGTCCAGCCTCAAATTGCGGCTTGATGAGACAAACCATCTCTCCCCCGGTTTTCAGAAGATTTCTGGCGGGAATGAGAATTTTGGTAAGGGAGATGAACGAGACGTCCACACTTGCAAAATCCAGCTTATCCGGGATATCTTTTTCTGTCACATACCGGAAATTCGTCTGCTCCATGCAGACCACCCTCTCGTCGTTTCGAAGCCTCCAGTCCAGCTGCCCCCGCCCCACATCCACGGCGTACACTCTGGACGCACCATTTTGAAGCATACAGTCCGTAAATCCTCCCGTGGAGGCACCGATATCCATACAAACCTTGCCCTCCAGAAGAAAGCCCCAGCTGTTCATGGCCTTTTCCAGTTTTAAGCCGCCGCGGCTCACATACTTCAGCGTATGGCCTCTGACTTCAAGCTTGATTTTACTCTCGTCAAAAGCAGTTCCGGCTTTGTCCTCCTTCTGTCCGTTGACGTACACATTTCCCGACATAATTATGGCTTTTGCCTTCTCCCTTGAAGTGGCATAGCCCTGATTCATCAAGATGATATCCAGTCTTTCCTTCATCCTACATACTCTCCAGCAGGGCGCAGATACGCTTCACGATACTATCTGCGTCTATACCTGTTTCACGCTTTAATACTTCCACATCTCCGTGTTCCACATATGCGTCAGGGATACAGATGTTCAGTAACGGATTCTGCAGACCATTCCTGTTCATGCAGTCCAAAACCTTTTCCCCGTAACCACCGGTCGCAACATTCTCTTCCATGGTAACAAGGAGCTTGTGACCGGCACAGGCTTCCTTCACAGCCTCTTCGTCAATGGGCTTGACAAATCTGGCATTGACAAGGCTGACGGCATAACCCTTTTCCTTTAACAGATTCCGTACTGTTTCTGCCGTCTTTACCATACTGCCCACTGCCAAAAGCACCAGCCCGCTCTCCCTGTAAATCCACTCAGCCTTTCCCATTTCTATGGGAAGCCTGTATTCCTTTAGCCCGTCATATGCTGTTCCTCTGGGATAGCGAATGGCTATGGGCGCATCCAGATTTACGGCAAATTTCATCATATCCGAAAGCTCCCATTTGTTCTTGGGCGCACAGACATGCATGTTTGGAATCCCCGTAAGATATGTAAAATCAAAAATTCCCTGATGAGTCTCGCCGTCGCTGCCCACAAGTCCTGCCCTGTCAACGGCAAACACCACCGGCAGGTTCTGAAGGCAGACATCGTGCAGAATCTGATCATAAGCTCTCTGTAAAAAAGAAGAATAGACTGCAACAATGGGCTTCATGCCTCCTGCTGCCAGTCCCGCTGCAAAGGTAACCGCATGCTCCTCCGCTATTCCCACATCAAAAAATCTCTCGGGATACATATTTCGAAACCGCTTCAGTCCCGTACCGTCAGGCATGGCAGCTGTCACTGCCACGATTCTGTCATCCCGCTGTCCCAGCTTACACATAACAGTAGAAAAAATATCCGTGTAGCTGGCTGCACTTCTGGGCGTCTTGGGAAGCCCCGTCTCTATTTCAAAAGGACCTGTTCCGTGAAAGCGGGCAGGATGACGCTCCGCCGGGGCATATCCCTTTCCCTTCTGTGTCAGAACATGAATCAGAACGGCTCCCTCCACACGTCTGGCATCGTTTATCACATTGATGAGTTCGTTGATATTATGACCGTCTACAGGACCCAGATAGGTAATCCCCATATCCTCAAAAAACATGCCGGGAATCACCAGATGCTTAAAGCTGCTTTTGGCTCTTCGAATGGTATTGATGGTACTGTTGCCACGCTTGGTTCCCTGAAGAGCATTATAAATCCCCTTCTTCAAATCCAGATACCCCGTGGCTGTCCGGATATTATTCAGATATTTTGATACTCCGCCCACATTTTCGGAAATGGACATATTGTTGTCATTCAATACTATAATAAAATTGGTTTGGAGTTTTGAAGCATTGTTCATTGCCTCATATGACATACCTCCGGTGAGAGAACCATCCCCGATGACAGAAACAATGGTATTCTTTTCCCCTTTGATATCTCTTGCCTTTACCAGACCCAGGCCCGCAGAAATAGAAGTGGAGCTGTGGCCTGTATCAAAGACGTCACATTCACTTTCTTTTCGCTTCGGGAATCCACTCATACCATGGAATTGACGCAGGGTTTCAAAGCCATCCCTTCTGCCGGTAAGCAACTTATGTGTATAGGACTGATGCCCCACATCCCAGATGATTTTATCCTCCGGCAGATTCAGTGCAAGATGCAGCGCCATAGTCAGTTCCACTGCCCCCAGATTAGATCCCAGATGCCCCCCTGTCACACTGATTTTCTCAATCAGAAAATTCCTGATTTCCTGGGCAAGTGCTTTCAGGTTCTCAGGCTCTATTTTCTTTATGTCATTGGTTTTTTCAATGGTTTCCAGGTACATTTGCCCTCTCCATTTCTCTTCCTGCAATTTTACTTGCGCCGATGAATCAGTTCCAGAATCAGCCGCTTCAAAAACGCATTGCCGCTCCCAAAGCTATCCAGTATCCGAACTGCTTCCTCAGACAATTTCTCTACCTCAGCCCCGGCGTTGTCCAGCCCCTTCAGGGTCACATAGGTCTGTTTGCCATTCAATACATCGCTTCCCACCGGTTTCCCCAGTGTGGCACTGTCACCGATGACATCGAGAATATCATCCTGAATCTGAAAGGCAATTCCAATGTTGTAACCGCATTTTTCAAGCCTCTCCAGTTCCTCATCTCCGGCTCCGGCAAGGATTCCCCCCACTGTCATGGAGGCCTGAATCAACGCTGCCGTCTTGTGTTCATGAATAAAGAGCAATTGTTCCTCTGTCAGGGGAATTTCCCGGTTTTCTGCTTCTATATCCGCAGTCTGCCCACCTATCATACCATAGATTCCGGCCTTCCGGGCCAATACCGAAAGCGCCCTTGCCGCTCTGGGAAGATAGTCGACAGGCACGGTACAGTCACTCTCCTGTGTCCCGCAACCACATAAATCAAAGCTCTTTGCCGCGGTTTCAAATGCATAGTTCAGTAGTCCGTCTCCCGCCAGAATTCCCATGGCCTCCCCATAGACCGCCCAGGTGGTTTTTTTCCCCCTGCGGTACTCGTCATTGTCCATAGCCGGCAAATCATCATGTACAAGGGAATAGGTATGAATCATTTCTATGGCTGCCATAAACAGCTCCACAAATTGCCTGTCCTCCGCTTTGCCGCCACAGAGCACAAAGGTTTCCCACATCAACATGGGCCGGAGCCTTTTCCCGCCTGCCCTGACGCTGTAATTCATTGCTTCCGGCACCGTCCTTTGAATTCCTGTCTCCTCCGGAAGAAACTTTTCCAACATACAGTCTATCTCTTTTGTCTTGTCAGTCAAAAGGCTCTTGAATTCACTGTTCTCCATTTTCAAATACCTCCAGCCCGCCCTCTTCCGTCAGCTTCAGCACCTGTTTCTCCACTCTGTCAATCTGAGCATCACACTGCTTCAGGATAGCCATCCCCTGACTGTAGGCCTGAAAGGCTTCCTCCAGTGGCAGATCCTCCTCGCCAAGCTTTTCTATTGTTTCTTCCAGTCTTGCAAAGTTCTCTTCCAGACTGAATTCCTGCTCTTTTTTTTCACTCATCCCGCTTCTCCCGTCTGCCGTTAAACTTCCCCGGACCTTTCACTCACTCTTGCACCAAACCTTCCGTCACTGACTGTGACGACAATGCTCTGCCCCGGCTTTATCTGGCTTACAGACCGTATATTTCTTCCCTCTTCATCCGACACGAAGGAATAACCGCTGTTTAGCTTTTCCAGAGGAGAAAGTCCCTTCATCCTCTCGATATAAACAGCCAGTTGATGCCTCCTGTTCCGTAACAGGTAATTCATTCTGTCCCGCAGCTTGTCCTCGGCACGAATTGCCGTCATTCTCTTCTCCCGAATCCGGCTGGCAGGACTGAAGGCTTTCATTCGCAGTTTCAACTGCTCTGCCTCCCCGCGACATTCCTGCAGTCTTCGATACATACACTGATTCAACTCTGCTGCCAGTCTTTCCTCCGAACCGATAATCTCCCTGATATCCGCAACTGCCAGTTCTGCCGCAGCTGAGGGAGTGGGAGCTCTCAAATCCGATACAAAATCAATGATGGTTGTGTCCGTCTCATGTCCCACGGCTGAGATGATCGGCACAGAACAGTCAAATACCGCCTGGGCCACATCCCTGTCATTAAAAGCCCACAAATCCTCAATGGAGCCGCCGCCACGCCCTACAATCATCACATCCACGCCGAGCCCTTCCAGGGCACGGATACCGGATATGATACTGGGAACCGCCGCTTCGCCCTGTACCACAGCAGGATAAAGAATCATCTGGACACAGGGATTTCTCCTATGGGCAATCTGGATAATATCACGCACTGCTGCTCCCGTATCCGCTGTAACGATTCCCAGGGTTCTGATATATCTTGGAATCGGCTGCTTGTACTCTTTGGCAAACATCCCCGCTTCTTCCAATTCCCTCTTCAACTGCTCATATTTCTCGTAGAGAAGTCCGTTTCCGTCCAGGGTAATCTGCTTTGCATATAGCTGATACTTACCATCCCGCTCATATACATCAACACAACCGCCCACAATCACCTGTTGTCCTTCGGCCAAACGAAAAGAAAGACCCGAACGGCTGCCTGCAAACATGACGCAGTTCACTACGCCCTTGGAATCCTTCAACGTAAAATAAATATGTCCCGAGGCATGATATTTACAGTTGCTCACCTCCCCTTTTACAAAAAGGCTCTGCAACAGATAATCCTGCGTGAACATATTTTTAACATATGCATTCAATTGTCCTACAGTATATACACTTCGAATCTCAATCACCCAGCTTCATAATCTTAGCCAGGATGGCATTTACAAAGCTGCCGGAATTTTCCTGGCCGTACTTTTTGGCAATCTCTACCGCCTCATCAATGGCAACGCGCTCCGGTATGTCGTCGTCATAGCACATCTCATACACAGCAAGGCGAAGCACGGTAAGCTCCACCTTTCCCATGCGGGTGGTATCCCAGCCCTCCGTGTTGTCATTAATCAGTTTATCTATCTCCGGAATCTTCTCGCTGATCATCCTGTATCTTTCACTGATACATTCGGAATCTTTCTCCGCAGTAATACTATCGCTGTTTTCCAGAAACAGCTTTATCTGTCCGGGCATATTGTCGGCAGAGTGAAACTCCACCTGAAATAAAAGCATAAATACCTGTTCTCTCAGCTCATGTCGTCCCATAGTAGAAATCCTTTTTCGCCTTACGCTTTTTTTACTTTGACACCTGCAATGCGGATATTCACATCCGAACAGGTAAGTCCCGTCATATTCTCGATTGCAGCCTTAACCTTCGCCTGGACCTTCTGACAGGTGGCAGGAATGTTATAGCCATATTCGATGATAACGGCAAGACAAACGGTAACATTGCCCTCCAGCACATCCACGCGGACACCCTTTGTCAGTTTCTTCACTCCCATCTTGCTGCCCATGGCACTGACACCCTCTACCTCAGTGGCAGCCAGAGTAGCTATCATTGCGACCACATCATCGGCAATCTGCACTACTCCCACATTTTCCTCTTCCTTCAAAACAACATTTCCTTTATCTGTTTCTTTCTCCATATGAACTTCCTCCTGAATCGCTGTTACATCAATTAACTAATAACAAGTATATCACAAACCTTATCCGTTTGTCATCCAAAAAGTCAGAGACAGCTGTTTGTTGTTCTGGGCATAAGCAATGCTGTTTCCGCTGTCCAGAAAATCAAATATTTCCTGCTGTTCAATCAACCTGTTTATCACCTCGCCATAGCATTCCTCATCGGAACATTTTATGGTGACATCCGTCCGGCCCTGACTTCTGGCTTTTTCAATCAGAGCCTGTACCTGATTTCTGTCATAGGCTGTAAAATAAGCCCCTTCTCTGTAATAGTAATTGGCATCCCTGGACACACAGGCAGGCATGGGCACACAGTTATCAATGGTATGTGTCTTCAAAAGCTCCTCTGTGGTCACATTCAGATAATCATAGTTAATCTCCGGCATGGATTGCTGCCCCTGGGCACTATTGCTGTCAATCTTATAGGAGGCATCTCCCCAGGTGGCATCGAGATAATAATAGCTTCCGTCAATCTTCACCAGATTCCAGGCATGTCCCTCTCCCGTGTCCACCGTTCCAAGCACAAGTGTACTCTCCATTCCAAGCCGGTTCAGCAGGAACTGAACGGCCTTGGCATATCCCTGGCAGACTGACCTTCTGTTGATAAACACAGAATAAATATTCTGATTGTCCGATGCACTTAAATCATATTCTGTATTTCTGATAATGGTATCATAAATATATTTCACTTTCGTATACTGGTCCGCATCCCCGCTGATACCGGCCAGAATCTCGTTGGCTGCACTGTCTATCCGGGCCAGCCTCTCCCCCACAGTCTCCTCATCGGCAATGTAGGAGCCTGAAAACTTAATGGAAACCAGCTTATCCCCCCGGGTATATTTTGTATAAGAATAACCATCCACATAAAAAAGCTCAGGGTGGTCATTTAATACACATTGAAAAATCCTGTCAATATCCGCCTCGGCAAGTCCGGCTTCTATGCCCTTCCTGTCCAGTTCAATATCCTTTCCCAGGGTACCGAGACCAAGACTGATGTCTTGATACCACAGCAATTCGTTTTCATTCAGATATTGTCTGGCATATTCATATGCATCCGCGCTGAGAAAGCACTCCTCCGGCTCCCTCTGTGTATCATCGTTTTCCGCCGTCCCGCTTTCATCTTCCCCATTTCCATCCCCTGAAGTCGTCGTGTGGGAATCCACCTCTGTGGCCTGGAACTGCTTTGATGACGTACTCTCACTGTATTCTTCCCCGACAGAAACCTCCGAAACCTTATAATCCCTGACCACATCGTCCAGAATGGATTCAGCTGCGCACCCGCACAACAGACAGCAGAGGACTACCGGTAGGATTCTGATGTACTTAATAATCTTTTTCATGCCTTATCTCCTGCTTAATTTCTTGAAAACTCCGTCAGAACAAGTCCTTTATTTCGGTCAATAGTCATCCCGATGCTCCATGGATTGACAAACAAAAGCAACGGGTTCCCCTTCATGTCCTTCACCTTCTTCATGTCCGATGTGCCCGTCAGCTTATTGATGTCAATTTCATCCTTATTCTCAATCCAACGGATATGCTCATAGGGCAGATTCTCCAGGCGGATTTCAACATTGTATTCATTTTCAAGCCGGTATTTGAGCACATCAAACTGCAGAACGCCCACAACACCCACGATAATCTCTTCAAGTCCCATATTGAGCTCCTGAAAAATCTGGATGGCACCTTCCTGGGCAATCTGCTCAATCCCCTTTACAAACTGCTTTCTCTTCATGGTATCCAGCTGTCTGACTCTGGCGAAATGCTCGGGAGCAAAGGTAGGTATTCCCTCGTATTGGAATTTTTCCCGGGGCATACAAAGAGTATCACCGATGGAAAAAATCCCCGGGTCAAACACACCGATAATATCTCCCGCATAAGCCTCTGTCAGGATTTTACGCTCGTCTGCCATAATCTGTTGAGGCTGGGAAAGCCGCATCACCTTGCCGCCCTGGACATGGCGTACCTCCATATTTGCGTCATATCTGCCGGAGCAGATTCGCATAAAGGCGATCCTGTCTCTGTGCGCCTTGTTCATATTTGCCTGGATTTTGAACACAAATGCACTGAATTCATTCTCCGTCGGTTCTATCATGCCGATATCCGCTTTTCTCGGCAGCGGAGTGGTTGCCATCTTAAGAAAGTGCTTCAGGAATATTTCTACGCCGAAATTGGTCAGTGCAGAGCCGAAACAGACAGGTGTCAGCTTTCCGGCCCGCACCTGTTCCAGATTGAATTCTGCACTTGCTCCGTCAAGCAGCTCTATCTCCTCGAGAAGCTTGTCCGCAGCTTCTTCTCCCACAAGCCTTCGAAGTTCCTCTTCCTCCTCCACCGAAACCTCTATTGCAGTTCCTTCCTTGGTTCCCTTTTCCGTACCGGAATAAGAGATGACACAATTCTTCTCCCTGTCATAAACTCCCTTAAAGTCTTTTCCGGAACCGATAGGCCAATTGACGGGACAGGTGGCAATCCCCAGTTCCTTCTCAATATCGTCAAGCAACTCAAAGGTATCTCTGGCATCACGGTCCATCTTATTGATGAAGGTAAAAATCGGAATACCGCGCATGCCACAGACCTTAAACAGCTTTCTGGTCTGGGCTTCCACACCCTTGGATGCATCGATTACCATGACTGCCGAATCCGCCGCCATCAGCGTACGATAAGTATCCTCCGAGAAGTCCTGGTGCCCCGGCGTGTCCAAAATGTTGATACAATAGCCGTCATACTCAAACTGAAGAACGGAAGAGGTGACGGAAATCCCCCTCTCCTTCTCAATCTCCATCCAGTCCGACACCGCGTGTCTTGCGGTAGCCTTTCCCTTAACACTGCCGGCCAGATTGATAGCTCCGCCGTAAAGCAGAAACTTCTCCGTAAGGGTCGTCTTACCTGCGTCAGGATGGGAGATAATCGCAAAGGTGCGGCGACGGTTGATTTCTTCTGTATAATTACTCACTGTAAGCTCCTCCGTGTTCTTTTTGTCTGCGCCGGGTGCAAAGAAACCGCCATTATTTTACAGGGACCACTAAAGCATACTCTCCCCCTCAAACTCCGGCACAATACCAAAATATTGTAACACAGTAGCCCCTATATCGGCAAATGTTTTTCTTGTGCCGAGATTTCGAGGCTTCACTCCCTGTCCGTACATGAGAAAAGGGGTGTACTCCCTGGTGTGATCCGTGGTTGCAGTATATGCGGGATCGCAGCCATGGTCAGCTGTCATCATCAGAATATCCTCAGGGCCCATCTTCGCCATGATTTCCGGCAGTTTTCCATCAAAATAAGCCAATGCTTCGGCATAGCCGTCCACGTCCCTTCGATGTCCGTAAAGCATATCATAATCCACCAGATTAACGAAGCAAAGTCCCTCAAAATCCTTGTCCAGATATTCCAGAGTCCTCTCGATTCCCTCTGCATTTCCGGAGGTATATACCGCCTCGGTAATTCCCTTTCCCGCAAAAATATCCTTTATTTTCCCTACCGCTATCACATCCCTGCCCTCAGCCTTCAGCTGGTCCAGCATCGTGACGGCAGGTGGCAGGATAGAGAAATCGTGACGTCTCGAGGTTCTCGTAAAGGGTCCGCCTGCAGGTCCGATAAAGGGTCTGGCAATTACCCTGCCCACACCATGCTCCCCCTGCAGAATCTCCCTGGCGATACGGCAATACTCATACAACTTCTCCACGGGAACAACCTCCTCATGTGCCGCTATCTGGAATACACTGTCTGCTGATGTATAAACAATCAGCTTCCCCGTACGCATATGGATATCCCCGTATTCCTGTATCACCGCCGTCCCTGAATAGGGGCGATTGCAGAGTACTCCTCTGCCGGTTTTTAAAGTGAATTCCTTCAGCACCTCCTCCGGAAAGCCCTGGGGGTAAACAGGAAGAGATCTGGGGGAATAAATTCCCGCAATCTCCCAATGACCGATGGTGGTGTCCTTCCCTTTGGAGCGCTCCTTCATACGGGCAATTACCGCCGAATGCTCTCCCTTCTTCCTTCCCACTGTAACGCCCTCTATGTCAAACAACCCAAGTTCTCTCATATTGGGCATATGAAAATACCTGCTGGCGGATACGCTTCTCAGGGTATTAACATTGATATCGCCGTAAGAAGCCGCATCCTCCAGCTCACCGATTCCGAAACTGTCCAGTACTATCAGAAACACTCTTTTCATAATCCAGCGTCCTTTCAAAAATATCTTTAGTTTACTATACCATACTTGATATGTATTTTATACACTTTTTTCCAAAAGCATTCAATCTGACAGTGTACTGATGATGATATTCTCAGGAGAAACATTCGTCTTGCGTTTCACGATGTCCTCAATCTGTGCTCTCTGCGCATCATCCAGTGCCGCTGCATTGACAACCACATCTACGGTATCACCGTTCACACTCACCACTACATCAGAAAACCCTTTTGCCTCCAGAAGAATTTCGGCAGCCGATTCTTTTTCCGCAATCTCCGTCATTTTCACCATGCTGTCCACAGCCTGCTGTTTCTGGGCATCCGTCAGCCCTGCACTGTTGATGATTTCCAATAGGGTTTCCTTATTTTTGGCCCTGGTCTGTTCCTTCAACAGTTTGGCCTCCGACAGGATAGCCACTCCATTAGCAGAGGTGAATACTGCCTCCCCGGGAATTTCGCCCTCTCCGGGAGTGTTCTTCGCCTGACCGCCCGCAGCCGTGTCTTTGGAAAGCTGAAAATCAGCATCAAGATAGTTTTCTACAGGCTCATCCTCCAGGTCGGAATCCAAAGCGGAAATCTCCGTCACACCTTCCTGCAGCAGATCCTCCGCAGACAGGTCCAGCAGATCCCCTGCAGTATAATTTTCCGTAACGATACCGCCCGACCCCGCCATGCTGACATCTCCTGCATACACGTTACCATCATCCACCATGAGATATTCATCCTCCAGGTCACTCCCTGCAAATTGCAGGTATCCTGCAATGGCAATCATGATTGCCAAGGCAGTTATCATAAGCTGATTTTTCTTGATTAGGTTTTTCACATTCTACCCCTTCTTTACGTTTTACTGTTTTATTGTATGAGCTCCGCAGAGGATATATGAGTATAATTAATTGGATTGTACCTCCATTTTCACCACCTTGATCTTGTGGGCATCCACGCCAAACAAGGCACTGACCGCATCCGTAATGGTTCTGTTGACGGTGCCGTTTCCCGCGCCCTCAGCCACCACCAGCACCCCCTCTATCCGGGGCACATATGTCATTACCACATAGGGCACGCTTTCATTTCCGGAGGTGCTGTATATCACCGTTTCTCCATATTCCTCGGTGCTGACACTTCTGTTTCCCCCCTGCGCATCGGTCTCAGTGGTAGAGGATTTGTTTATGGGGTTTTCCTTTTCCACCACCAGCTCTGCGGAGGATTTCAATGTAATCATCACATTCACCCTGCCAACGCCTGCCATACCCGAGAGCACCTCTGTCAGCTTTTTCTCCAGGTCCGAGGCATAGTCCAGGTCAATATTCCCCATACTCTCGGCACCTGCCTGTCCCTGCACCGAAGAACCTTCCTGCATGGAAGGACTGTAAGACTGCAGTTCTCCTCCAAATTCTTTCATGGTTCCTGTCTGCTCCCCGTTCTTCTCCTTGTTCACGGGCAGGACAACCACAAAAAGAAGAATCCCTGCCAGAATCAGAATCAGCATATTATCTTTGCGCATAATTTTTTTCAGCTTCTCTTTATCAAGCCACTTATTTAGATATTTTTCCATCCTGCTCCTCTATGCTGCATCACTCAATTATGACGGTTTCTATGGGCCCGACTTCCACGGAAATTTCTATATTCTGTGATGTTTCCGACGCATTTCCGGCGGGAGACTCCCCTCCTTCTTCCGCCATTTCCTGCTGTGCCTCCCTTTTCTGCTCTTCCATCCGCCTTCGCACCTCCTCCAACGTCATTCTTTCCAGGATTTCGTCTGCCCTGGCGGCTTCTTCCGCCTCCAGTCCCATCTCCTGCTCCAGACCTTCCCGAAACCTTTCCAGCCGCTGTGCCACCTGCTCCATGCCGCTTCCCAGGAAAAAATTACCTATGGGCAGAAAAAGCTGAAGCAATATCATAATACTGACCAGCAGCTTTAAATATTTCTCATATGCCTCCCGGGGACGAAAATGTACAATGGCCTGGGCACATATCATAAAGATTCCCACCTTGCAGATTGCCTGAAACAATGCATTTCTCATACACTCCCTCCCTTTCTCAGCATCCGGCCACCGTGATGACAGCTATGGATATCAGAAATAAAAGCATGGCGGTTCCGGAGGTCTTGAACACCAGAAGCACACCGTCTCCAGCCCTGTTGGCGCAGGTGACCATTCTCTTATCACTGACCACCCCCACAAAAGCTGCTGCGCACTTCAGGACCAGTGCAATCACGCCGATTTTTACCAGAGGGGCCGCACAAAGCAAAAGCATCAGCAAAAGTAATACAACCCCTACACTGTTCTTAATGACCAGGGCTGACCCCAACACCAGCTCCACAGCACCCTCCGCTGCATTTCCAACTCCGGGAATGGCTGAGACGATTTTCTGCAGAGCTGATTTTCTTACCGAGTCCACCACCGGTGTTATCAGAGCCTGAAAGACGCTGATACCCGTCACCACCCCCACTGCTCCCTTCAAAATCCAACCGATTCCCTTTTCCAAGAGTTCCACCAGAAGTGTCAGTTTCTCTTCTGTCCAGATTCCGTTCACCACCGACAGCATCACAAAGCAGTAGATAAAAGGCAATACTCCCTGAACCAGTATACATTCCACGCCATATATGACCAAGAGCATCAACTGGCAGCTGACACTGACCGTTGCCGCCCCCACTGCGATTCCCACGGAAATCAGATAGGCAGGCACAAGCAGCCTGATAAAGAGCGTGATGTTCTCCAGAGCCGCAGCAGAGGTTTCCGCAGCCTCTGTAAAGCATCGAAACAATATGACGGTAAACAACAGATACATAAAATAAAAACTTAAATCTGCCACCTGATGTCTATCAAATATTTCCACAAAATGCGTCACAAGTGAAGATACAATGCCAAGAACTAACAGCCACACAAAGATACTTCTCATGCCGGCCAACTGATTTGTTATACTGTGCAGCCACTCCTCGGCAAGAACGGACAGCGCCCCGGGAATATTCCCGCTCATCACCAGTCCAAGGAGCTGCTCCAGAGACAATGACCACCCCGGAAAAAGCTGTTCCACCCCCATCTCCAGCCTGTCCAGTCCGTAATCCTGCCAGATTGCTTCCAAATCCATCTTTTTGCTCCTGTCTATAGAAAATTGTTAATCTGTTCCATCACGGCAAACAGAATCGGCAGTCCGGCAAACATTACCGACAGCTTTCCCAACACCTCAATCTGCCCCGCCACGGACTGATATCCGGCATCCCTGCATATGCCTGCGCTGAATTCACAGATGTAGGTGATGCCTATGACCTTCAGCAGAAACACCAGATAACTCTCAGAGCCGCCCAGATAGCTGCGCAGTCTGCCGAGCTGTATCGTGACTGCCTCTGCCTGCCGCAGTGCATAGCCCAAAATGAGAATTCCGATTCCCATGCCGATATACATGCCGTATTCCGGCTTCTGTCCCTTAAACTGCAATGCCAGCAGTACACCGACAATCCCAAGAAAAGCAACCTTCACAAACTCCTGCATATCCCGCTCCTTTTCGTTTCACAGAGAAAACAGGGCCTGTACCGTCTGAAACAGCTCATATATGTACGGAATCACCCATGTCAATACAAGAATCAGTCCCACAAGACTGAGCAGAAAAGCCTGCTCTTCTCTCCCACTGTGTTTCAGCACCTGGCTGAGTATCGTAACCAGAATTCCCACTGCCGCAATCTTAAATATCAGATTTACTCCCATAGTTTTCTCCATCCTTTATCGTCCATGACAATGCATTAATCCCTGAAATCACCTGCGTTACCAGAGTACCAGAATAATCAGGAAGCCGCCCATAGCACCAAGGCTTACTGCCATCCGGCACCTCTCACCGTTTCCCGCGGAAAGCTCCTCCGCCCTTGCCTCCAGCTGCTCCCTGCTCTGCTCCAGCAGCCGCAGCTGCAGACTGCTGTCCGCAAATCCGTATGTCCCCACAAACCGAAAAAAATCTTCAATATCCTCCTGTTTTAGCGGAAGCCCTTTCAGTGCCGGCTCCACAGAGCTTCGAAAAATCCGTTCAAAGCTTTCGCCTCCGTTTTGACGCATCCTCTCCGCCACCTGTTCAAAGGCGGTTTGACATTCTCCCTTGAGTCTGATTGCAATATGCCCGCAGCACTCCGATAAGGTGTCCCTGCCATATCGTATTTCCCCTTCCAGCAGAATCAGAATCGTCCGAAGCATACGGATAGCCCGGATTCTTCCCGTAAATTCGTTCTTATACCAGACACCCATTCCCAGACTTCCTGCGATAATCATGCAGCAGGCTATTCCCTTGAGCACGATATTTCTCCTCCTCTCCTCACCTCCCTGATACGGCAACTTCCGTTCTTTCTCTCCAGCAAAACAACCCTTTGGAAGAGCTGTTCAAACTCTCCCCTGCCAAATCTGGTCCCGAGGTCCTCCGTCCCGTCTCCGTGGGCTGTTGCTAATATTTTGCAGCCACAGGCTGCCGCACGGCGCAGAGCCTCCAGTTCCCCGGAATTTCCCAGTTCATCAATGGCAATCACTTCAGGGGTCATACTCCGTAGAAGCATCATCATGGCAACTTCCTTTGGGCAGGCATCCAGCACATCCGTCCGCATTCCCACATCATTCTGAGGTTTTCCTCCATAGGCTCCCGCAATCTCCGAACGCTCATCAGCTACCGCCACAGTCATTCCCCGGCCGTATCTGTTGCCATCAGAGACCTGACGGACCAAATCCCTCAACAGGGTTGTCTTTCCGCAGCCAGGGGGCGATACAATCAGCGAATTCATCAACCTGCCGTTCTCATATACCTCGGGCAACAGCCCATCCGCCGCTCCTTTGACCTCATGAGCCACCCGGATATTCATAAAACTAATATTCTTGACAGTGCGTACTTTCCCATCACCGTTCAGTACCGCTTGTCCCGCCACACCTACCCTGTGTCCTCCCGCAACGGTGAGAAAGCCCTGCCTCAATTCCTCCTCATATGCATAAACGGAATAGTGGCATATGTGCTCCAGCAATTCATCCAATTCTCCTCTTGAGACAAACATCGCATCCCCGGCCTTGTCCGTCAAATTGCCCTCACGGTCCAAAAACAGCTCCTCTCCCAGCCGATAAATGATAATCGGTCTGTCAGCCCTGAGTCGGATTTCCCGGATTTCCTTCTGACAGGCGGCAATCCTTTTCCAAAAATCCCTTCTTTGGGCAGGAAATAATTGCAGAATCGTATTCTCCATTTCTGCTTCCTCCTCACTCCAATATATGAGAAACCTGTCCTAATATTCCTGTGAATCTCAACTTCCGTTGTCTTAATTTTGCACAACAAAAAAACAGCAGTATGCGAAGACACTGCTGTTTTCTCTGATTTTAATATGTGTAGATGTTATGATAGATTCTGCAATATCCGCCGCCCAGCCTCTGCACCTGTATCTGTATAACAAAATTTTCTACCTTCAATTCCTTCAGTGCATCGTCTACATAACCTGCACGGTGACCGCCCTCTCCATATGCCCTTTCGATGGAGGGCCAAAGACTCTCCGGAACTACATTGGAGAATTTCTTGTCTCCCACACCAACCTTTATCAGGCTGGCTTTACAATCCTCATAATACTCCTTCAGGGTTTCCATCACCTCGTCCTCGGTGATTCCGGCCTTTTCCAGATTCTCCTTTTTCTTTTCCTCTTCACTCTTCTCAGGTTCCTCCGGCTGCTCTTCTCTTTCCTGCCACCTCAGAGGCTTCTGCGGATTGGGGTTAATATAGGCATCTGCAATTCCTTCCGTAGCAACACTGCTCCCCTGATGCAATGCTCCCTCACAGGCAGGAAGATAAATCGAAAGTCCCGTTCTGACATGGGTTTCCATGAATTCGCTATCCGTTTTATTATAATAGTCATAGGTGCCGGGGTCTGTATCATCCCATGTGACATCCACATTGCGGTATCCGTCATCCAGCTTTACAATGTTCCATGCATGCTCCTGTCCCGTATATCCGGCACAGTAATAACAGGGAATCTCCAACTGCTGCATCAGGTACTGAAATGCCCTTGCATATCCCGCACACACGGTTCTGCCCAGTACCAAGGCACTGTATGCGCTCTGATTCATCAGAGAGGACTCGGCATATTCTGCTACCTGCACAAGTGCATCATGGACATACTGCTCCTTTTCATAGATGCTGTTCAGCTTTCTTGCACCTTCCAGAATCTCCTCAGCATAAGCCTGAAACTGCTTCTTTGCCTCAGTCAGATCATTTGCCGTGGCATTATACCTTAAGGTAATTTCCACACATATGCCGGTTTTCAGATATTTGCAGGAATACTCTGACTCCAGCCAGAAAAGCTCCGGATGATCGTTATATACTGCCTCCATGACATTCTTAACCTGCCCTGTTGTCACCGGGACAACCGGTGCAAAAGAAGTAATAAGCTTTTCCGCATTGGCATAAACCTGCCGGTACAACTGCTGAAGCGTGGGATTCAGCATAGAATAATATGGATAATAAAGCTGGGAAAACTCAGCGTTCTCTCCTGTCTCTCCGGGAGACAGAATACTGCTCAGATTATCCGCTTCCTCCTGCAGAATCTGCTCTGTCTGACCTATCAACGGCTGATACCCCGTCAGCCCCGTCACCTGCTCCGGCACCCTTTGGGGCAATGACTCAGGAATCAGGTATCCTTTGGTCGCAAGCTCCTGGACCAACCCCTCAGTCTCCAAATCAGACGGCGTCTCCACCGGCTGTTTCATAAGCTGTATCTTATCCGCCAGTTTTTGTGTCAGGGAAGGATTCAGGGCGCATACCAGAATGCCTGCACTGGCCAGTATGAGAAGCATTACGATTAACATCAACAGTCTCTTGATGTACTTCATATTATACCCCACTTAAAAAAGCTAAAAGAAACGGAATGTTACCGATGAAAGCAACAATCAAAGCCAACAGGATAGCCATAATCGCCACCATTTTTATTTTTCGGTAGTTTTCCGTGCCTTTTCCCTTATTCAGGGCAATTACAGACAGAATAATACCTATCAGCGGCGAAAACAAACCAATTCCCATAGCCAGGAATGCAATCACATAACTGTTGTTTTCTTCGGCATCTGAATTCTTTTCACCGAAAAAAGGATTCTGCCAGCTTGTGTCCTTCTTCCATGTCTTGTGATTGTCTCCGGGGTTGTCTTCATGATGAATCGGGTCGGAATTCATATGACCGTTTGCATAATCGGTATCCCCCTGCTGCAATGTCACCAGAAGCCTCTCAATACTCTCAAGATACTCTTTTCTGCTGGCACCGCCGCCTACACCATTCAGGTCCATCTCACCGCCGAAGCTGTTCTTAAGCCATGCTTCCAAGTGAAAAAGTCCACAGGTATAGGACCACTTCATATAACGTTCCTTGCCATAACTGTCCTTGTAACAGTAAACCATCTCGTCATTCCAATAGCTCCGTGTAAAGCTGTTGTGATAAAAATAATCCTCCATCACAATACTTACAATGTCAAGAGACTTATCCAGCTGAACCTCCTTAACAAATCTTCCCATCCTTATCTCCTTGTATTCTACTTATATTGTTGCAGAGCCGAAATGAGTTATCGCCCCTATATTAACTGAATTAGTTACGGTTTCTGCAAAATATAGCAAATTCAAATAATATCGGGACTCGTGACCACTTCCCCTGCAGCTTGTATATCTTGCTTTAACTCAATGCACAAATACGTTATCACAGAGAACCACGATTTTCCGGGGTGTAGTCTGAGCAGGGATGCTGCGGGTAGAATTTTCATAAAAAACTACCAGATTATGATTCATGGGACTCCCCTGGAAATACTGATTGTTGGTAGTGCGAACCTCCACCGAACCGTCCATGTGCAGCTGCAGTGTCTGCTCAGCATTTACCATGTTCTCATCATAATAGCTCACGTCAATCATCCTGCCGTTTTTGTTCTGTGCTGCCACCACAGCATTATACTGGGGCGGAAAAATCAGCGGTACGGGAGCCTGGACATCATACCAGAAGGTACAGTTCATCCCCACGGAAAGAGTCTCAAAATCCACCGCATAAGTAAAGGGTGTCACCAGAAAATTCACGATATTTCCGTCCATATCCTCTATAGACATATAATTCATACATCCATTGGCCCTCTGGCCTCCCAGTCTCGTAGCCACGATATCCACAATTGTCCCAGTCACCGGAGCAAATCTGCTTCCCAAGGGCATTCCGCCGTTCTCCCTGTTAAAATCCATACCATACCTCATTTCTGCATTTTAAGCTACATTCCCTATGCAAAATACATGTCTTGCCATACCTGTTTTTGCTTTTACACATTTTATGTTACTATGGCTATCCTTGTGCCTGTCCTGCATCCTGACCAAGAATAATTCCGCCACCCATCACATATTCCCCCTCATATAAAACCAACGCCTGACCGGGGGTCGCTGCCCGCACAGGTTTTTCAAAAATGCATTTCAGACGACCGTCCTGCATTTTTTCCACAGTACAATACTCACCTTTATGGTTGTAGCGTATCTTCGCCAGTGCTCTCACCGGTGTCTGAATGTCCTCCACCGACATAAAGTTTACCTCGTCACAGAGAACCTCGGACGTAAATATATCGTCATTTGAGCCAATAACTACCTGATTTGTCTCCGGCCGGATTTCCTTGACAAACACCCTTTCGCCCATAGGAAGCTCCAGACCTCTGCGTTGCCCCACCGTATAGTGACTGATACCCTTATGCCGCCCAAGCACTCTTCCCTCCGGTGTCACAAAATCTCCCGGACCGGGTACACGTTCACCCGCCAGCCTGTCAATCAATCCTGCATAATCCCTGTCAGGCACGAAACAGATTTCCTGACTGTCAGGCTTGTTTGCCACGGGTAGTCCGACTTTTTCGGCCAATTCCCGAATCTGTTTCTTTGTATACGCCCCCACCGGCATCAGTGTATGGGATAACTGTTCCTGGGTCAGATTGTATAGAGCATAGGTCTGGTCCTTGTCCGATGTGACGGAATTTCTCACGGCATATCTTCCGTTTTGCAGCCTGTCCACTCTGGCATAATGCCCCGTTGCAATATAGTCTGCTCCAATCTCCAGACCACGCTTAAGCAAGGCCTCCCATTTCACATATCTGTTACA
The DNA here is from genome assembly GCA_051880315.1 of Acetatifactor sp. Lineage (GTDB taxonomy): Bacteria > Bacillota > Clostridia > Lachnospirales > Lachnospiraceae > Acetatifactor. The sequence goes on from JBJENR010000033.1 coordinate 58,499, forward strand.
GGCAATACAGGGATTGGGCGTCCTTCCCCGCAGATATTCCTCCACGAAGTAATCCACCACCTTGCACTTGAATTCCTGCTTAAAATTCATGACATAGTACGGAATCTCCAGCATCTCTGCCACGCGGCGGGCATCCTCCACAGCCGTCAGCCCGCAACAACTGCCCTCATCCTGGGTTGCACCGGTATCGTCCTGCCAGAGCCGCATGGTAACCCCTATGACATCATAACCCTGTTCCTTCAGCAGATAAGCTGCCACGGAGGAATCCACACCCCCGGACATTCCAACAATTACTTTTTCCTTCATATCTTCCTTCTCTATCATTCCTTCGAAACCATATTTCTTCTGCAAAAATCCTCATACCCGACAGACATACTCCGCAATTTTGCTACAGCCTCTTTCAGGCTGTCCAGTACCTGCTCTATCTCCTCTTTTGTATTCGCCTCAGACAAAGTAATTCGCAGGGAACCCTCGGCCTCCTCTTTCGTCATTCCCAATGCCAACAGCACATGGGACGGATCCAACGCACCGGAAGTACAGGCCGAACCGCTGGAGGTACAGATTCCCTTCCTGTCCAGCATAATCACCAGGGCTTCGCCCTGTACAAAGCGAAAGGAAAAGTTGACATTACCCGGCAGCCGCTTCGTTCTGTGTCCGTTCAGCCGACAATACGGAATCTCCTGCTCGATTCTCTCAATCAGGTAATCCCTGAGTCTGGTTTCCTTCTCTGTTTTCTCCTGCATGAGCCTCACTGCTCTCTGTGCAGCCACAGCCATACCCACGATTCCGGGAACATTCTCAGTCCCAGCACGCCGTCCGCTCTCCTGGGCACCTCCGTGAATCAACGGATTTAACCTGAGACCTGAACGGATATAGAGAAATCCGATACCCTTTGGACCGTTTATCTTATGGCCGCTGGCGCTCAGCAAATCAATATTGAGTTCTTCCACATGAATCGGCAGTTGTCCGAAGGCCTGCACGGCATCTGTGTGAAAAAGAATTCCCCTCTCTCTTGCAATTGCACCGATTTCCTTAATGGGCTCCACCGTACCGATTTCATTATTTGCAAACATGATACTGATCAGTACCGTGTCCGGCCTGATTGCACGCTTCAGTTCTTCCGGATCGACCAGGCCATCCCTGTCGACTCCCAGATAAGTCACCTCAACCCCCTGCTCCTCCAGATATCGACAGGTATGAAGAACGGCATGATGTTCAATCTTAGTTGTGATCAGATGCCTGCCCTTATCCCGATAGGTCTCCATGACAGCCTTCAGGGCCCAGTTGTCCGATTCCGTTCCCCCTGCAGTGAAAAAAATTTCTTCCTGCTTTGCCCCAAGGATACCGGCTATGGTCCTCTTGGCATGATTGACCGCTTTTTTTGCCGAAGAGCCCATAGAATATATGGCACTGGGGTTACCGTATTCTTCTCTCAAATAAGGCAGCATGGTCTCCAACACTTCAGGGGCGATTCCGGTAGTCGCTGCATTGTCAAGGTATATCATCCTTTTATCCATATAAAAAATCCTTTTACCACTCACTTGACATATAAATTGCTCCGTTGCCTGACAACTCCCACAATTTCATTATATATTTTATCGCTTAAATTACATCGGCGCAATAGCCATTAGCATCATTTATGAAACGTCTGAATATAGATAGACAAAACCCGGCAGTGTAACATCATGAAATCCAAAAACACCCATCCCTTGATTACCGGCACAATCATACTGACCCTGACAGGTATCCTAAGTCGTATCATTGGCTTTTTTTACAGAATCTATCTCTCCCGTATGTTCGGCGAGGAGGGCATGGGACTCTATCAGCTTCTGAGTCCTGTACTCTCAATCTCCTTCTCTCTCACCGCTGCAGGTTACCAGACTGCAATCTCAAAATTGGTGGCAGAACAGACCGCTACTTCCTCCAGGCCCTCTCTTCGCCCGATGTTTGCCGGTCTCAGTATTTCCATGCCTCTGTCCCTGCTCTGTAACGCAATTATATATTTTTATGCCGATTCCATTGCAGCCGTACTTCTGGGCGACCCAAGAACCGCAGATATGCTACGCATTCTTTCCTTTTCCATTCCCTTAGGTGCCGTCCATTCCTGCGTCAATGGTTATTTCTACGGCACCAAAAAAGCGGGCATTCCCTCAGCCTCACAGCTCATTGAACAGTGTACCCGAGTCGGCTGCGTATGGCTGGTCTCTTCATACTGTCTGAGGCTTGGTAAGACCCCCTCCGTCACCGTGGCGGCTCTTGGACTCACTATCGGCGAATTGTTCTCAATGTTTTTTTCCTTTGCTGCCGTTAGACATTGTATGCGCTGCAATCACCTAAAACGTGATGGAGCAGGTAACGAAAGAACCTATCACGGTCTCCTGTCCATGGCACTTCCTCTGACCGCAAACAGAATAGTCTTGAATCTTCTGCAAAGCATAGAAACCGTGTCCATTCCGTCAAAGCTCCAGCAATACGGATACGACAATGCTACAGCACTGAGTGTATACGGCGTTCTCACCGGGATGGCGATGCCCTTTATCTTCTTTCCCAATGCACTCACCAGTTCCGTGGCTGTACTGTTGCTCCCCGTCATCTCCGAGAATTATGCTCTGCACAATATGGACGCTGTGAAAAAAGCCACCGCAAAGACCATACGTTATTGCGGCATCATGGGTTTACTGTGCATGGCCGGTTTCGTTATTCTGGGCAACCGGATCGGCACCATCCTGTTTCACAGTCCTCTGGCAGGATATTTCATCACTACCTTGGGCTTCATCTGTCCTTTCCTCTATCTTGACACTACACTCTCCGGCATCCTGCAGGGACTTGGAAAGGTAGGGCATATTTTTGCCATGAATGTCTTCAGCCTTCTGATACGCCTTGGTTTCGTCCTGTTCCTTGTTCCTCTGAAGGGCATACAGGGCTACCTCTGGGGGCTGCTTGCAAGCCAGCTGATGCAGTGCCTACTCTATCTGCTCTGTCTGCGCAGCATTCTCTCCGAAAAAGAACAAAATCCGTCATAAGACAAAATTCCGGAAAGGACTGAAATAAACAGAGCAGGAGTTCCCGATGAATCTCCTGCTCAGCCCTAATCTTTTTATCAGAATTTGCGAATTACGACACCGTCCTCGCTTTCAGCCTGTATATTCCGGGAATTTCCCACAAAATACTGGTATTGCTGCAAAACCTTATCCTTCTTCATATCGTCAATCGCCTTCTCCACATCCAGAGATCTGATGTCCTTGTTCTGCCCGATATATCCGAAATCGTCTTGCTTATTGAATACAACAGAAATATCTTCCAGCGGCGCATCCTTTCGTCGGGGTCTGATATCTTCGGGAGTCTCATGGGTAACTGCTGCCGGCATATCCTGCGTGGCTGCAATACGATTCTGCTCCCGCACTTCTTCAATACTGACCTTAGGAATGACAGGAACCTGATAATTCTGCAAAAAAGAAGCATAATCACTATTTTTACCTATACCCATGTACTCACCTCCTTCGCAGCTTTGTCCTTACGAACCTCTCTGTTAAGTATATCGATGAATTCTCCAAAAAATTAAGCCTAACTAAGCACTTTTTTTAATTCATCCATAAATGTATTCACATCCTTAAACTCTCTGTACACAGATGCAAAACGTACATATGCTACGGGGTCCAGATCCTTCAGCTTATTCATCAGCAGTTCCCCGATGACCTGACTGGAAATTTCTTTGTCCTCCATATTGCTAATCTCGTTTTCCACCTCATCAACAAGGCCGGTAATCTGCTGGGCACTTACCGGGCGCTTATGACAGGCACGGAGAACCCCGGCCTCAATCTTTGAACGGTCATAGGCTTCTCTGTTATTGTCCTTCTTGATGATAATCAGCGGAATGGTCTCCACCTTTTCATAAGTTGTGAACCGCTTACCACACTCGTCACAGACACGACGTCGTCTGATGGAATTGTTCTCCTCCGCCGGCCTGGAATCAATAACCCTGGTATTTTCATGATTACAAAAAGGACACTTCATAAGTTGCCTCCTCATTTGCGATAATTCAATAAATATACAGAATATTACATCATAAATTTAGCATATTTAGCAGGGAATGTCAACCAAAATGATATCCGGACCTATCTGACAAATATTCTTAAAGGGTATGACAATATTGGGCTCACAATTTAAAAAGCTCAGAAACTTATTGTTCCCCGGAACCATAATCTTACAGATACACCCGCTGCACTGATCAAACTCCAAATCACACACTCTGCCAAGCTTTTTACAGTTCTTTACATTGATGACATCCTTGCATTTCAATTCAGAAAACAGCATTTTTTTACTCTTTCATTTTTGCTAAATAATATGCTTTCCCCATCGCATACAGAACTCAAAATCTGAGCATACTACCACTATCTCAAAAAGGAGGAGCTAATCATGGCACAGGGAAAAGTAGAAATCTGCGGAGTAAATACATCAAAACTTCCACTTCTGAAATCAGAGGAAAAAGAGGCACTGTTTCAGCAAATTGAATCCGGCGACGCAAAGGCAAGAGAAACCTATATCGAAGGTAATCTGCGCCTCGTCTTAAGTGTCATCAAACGCTTCTCTTCCAGCAGTGAAAATGTGGATGACCTTTTCCAGATTGGATGTATCGGTCTGATCAAAGCCATCGATAATTTTGATTCTTCTCTCAATGTAAAATTTTCCACCTACGCCGTACCCATGATTATCGGTGAAATCCGCAGATTCTTAAGGGATAACAGCAGTCTCAGAGTATCCCGTTCCCTGAAAGATACCGCCTACAAGGCAATCTATGCCAAGGAAGCTCTGATCAAAAAGAATCTCAAGGAGCCCACTGTGGAAGAAATAGCCTCAGAGATAGGTGTCGCCAAGGAGGACATCGCTTATGCCCTGGATGCCATTCAGAATCCCATGAGCCTTTATGAGCCGATTTTTACGGACGGCGGGGACACCCTTTATGTCATGGACCAGATCAGCGACAAAAAAAATAAGGAAGAGACCTGGGTGGAGCATCTCTCCCTTAGTGAAGCCATGAAAAAATTAAATACCAGAGAACACGAAATTATCTCCCTGCGTTTCTTTGAGGGAAAAACCCAGATGGAGGTAGCCGACCTGATTGGCATCTCCCAGGCCCAGGTCTCAAGGCTGGAAAAAAACGCCCTGCGAACCATGCGGACCTATCTGACGGCTTAATCAGTCTTTCCCTTCATCGCCGGAAGCAATGTCCCACTGTTTCCTTGTGCCCACAATTTACTGCATACAATAAATTTCAATTGCTTGTGAAGAGAACTCTGCTGTTCCGGTTCCACCAACCCTGTCAATGTTTTCTGTAAATTCTCCGCCACCGGAATACATTTTTCCAAGACAGCTGAGTATCTCTTTGGTGCAATTGTAAAAATGCTCCGAGATATAATCCTGCAGTTTCCTTACCTGAAGCTGCACCTTCTCGTCTCCGGGATTCATGGACATCATCTGTCCGAACTCTGCAAAAATCTGCATAAAATCCTGCATCATTCCCTGCTGGTCTTCGTCAGTCCAATTCCTTGCTTTTGCTTCAAATTCCCTGTACTCCGGCGTCTGCCCCCACTGCTCTTTGGCTCTTTGGGAATACTCATCAATTTTCCTAGTGTCAAATACCGTAAAATCCATTTTTTTCACTCCTAACCATTTTATTCCAAGAGCGAAATTAATCAGATTCTCAAGATGCTCCTTTTTCATGGTCAAAAGCTCTATCTGTTGTTCTAAAGCCTTATTCCTGTCAAAATTTGGTGCATCGATAATCGCTTTAATTTCCTTTAACGGAAATTCCAACTCCTTGAACAGTAAAATCTGCTGCAGCCTTTCCAGAGCTGTATCGTCATACAGTCTGTAGCCCGACTCCGAATATTTACTTGGGGGTAAGAGTCCTATGGTATCGTAATATTGAAGAGCGCGTATACTCACTCCTGTTAGTTTACTTACCTCATTTACTGTCATCATTGGCTTTTCCTCCTCTCGATAAACATATTTTAAACTATTACGCAACGTAGGAGTCAATACCTTCATTATTTCTTTTTCAATATTCTCTTGACGAAATCATTCCTTTATTGTAAACTCATTTGTGTTTACGGTTAACATTCGGATTGGAGAGAACAATGAAACAGCTTGCAGACGAAATCATTCATGGTCGACGCTTAAGTGCAAAGGACGACTTATCCGTGCTCTTAAGCGCAGACCTTTCCGCACTTTGCGAAGGTGCGGATTCCATACGAAAAAGCCTTTGCGGCAATCGTATTGACCTGTGCAGTATCATCAACGGACGTGCCGGAAAATGCAGTGAAAACTGCCGTTTCTGCGCCCAGTCATCCCATCATCATACCTCCTGCGAGGAACATGGGTTTCTTGAAACCAAAAGATTTGTAGAAGACTGTCGCCGCATGTACCGGCAGGGTGTGGACCGGTACTCTATTGTCACAGCAGGCCGCTCCCTGGAGGGAGCGGATTTCGACAAGGCTCTGGATGCTTATGCTGCGATGCACAGGGAATTTCCCGATATGATTCTTTGTGCCTCCCACGGACTTATGAAAGCAGGGGATTTGAAAAGGCTGACAGAGGCCGGTGTCACAATGTACCATGCCAACATCGAAACCTCCGAAAACTTTTTCCCCAATATCTGTACTACCCACAGTTTTGCGGATAAAATAACTGAGATTCGTCTTGCCACGGAAGCCGGCCTGACGGTCTGCTGCGGAGGTATCTTAGGTATGGGGGAAAGCTGGCAGGATCGTCTTGATATGGCACTGACACTGGCTGAATTGAAAATTACTTCCATCCCATTAAATTTTCTGATTCCCATTCAGGGCACACCGCTGGGTGACCGTCCAAAGCTTACCCCGGAAGAAATCCTCCGGAGCGTTGCTGTTTTCCGTTACATAAACCCCACTGCCTTTATTCGGATTGCAGCCGGTCGCTGCTATTTTGAAGATGGAGGCAGAGACTTGTTTCAGTCCGGTGCCAACGCAACCCTGACCGGCGATATGCTTACAACTGTCGGCAATCATACCCGGCAGGACCGCGAGATGCTCACAGATATGGGATTTGAATTAAAAAAAGTACCGCAGAAAGGATAAACATCATGAATACAAAAAACACGACAAAAAACTTAGTATTGATTGCCCTGATGGCTGCCATTATCTGTATTTTAGGACCGCTGTCCATCCCTCTTCCGGGGGGGCTTGTCCCCATTTCCCTGACCAATCTTGCCATTTACTTCACCCTTTACATCATTGGAATGAAGCGCGGAACTGTCAGCTATCTGGTTTATCTTTTCATCGGTCTTGTGGGCTTACCCGTATTTTCAGGCTTCAGCGGAGGCGCCGGCAAATTCTTCGGTCCAACCGGAGGCTACCTGATCGGATTCATTTTTCTTGCAGTTATTGCCGGGCTCTTTATCGACAAATGGCCGGACAATTTATTTCTTTGTATTCTGGGAATGATCCTGGGTACCGCCGTATGCTATGTATTCGGTACTGCATGGCTTGCCTACCAGGCGGGATATAGTTTTCGTGTTGCACTGGCAGCCGGAGTTATCCCCTTCCTTCCCGGCGACACCATCAAAATACTTCTTGCGGCATTCCTTGGTCCACAGATCAGGAAACGCATCAAAAAGGCCGGGCTTGTGTAGCTTTGGCCTATCTATGCCTTGACAGCATACCTCAATTTTGTGGATTTTGCCCTTGGATTCCTACGGCATTCCTCCTCTGAGGGCCGCATCACCTCTTCGGCAATCCGGGAATAGACCCCCTGCCGCTTTAACTCCTTGAAAGATTTTTTCACCAGTCGGTCCTCACCGGAGTGAAAGGTCAGAATTGCCACCCTGGCACCGGTATTCAGGATTCCCGGCAGCTTTTCCAAAAAGCTGTAAAGCACCTCAAACTCGCTGTTTACTTCAATGCGCAGCGCCTGAAATACCCGTGCACAGGTTTTTTTGACTGTTTCCTTCCTCTCCTTCTCCGGAATGGCTTTCAAGGCCTCCTCAATGGCATTTTTTAGATCCGTCGTGGTCTTTATAGGCTGCCCCTTGTACCTGCGTTTTGTTACAACCCTGGCTATCTCCTCCGCATAGGGTTCATCCGAATTCTCAATCATGATACCGATAAAATCACTTTCTGACAGTTCCGCCAGCCTCTCAGCCGCACTGACACCATGTTCCGGGTCAAGGCGCAAATCCAACGGCGCATCCACCTTATAGGAAAAGCCTCTGTCCGGATTATCAATCTGCATAGAAGAAACACCAAGGTCAGCCAGCACAAAATCAAATCTTCCGACTTCCCCGGCAAGCAAATCAATATCAGCGAAATTCATCTGCTTTACGGTCAGGATTTTCTCATCAAAGCCCTGTTCCGCCAGCCTCTCTTTCGTCTTTTTGATTTCAATGGGGTCCACATCCAACGCATAGATATGCCCTCTTCCCTCCAGCTTCCCGAGCATGGCCCTGGTATGACCTCCATAGCCCAAAGTGGCATCCAGCCCCTGTTCTCCGGGTTTTATCCTGAGCACGTCCAGTATTTCATCCACCATGATTGGGATGTGCATACCGGCAGGAGTACTTCCCTTTTTGATAACCTTTTCAATGGTATCTGCATACTTCTCCGGCTGTGCCTCTTTGTATTTTTCGTGAAAGCTTCTGGGGTGTGTCCCTTTGTAACGGACTCTTCGCTTATGACCGGTATCTTGATTTTCCATTTTCTGGTCTCCTGGCTAATTTTTTTTGATTCAACGATTGCGTATCGAAAGCCTGCGCAAAAGGAAAGTCTGCTTATGATGTACCGACAACCAGCTCTGCCGGCAGCCATTTAAGCAACAGCTTTTTTAGCCGCTTTAGCTCTACGGGCTTCTCCGTAAAGTCATCAATCCCTGCACGCATGAACTTTTCCTTTGTTTTCTCTGAGGTATCTCCTGACAGTGTGATAATCGGAACGTTTCTATAATATGCTGCTTTGTCTTCTTCGCCGTCCCGATCGGCAACCAGGGAAAGATTTCGTATTTTTTCGGTTGTCTCCACTCCGTTCATGTAAGGCATCATATAATCCATAAAGATGATGTGATATGTGTTTTGCTGTACCAGCTCCAACGCCCTCTCCCCTGAAGTAGCCTTGTCTACAGTCATCTGCAGCGGCTCCAGCAATTCCTCCGTAATCATCAGGTTAATCTCCGTATCATCCACGATAAGAACCCTGGCTCCCGGTGCAGTGAATTCTTCCTCTGACTGCCATGCCTGCTTCATAATTCCGGAGGCACTGGTATTCTGAACTTCGCTGGCTATCCCCTGCCAGATTGAAAAATAAAACTCTGAACCTTTCCCGTACTCGCTTTTAACCTGTAATTGTCCTCCCATCATGGATATGAAGCTTTTTGAAATGGACAGACCGAGTCCTGTGCCTTCCTTGCTATGGTTTTTTCTCGTATTTACCTGTGTGAATGCCTCCCCGAGCCTTGCCAAATCCTCCGGGCGTATTCCCTGACCGGAATCCTTTACCCCAAATCTGAGACATCTGCGACCGGCATCCTCCTCAACAACCTCCACCTTAAGCCTGATATAGCCTTCCTCCGTAAACTTCACGGCATTATTCATGAGGTTAATCAGAATCTGCCTGATTCTTAAGCTGTCACCTACCAAAAACTGCGGCACCTCATCATCAATTTCATACAACAGATGAATGGGCTTGCTCCCAATACGGTTTTCTATAATCATTTTGACATCCGCAGCCAGCGGGCGAAGCTCATAGGGTTGCTCTATGATTTCCATTTTCCCCGCCTCAATCTTTGACTGATCCAGGATATCATTAATAATCATCACCAGCGCAGAACCGGAATTTTTAATATTCTTAAGATACTTTTCCTGCTTGTCATTTAGGCTGTCCCCATCCCGCAAAAGTAAATCCGTCATTCCTACCACCGCATTCATGGGCGTACGAATCTCATGGGACACCACAGATAAGAATGCCGACTTGCTGGCATTTGCCTCCTCTGCAATCTCCTTCTGTTCCTTTAGCTGCTGCATATAGTTATAATGCTCAGTATCATCTACAAGCACATATACCTTGCCCCGGGGTTCCTCGTTCTGATATAACTCTTTCACCCTGGGAGAATAAATTCGATTATCCAGCTCAATGGGCTTTGCTGCCTCAATTGCCCCCTCTATCTCCTGAATACGGCTCTCAAAATCAAGCGTCAGGCTGCCCAGTATATCAGTCGCCGGTTTGTTATAATACTCCAGTCTGTCATTCTGGTCCAGCACAATGATAGCTTCGGAAAGCTCATCCACCATATAGTCCTTTGCCAGCTGGAGGGTATCCATAAGATTATATCGGAACATTGCAATATACATCAGGAAGGTACCTATGGTATATCCCATAACAGTACAGTCATACTCGCCGGTCACTCCGGTAAGATTGATGATAAATCCGCCGCTCTCAATGGCAATTGCCAGCGTCACGAAAAACATTCTCTTTTTGGAAGTGGGCGTCTTCTCCCTGCAGGTTACCTTGATCAGCTGGACGAGTCCTACAACGATGTAGGTAAGCAGCACAAAAGAATAGATGATATGAAATATACCGGGCTTTGAATCCAGATGTCTCCAAAGTCCGTTGATTTCGTAATCCAGTTTTTTGTAATACAGGCCATGCCACTGGGTGGTAAATACCAAAAAAAAGATGAAGGCATGTAAAAATACCATTCCCATAACAACAGGCTTTTTGATTCGCATTCTGCATACTGACAGGGAAAACACAATCAGCGAAAAGGGGATCCACACTCTTCCCAAGTAGGACATCTGCAGACCCGTAAGGTACTGCTCTCTGCATGTGGATATCATCATCAGAAAATATCCTGTATTGTTGACCAGGGTAGCGACACAGTTAAGAAATAGATACTTATGTATATCGGTCTTCATCTTGGCAAAAACATATCCCGATTCAATGAACAGAGTCACAATACTGACCGCCTGAATTGCCAACAATAATGTATACATATCTTTTCTCCCCTTGTTATCTCATGTAAAACGGTTTTTAAATCACCGGACTAAGCCTCCGCAACATATCCTGCGAGCTCAAGAGCAATATCAAAATGCCCGGGATCATGCTGGGTATTTTTCTTTTGATTCTTCTTCATTCTGGCATCCCACTTCGGTGCATCCAGCAGATCACCACAGGTAAAAAAGAAGTATACATTCAGGTTTCGATAATCACACATGGCCTGAACTGCAGAGCATTCCATCTCTACGGAAATGCATCCTTCCTCTTTACGCTTTTCAAAATTATCTCTTGTTTCTCTATGCACCGCATCTGTTGTCCAGGTTCTCCCCTTTATGAACGGCAGACCCATTTCCTCCATAAACGTTGCTACCTTTTCAGCATTTTTTACAGTGATATAGTCGGATGCTTCGGCGTAGTGATAGGAGGTTCCCTCATCCCTGTAAGCCTGAGTCGGTACCATTACCTTTCCACGCGCAATCTCTTTGTTCAGGCAGCCTGCACCTCCAAACACCACATATTTATCTGTGTTTATCAGTGATAAGGTGTCCTCCATATCTGCCACACATCCGGGGGCTCCCACATACGACATATAAAAGGCAAACACCTTTCCCGCATATTCCAATCGATAAACGGGATTTGCTCCGTTGGAGGAATACAGCTTCCCAATCAAGGTGCAGGGAAAACGCTCCAGTACATAATTTCTAATTTCATTTGAAAACGTGAGAATACACGCATCTACCTTTACTGCATCCTCATTGCGCTGCACCTTGATGATTTCCTCCGATTTACTGTCAAACGTATCTGTTATCATGTAATTTCCCTCCTTTATTTTCAGGGTAGTGTCAAAAACTACCCTTTTTTATTGTTCTAAAATCCTTTAATACCTTGA